>JAJZNB010000024.1 GCA_021848085.1 Actinomycetes bacterium
GACGGCCACCCGGTGCGTCGTGCCTTCACCCACTGCTGCTCTCCTGTCCCTGGCCCTGTGCTGCCCGGCGCTTGTGTTGCCCTGCGCCCTGGGGCGCTTGTGTTGCCCTGCGCCCTGGGGCGCTTGTGTTGCCCTGCGCCCTGGGGCGCTTGTGTTGCCCTGCGCCCTGGGGCGCTTGTGTTGCCCTGCGCCCTGGGGCGCTTGTCCGCTCGGTGCCGTCCACCCCCACCGGTGCCGGTGGTCCCAGCCTGAAATTGAAAAACCGCCCACTGCTGTGGACGGTCGACGAGGCACACACCGGAGGCGGCGTGTGCCTACACGATGATGAACACAGGACGGGTCGCCGGCAGCATCGGGCGACAAGTCTCTCGCGCTGGCCACCAGACGTCAACCCTGGCGTTCGACGGCGGCCGGTCCGGTCCGTCCGCCCCGGGAGGCACCCGATCCGCCGGGACTGTTTGCATTGGCTGCAAACATGCATAGACTGCAAACCATGGTGGTAGAGCGTGATCCGATCCCCGACGAGGAGCCGACCCTTCCGTCCCCGTCCGGCCGATCGGCCTGGGACCGCAAGAAGCGCGCCACCCGCCAGGCGCTGCGGCGGGCCGCCGCCGAGCTGGTGGCCGAGCGGGGCCTGTCGTCGGTGACGGTCGAGGCCATCGCCGAGGCGGCCCAGGTGTCGCCCCGCACCTTCTTCAACTACTTCCCCACCAAGGAGGACGCCGTCATCGGCTGGGACCCGGCCGTGCTGGCCGAGATGACGGAGCGGCTGCGGGCCCGCCCGGTCGAGGAGCCCCCGCTGCGGGCCCTGCGGGCCGCCCTGCTCGAGGCCCTGTCCCCCCACCACGCCGACCACCGCGAGCTGCTGGGGCGGCTGCAGGTCATCCGGGCCGACCCCCACCTGGTGGCCCACCAGGTGCTGCGCTTCGCCGACACCGAGCGCCAGCTGACAGCCGCCCTGGCTGAGCGGCGCGGCACCGACCCGGCCCACGACCACTACGCCGCCCTGGTGGTGGCCATCGGCCTGGCCGCCAGCCGGGCGGCCCTCATGGCCTGGTGCGACCTGCAGGGGCGCCGCCCGCTGGTCGACATGCTGGCCGACAACTTCGACGCCGTGGGCACCGGCCTGGCCGAGCCGACGAGGAGCAGATGGTGACCGAGACCGCCGTGGGCACCGAGCCGGCCCAGCCTCCGAGGAGCAGATGGTGACCGAGACCGCCGTGGGCACCGAGCCGGCCCAGCCGACGCTGCACCTGGAGCGCCGCCGGGTGCTGTTCATCATCGGCGCGCTGCTGCTGGGCATGCTGCTGGCCGCCTTGGACCAGACGGTGGTGGCCACCGCCCTGCCCACCATCGTCGGCGACCTGGGCGGCGCCTCCCACATCGCCTGGATCGTCACCGCCTACCTGCTGGCCTCCACCGTCTCCACCCCGCTGTGGGGCAAGCTCGGCGACCTCTACGGCCGCAAGCAGTTCTTCCAGGCGTCGATCGTCATCTTTCTGGTCGGCTCGGCCATGTCGGGGCTGAGCACCTCGATGGGCATGCTCATCGTCTTCCGGGCCCTGCAGGGGCTCGGCGCCGGCGGGCTGATCGTCGGCGCCCAGGCCATCATCGGCGACGTCGTGTCGCCCCGCGAGCGGGGCAAGTACCAGGGCCTGTTCGGGGCGGTGTTCGCCGTCACCACCGTGGTCGGGCCGCTGCTGGGCGGCTTCCTCACCCAGCACGCCAGCTGGCGCTGGGTCTTCTACCTCAACCTGCCGCTGGGTGTGCTGGCCCTGCTGGTGACCGCCGCCGTGCTGCCCGGCAACCTGCACCGGATCCAGCAGGTCGTCGACTACGCCGGCAGCGTCCTGCTCACCTTGGCCGCCACCGCCTTCGTGCTGCTGGCCAGCCTGGGCGGCGTCACCTACCCGTGGATGTCGGCCCCCATCTACATCCTGGGCGTGGCCGGGATGGTGCTGCTGGGCGCCTGGGCGCTGGTTGAGCGCCGGGCGGCCGAGCCCATCCTGCCGCTGCGCCTGTTCGGGAACCGGGTGTTCTCGGCCTCGAGCGTCATCGGCTTCGTGGTCGGCTTCGCCCTGTTCGGCGCCGTCACCTTCCTGCCCGTCTTCCTGCAGGTGGCCAAGGGCGTCGACCCCACCACTTCGGGGCTGCAGCTGCTGCCGCTCATGGGCGGCATGCTCGTCACCTCCATCGTGTCGGGATTCCTCATCAGCCGTTGGGGCCGCTACAAGGTGTTCCCGGTGGTCGGCTCGGCCGTCATGACCCTGGGCCTGTACCTGCTGTCGACCGTCACCGCCACCAGCGGCCCCGAGATGTACCTCTGGATGGCCATCTTGGGCCTGGGTCTGGGCGGTGTCATGCAGGTGCTGGTCATCGCCGTGCAGAACGCCGTGGAGTACCACGATCTCGGGGTGGCCACCGCCGGCGCCACCTTCTTCCGCTCCATCGGGGGCTCCTGCGGCACCGCCATCTTCGGCGCCATCTTCGCCAACGTGCTGCGCACCCGGCTGGCCGCCAACCTCCACGGCATCACCATCCCCAAGAACCTGGGGGCCAGCGTCAGCCCCGCCCTGCTGGCCCACCTGCCCGCCCCCATCCTCCACGGCGTCACCAGCGCCTACTCGTCCACCATCGACACCGTCTTCCTGGTGGCGGTGCCGGTGGCCGGCGCCGCCTTCCTGCTCACCTGGCTGCTGCCGGAGCTGCATCTGAAGACCCACGCCGGGGCCGGCCCGCAGGCGGGTGCGGCGACCGACCCTGGGGGGCCGGGCGGGGCGGGTCCGGGCGGGGCGGGTGCGGGCGGGGCGGGTGCGGGCGGCGGCTTGTCGGCTGGCGCCGACGATGGGGCGGCTGGCGGCGGTGTCGGGGAGGCTGGCGCCGGTGTGGGCGAGGCCGGCGCTGGCGCCGGTGTGGGCGAGGCCATCGTTCCGTGAGCCGCTGACACATCGGTTCCCCGGCCGGCGCCGCCGGCTGGTCCTCCGGGGCGCCGCTGGCTGGTCTTCCGGGGTACCGCCGGCTGGTCCTCCGGGGCGCCTGTCCGACCGGTCGGTGCGCCTCCCCGGGCAGGGAGACAGGCCGACAGATCCGCTTCAAGGCCGCTACGCCCGTCACACCCAGAGCCAGACCTGCTCCCTCCGGGAGACCCGACCCTCCCAAACATGAGCGTCACACCCGCTCGGGATGATGGAGAGGTGCCTGCCACCTGTGAGTGCGGCCTCTGCCACAGCCACCACGACGCAGCTGGCCGCCGCCTGACGGTGGCGGGGCTGCAGGCCTTGGCGCGGTGGCTCGCTGCCGGCCTCGACGAGCTCGACATGGACTGCCTGTCGGGCGCCGACGCTGATGCGCTCACCGGGGCCTTCGACGAGGTGGTGCGGATCTGCTCGGCCGGACGCCTGGCCGCCGCGCGCCGGGCCACCAGCTGCAACGTCTGGCGGCTCGACGGTCGGCATCGCAGCCCCGGGCAGTGGCTGGCCGAGCGTACCGGCGTCCCGGTGGGCGAAGCGCAGCGCCAGCTGGCCACGGCTCAACACCTCGAGGCGTTGCCCGAGGCGGCCGGCGCCTTCCGCCGAGGCGAGCTCTCTCCCGATCAGGCCGAGCAGGTGGCCAAGGCGGCAGCCGACGATCCTTCCTCCGAGCACGACCTGCTCGAGGTGGCGCGACGCAAGTCGCTGCGGGACCTGAAGGCCGCGGCGCGCCAGGTCCGGAACCGGGCCGCCGCCGCCGACGACGCGGCACGGGCGGAACGGCTGCAGCAGCGCCGGCGCGCCTGGTTCGCCGTGGACGACGAGGGCATGGGCGTGCTCTCAGCCCAGCTGCCACCGGAACAGATGGCGCGCCTGCGCCGGGCCGTCGAGGCCGAGGCCGCCCAGGTCTCCGCCGCGGCCCGCTGTGACGGGCGCCACGAGACCACCGGCGCCTGTCAGGCCGACGCCCTGCTGGCCCTGGTGGAGCGAGGTGCCTCGGGTGGGAACGGTGGGCGGGTCCTGCGGCCGCGGATGCTGATCCGTGCCGATCTCAGTGCCCTGCAGCGGGGTTTCGCCACCGACGGCGAGGTCTGCGACATCCCCGGCTGTGGAGAGATCCCGGTCGCCACGGCCAGAAGGCTGCTGGGCGACGCCCTGTTGGCGCTGGTGATCACCGACGGGGTCGACATCCGGACGGTGTGCAGCGTCCGTCGCCATGTTCCGGTCGCCCTCGACCTGGCCCTGCGCTGGCGCGACGCCACTTGCGTCGTCCCCGGGTGCGGCCAGGCTGTCGGGCTGGAACGCGACCACTGGAGCACCGACTTCGGCAAGGGCGGGCCGACCGAGCTCGCCAACCTCACCTTGCTGTGCCGGCAGCACCATCGGCAGAAGACGTACAACGGCTACCGCCTCGCCGGGGGCCCCGGACAGTGGCGGTGGACATCACCAGCCGAGGTCGGCGCCTGGCCGGAGCGGGCCGGCGAGGACACCGATCCCGGACCGGATCAGGATGCCCAGCCTCCTCCCGACCTGGCCGATCCCCGTCGGGCCCAGGAGGTGGCCTCGCCCGGCAGCAGCGGCTCCCCCCCTCCGGGCGACGCGGTCAGCTCCCCACAAGAGGACCCTGGCGGCTCCCCACCGGGCGGGGCCGACGGCACCGGACCGGGCGGACCGCATGGCCCGACCGCCGGTGAGCGAGGCGGCGCCCAGCGCGGCGGGCGGAGCGGCGGCCCGCGTGGCCGGCGGCCTCTGCGTCCGCCTCGCTCGCCCCGCCCCGACTCGAAGGCGGGCTCGCCGCGCCTGTTCGACACGGCCTGAGCGACGCGGCCTGTTCGACACGGCCTGAGCGACGCGGCCTGTTCGACACGGCCTGTTCGACACGGCCTGTTCGACACGGCCTGTTCGACACGGCCTGTTCGACACGGCCTGTTCGACACGGCCTGTTCGACACAGCCTCAGCGACACAGCCTCAGCGACACAGCCTCAGCGACACGGCCTCAGCGACACGGCCTGTTCGACACCCTCGCCTGCTCGGAGCGGCCACCATCGGCCTCCGGGCGATCCGCCACCTGCCGGTGTCAGGGGGCGATCAGCCAGCCGGTCAGCCGAGGGGCAGCCGCCCGCCGGTACCGGTCTGGACAGCCGCCCGCCGGCGCCAACAGCCAACCGGGCAGCCGGCCAACCGGCCAACCGGCCAACCGGCCAACCGGCCAACCGGCCAACCGGCCAACCGGCCAACCGAGCGTCAGCCGCCCGCCGGCGCCACGAGCCAACCGGGCAACCGAGGGTCAGCCGCCCGCCGGCGCGCCGGTCAGCTGATCGACCAGTCCCTGCAGGTTGGCCACCGTCACCGTCAGCGCCGAATGGCCTCGTCGGGGCGACAGCCGGCTGGGGACGTTGGAGCGGAAGTGGACGCAGACCCCGGCGCGGTTGTTGGTCCCGAACGTCAGCCCGTCGTCGACGAATGACAGCCGCACCCCCACCGCCGTCCACCACCGGTAGTCGCGTGTGATGTGAGCCTCGTCGATGTTGTCGAGGGCGGTCTCGCATCGGAAGAACCCGAAGCGCGCCTCGAATCGGCCGTCGGCGGTGACGGTGATCCCGTCGCGCCACGGCACCAGACCGAACGGCAGCCACAGCGCCGCCAGCCGCCAGTCGACGGCGTAGGGGAAGAACGCCGAGGTGCCCTCTCCGCCGCTGCCGGTCGAACCGCCTGCCGGGCCTCCGCCGCTGCCGGTCGAACCGCCTGCCGAGCCTCCGCTGCTGCCGGTCGAACCACTCATCGGATCTCCGCCATCCGCTCCACCTTCGCCCCCGCCGTCACCACGAGCCCCAGCATCGACAGCACCTCCCCCCACCCCGAGTCTGTCACCCGCCGGGCACACCCACCGCAAGCC
>JAJZNB010000014.1 GCA_021848085.1 Actinomycetes bacterium
CGCCGCCACCGCCGCCACCGCCACCGCCGCCGGCACCGCCGCCGCCGCTGCCGCCGCCACCAGCACCGCCACCGCCGCCAGCACCGCCGCCGCCACCAGCACCACCCCTGCCGCCACCAGTGCCCCCTGCTCCGGCATCGCTCGTCGCTACGCTGGAAAATCCGGACCGGGCTGGCTCGGCCCCGGTGGCCACAGCGACGCCGGTCACCATCCACGTGGCCATGGACAACGAGGCCAGAAGCAGCGGGAGGACCACCGCAGCCGGCACCGCAGCCACCCGCCACGGAGCCAGGACCGGTGCTGGCCATGACCAGGCCACCAGAACGGCCCCGAGGCTGACCACTCCCACCACGACGCTGCCCACGTCCGAACCGAGCTCGCGGGTGGCTCGGTCACGCCGCAAGAACACCGCGGCCAGGGCGGCGACACCCAAGGCGATCGCCGCCGCAGCGAGGTGCGGCTGCAGGATCCCCCATGTGGAGGACAGTCGCTGCGGCAGGTGAGCAAGGGATGAGGGCGCGAAGCGGATGGGCACGGCGCCGACGACGACGGTCGCTACCGGCCAGGCCAACGCGCCCGCAACCGCCAGCGTCCCACCGAGCACATCGGCCCACCATCCGGTGCCGGCACCCCGGCGCCGAGCCGCGGCCACCCGCCGGAACGTCACCGCCAGCGCCACCGCTGCCGCCGCTACCCCCCCTGCCGGGGCAGCCAGGGTGCTCATCGCGCCCAGCGCGACCACAGCCCGCAGCCGCCACCGGTCGGTCGACAGCACGAGACCGAAGGCCACTGAGCCCACCGCGGCCGATGCCCACAGCAAGGTGAGCGTCGCGTCGACCACCTGACCGCCGGCCGCGGCCAACGCCCCGAAAGCGGCCAGCACCCAGCCAGCCGCCCCCGCCAGCCCGGACAGCTGCACAGCCCGTGCTCGTGGACGCCCCGCCCAGCGCCGGTCCAGTCCATGGGAGATCGTCCTGGCCATCTCGGTCACCGCGCAGGCAGCGGCACCCAGCGCACTCACGGTGAGCGCTGCGACCACCACGTCAGCCGCCCCGGCGGCGCGGCGCCCGGTGAGCAGCCAGGTGATCGACACCGCGCCACTGGCCAGCGGCGAAGCCAGCAGATGGGCGCCAGCCGAGGTCGATGCTGTCACCGCCCGATGGACGCCGCCGTGCCCAGCGCCGATCACCCCGGCCAGGGCAAGCCAGGTGGTCCGGCCTCCCGAGCCCCCTCCGCCAGTGCTCGCCGCGTACCCCACGACACCGGCGACAGCCACCGCCAGCACCACCAACGTCACCGCCGCAGCACTGGGCAGGCTCCATGGCGGCCCGACCCGGCGTTGGTCACGCCGGTCACGTGGAGCAGCGACCGACGACAGTGCCGCCGCGTTGATCGCCGCGGCCAGCGCCACGAACCAGCGCAGGGGGTCGCTGGCGACCACCACCGTGACCACAGCCGACAAGGCGGCCAACAGCGCCCCGAGGCACGGAGCGAGAAAGACAGCCAGCGGCCGCGAGCCGACCAGCCGCCACGCCGGCAGCGCTCCCACTCCCACCAGGACTGCCACCCCTGCTGCGGCGATCCACCACGGCCCACCGAACCCCGTGCTCTTGGAGCCGGCTCCCGAGGCGATGACCTGCACCGCCCGGGCAGCCTGGTCGCCCAGCACCGCAGCAGCGGCCACGGCCACCAGCAACCCGATGGCACGACGCAGCCAGCTGCGCCACGCCCGGTCCTGCTTCGAGGGACCGGTCAGCACCTCGCCATGTCACCTCCCGGCCGGCGCTGCTCCGGCACCCGCCGCGCCACGGCCGGGCGATCAGACGGTGAGCTGCGGCCGGGTCGTGAACGCCAGCGCCCAGTCCGTCTGCGACTCGCCGTCGATGGCGAGACGCCACGTGAACCGGCTGCCGGGCGCCAGCGGCAGCGGCCCCAGGTTCACAGCCAGCGCCATGTCGATCGGCGTGCCTTCTGGGACCGTGGTAGGGCGAGCCACCTGGAACTCCCCGCGCACCTCCACCGGCTGGCCTCCCTCTGGCGTCTGCACCAGCACCGGCTGGCCGTCGGCGTCCTCCAGGTACAGCTCCCAGTGGTGCACGATCTCCACCTCGTGCCAGCCGACGTCGACCTTGACGGCTATGGCCGATGGCATCGGGTCGGGACCGGTGAGCGACCATCCGCCGCCCAAGATGAAGAGCTTGCCGTCGGCGACCTGGGCCGAGTCGCACAGGAGCATGGTGACTTTCACGAACAGCGAGGCTAGCTGGCCCCGGGCCACCCCGGCTGGCGAACCCATCTGCGGGCTCCGGCGCCGAGCGCCGCCGGGCTCTCGGCGTGCCCTCTGGCCCGAGGTTCCCCCCAGCCTTGCGAGGCTGTCCTTGCCTGCTCGGATCACAGTGCTCCAAGCGACGGGAGCACACGTCCACGCGTGGTCAGGGGAGATGCACGTTCGCCCTCGTAGACGACCATATCGGTTCGTCGGAGGGAGAACGTCGGCCTGGCACCTCGCCACGGCAGCGAGAGCGCGACCCCGGTACCCGAGCTCCCTGCGCCCGCGCTCTGGACGAGGAGCCAGCACGATCAGGCGCTAGCGTGCAGCCGTGCCCGACGCCCTCCGTGACGACGTCTACCGCCGCCCGCTGGCCACCGCGCTCGAGCGCCTCGGAGTGGGGCCGGGGTGGCGCTGCGTGGACGTCGGTGCCGGTGGCGGTGACGTGAGCGTGTCGCTGGCCACCATGGTCGGCCACAGCGGGCGGGTGTACGCTGTGGACAGCGACCCTCTGGCGCGCGACGTGGCAGCCGCCGCCGCCGCCGAGCACAGTCAGGTCCTGGCCATCACCCAGGCCGGCGAGGACCTGTTGCTTCCCGAACCGGTCGACCTGGCGTTCTGCCGCTTCCTGCTGCTGCACGTCGTCGACCCCGCCGTGGTCCTGGCCCGAATGGCCGGCGCGGTGCGCCCCGGCGGCTGGGTGGTCGCCCAGGAGCCGGTGACCTCCGCCGGCCGGGTGGCTGGGACGGCCCTGTCGATGCCCGATGCCCGGCACCCCGATATCGGCGCGTGGCTGCCGGCCTTGGTCCGTCAGGTCGGCCTGGAGCTGGTGGACGCCTGGGCGGAGGCGCCGGCCGGGTGTGGTCCTGGAGCCGTCGCCGAGTACCTTGCCAGCCTGACCGGTGTCGACCCGAAGGACGATCCGGTGGTGCTGCCACCGCTGGTGACAGTCCTCGGGCGGCTCCCCGATCAGGGTGTCGCCGGGCGAAGTAGTGTCGCGGCGCGTGACTGACGCTCGCCATCTCGCCCCCGACCTCGATGCGGCCAGGACCGTCGTAGCGTGTGCTTCGGAGGTGGTCGCCGCCGGTACGGTCGCCCTGGCCGAAGCGAGCAGCATCGACGACCATCAGGTCCTGGCCTACGACCTCGCCCATGCGGCGGCCGCCGTGCGGACGGCCGGCGCCGCCGTCGACTACGGCGCCAAGGGTACCGACGAGGCGCGCCTGGCCTGCGCCTTCGTCGCCGACGCTGTGGCAGAGCTGGCCGGGCGGCTGGTCGGGCGCCACGACGACTGGGGTGTCTCGGCGGACTGGATGTCGCCGGCAGCCGGCTTCGTCGCCGCGCACCGTGCCCCCGAGGTGCTGGCCGATCTGTGCGGCGTCACCGGCGACCGCCACCTCGAACCTGACTTCGAGCTCGTGCGCGAGACCTTCCACCGCTTCGCCGAAGAGCAGCTGCGACCCCGCGCCGAGCACATCCACCGGGCGAACGCGGATATCCCCGAGGAGATCATCACCGGGCTGGCCGACATGGGTGCGCTCGGGCTGTCGATCCCCGAGGAGCACGGCGGCTTCGCCAGCGGCGGCGACCACGACTACCTGGGCATGGTGGTGGCCACCGAGGAGCTGTCGTGGGGATCGCTCGGGGCCGGTGGCTCACTCATCACCCGGCCCGAGATCCTCGCCCGTGCGCTGCTGGCCGGGGGCACCGACGAGCAGAAGGCACGTTGGCTGCCGGCTCTCGCCTCGGGTGAGGTGATGAACGCCGTCGCGGTCACCGAGCCCGACTTCGGCTCCGACGTGGCGAACATCGTGACCGCTGCCACCCCGACCACGGGCGGATGGCTGGTGAACGGCGTGAAGACCTGGTGCACCTTCGCCGCCCGGGCCGACGTCCTCATGCTGTTGGCCCGGACCGACCCCGACCGGTCAAAGGCACATCGTGGCCTCTCGCTGTTCGTCGTGCCCAAGGAGCGCGGAGACGGGCACGGCTTCCTCTTCACCCAGGATCCGGCGGCAGAGGGGCGCCGCGACCCGCCGGGGCGGATGGAGGGCAGGCCCATAGACACCTTGGGCTATCGGGGCATGCACTCCTACGAGATCGCGTTCGAGAACTGGTTCGTAGCCGACGAGAACCTGGTGGGCGGTCCCGAAGGCCAGGGACGGGGCTTCTACTTGCAGATGGCCGGTTTCGAGAACGGCCGGCTGCAGACCGCCGCCCGGGCACTCGGCGTCATGCAGGCCGCCTACGAAGCCGCCTTCGACTACGCCACGAACCGAGTCGTGTTCGCGAAGCCCATCGTCGCCTACCAGCTGACCCGGGCCAAGCTGACGCGTATGGCCGCCGTCATCCAGGCCAGCCGCCAGTTCTCCTACGAGGTCGCCCGCCTGATGGCGAAAGGCGAGGGGACCTTGGAGGCGTCGATGCTGAAGGCGTACGTCTGCCGGGCAGCCGAGTGGGTGACCCGCGAGGCGCTGCAGATCCACGGCGGCATGGGCTACGCCGAGGAGTTCGCAGTCAGCCGGTACTTCGTCGACGCCCGGGTGCTCTCCATCTTCGAGGGTGCCGACGAGACCCTGGCCCTGAAGGTGGTGGCGCGCCGCCTGGTGGAGCAGGCCCCCAGCCGCTGAGGCCAAGCTCGCTCGGGTGTGCCCGAACCGCCCGGCGCTACGAGGAGGTTCGCCTGGCCGGCACGCTCAGCGCGGCCACGCCCGAACTGCACAGCACGGCTGCGACGAGATCATGGCTGGCACGCTCAGCGTTCGTGTCCCCGAGGCGCTCAGCGCGGCGAGCGGGTGCGCCCGGCGCGCTCGCCGCGACTGACGAATTTCACCGCCATCTTCCGGCTGGCCTCGTCGATCATCTCGTCGCCGAACATCACCGCCCCGCGCCCCTCGTCGTCGGTGGCCCGGCGGTAGGCGTCGAGGATGTCCCAGGCCCGATCGAACTGCTCCTGGGTCGGTGAGTAGAGCTCGTTCAAGACCGTCACCTGGTCAGGAGTGAGCGCCCACTTCCCGTCGTAGCCGAGCACCCGGGTCCGCTGGGCGAAGTCTCGCAGCGAGTCCAGCTCACGCACCTTCAAGAACGGCCCGTCGATCACCTGCAGGCCGTTCGCCCGGCCTGCCATCAGGATCTTCGAGAACACGTAGTGGAAGTGGTCGCCGGGGTACTCGGGGATCTGCACCCCACCGGTGAGCACCGGCATCTCCATGGAGGCGGCGAAGTCGGCGGGACCGAAGATGATGGCCTCGAGGCGGGGCGAGGCTGCGCAGATCTCCTCCACGTGGATGAGCCCCGCGGTGGTCTCGATCTGCGCCTCGATCCCGCAGTGACCGACCGGCAGCCCGACCTTCTTCTCCACCTGGGTGAGCAGCAGGTCGAGGGCGACCACCTCGGCCGCAGTCTGCACCTTCGGGAGCATCACCTCGTCGAGGCGCTCACCGGCATTGCCGACCACCTCGATGACGTCGCCGTACGTCCACTCGGTGTCCCAGGCGTTGATCCGCACGCACAGCACCCGGTCGTCCCAGCTTCCCTTCGCGATGGCTTCGACGACCTTGGCTCGGGCCGCC
>JAJZNB010000033.1 GCA_021848085.1 Actinomycetes bacterium
CGGTGCCGCCCGGACCGGCCCCGCCCGGACCGCCGGTGCCGCCCGGACCGGCCCCGCCCGGACCGCCGGTGCCGCCCGGACCGCCCCCGCCCGCTGGCGGCTCGACGACCTGTTGCTGGTCGCCGCGGTGTGCGGGGCCGGGGCCTACGTGGTGCTGGCCGCCAACTCCAGTCCGACCTACGACCGCTATCTGACCGCAGGGGTGGTGTTCGCCAGCGTCCTCGCCGGCCGGTTCGTGGCCCGCCTCGTCGCCGTCGCCGGCCGGCGGTGGCCGAGGCGTGTCGCCCCGCTCACCTGGGGCGTGGTGGCGGTGGTGGTGGCGCCGCTGGCGGCCGCCTTCGCCGTCACCCTCGCCGCCCCGGCCCAGCCGTCGCCGGCCGACGGCCTGGTCAGCTTCCTCGAAGCCCACCACCTCGACCACGGCATCGGCGACTACTGGAGCGCGTCGATCACCACCGTGACGTCACACGGCACGGTGACGGTCCGTCCGGTGGTCACCGACCCACGCGGCCAGGTGGTTCGCTACCAGCGGCAGTCGTCGGCCTCCTGGTACACCGGCCACCGGTTCGACTTCCTGGTCTACGGCACCGCCATGCCGACCAACATCACCCCGGCGGCGGCCGCGGCCACCTTCGGCCCGCCGGCCCACCACTACAGCGTCGGGAACTACCAGGTGCTGGTGTGGTCCCATCCCCTGACGGTGTCGGCCGACGGCTGGGATCCCAACAGCAGCTCGCGGGGCCCGCCCAGGTAGCCGGGGCCGCCGGTCCTGCGACGTGGGGTGAAGCAAGCTCCGGCGAGGTGGAAGCTCCGGCGAGGTGAAGCGCCGGCGAGGGTGAAGCGCCGGCCTCGACGAGGCCATCGAGGAGCTGCCGGTCGCCATCGGCCGGCTGGTGGCCCCTCTCGCGTCGAAGCTCGAGCTGCTGGCGGCGACTGGTTCCGAAAGCGCCGCCCAGACGCCCACGCCCGCCGTCTCACCCGCCAGATCGAGGCTCTCGGCTGCCGCGCCCCCATCGGGTCTGGCCAAGCCGCGTGAGCTGGCCCACATCGGCAGTTCGGGACCACGTCCGGAGCAGGGCTCCGCCCCGCACCCCAACCTCGCGCGCCCGCGGAGCCGTGTCTTCGCCTCAGACGTTACAGAGCGCTACACTTGGTAGCAGGGCGTGACGACTCAGGAGGGGCTGTGGGTGGAGACCGGGTGACCAGGTTCGCTTCCGACCTGCTCGACTCGGCCGCCGTCGAAGGGGCCCGCCAGAGCCGCTCGGCCAAGCAGCAGCTCGACCACTGGGCTCGCGTGGGCCGCGCCGTGTCCTCCCACCACAGCGCCGGGCGCCGACGGGTGGAAGCGGCGGTGGCCGGCACCACGGCGCTGGCGGAGCTCACCCCCGAGGAGTCGCTGGTGGCCAACGCCGAGATCGACGCGGCCATCGCCGAGCGGGCCCGAGACGTCGACGTCGGTGCCGTGCTCGCCGGGGCCGGCATCACCACCGTCGCCCTCGACGACGACGGGCGCCTCGTGCGCTACGACCCCGACGGCACCACCACCGTGCTGGGCTGACCCTTCACCCGACGAGCCGTTCCACATGCGCCTGGACCTGGTCGTCGGCCCCAACGGCGCGGGCAAGTCCACGTTCGTCGAGCTGGTGCTGGCTCGGGTCTGCCCCGGCGTGGCGTTGGTCAACGCGGACGTCATCGCCGCGCAGCGCTGGCCGCAGGACCCGGAGTCCCACGCGTATGAGGCGGCCCAGGTCGCCGAAGCCACCCGCTCGGCGCTCCTCGCCCGGCGAGAGCCGTTCGTCGCCGAGACGGTCTTCTCCCACCCGTCCAAGCTGGAGCTCGTCCGCCAGGCCCGTGCCGTCGGCTACTACACCGCGTTGCACGTGATCATGGTCCCTGAGGAGCTCTCCGTGGCCCGTGTCAGTGCCCGGGTCGCGGCGGGCGGCCACCGGGTCCCCGAAGACAAGATCCGCGAGCGCCACCGCCGGCTGTGGGGCCTGGTGGCCCTGGCCATCGGCGAGGTCGATACCGCCACCTGCTACGACAACACGCACCGCCGAGGGCCACGTGAAGTCGCCCTGTTCGTCGGCGGGTTCCCTGTCGGTGCCCCGGCGTGGCCGACATGGGCGCCGAAGGCCCTGACCCAGCGGTGGTCATCGCCGGACCTGCCCGGCCAGTAGCCAACAAGCGGGAGCGCCGGCCGTCGCCACCAAGCGGGAGCACTGGCTGTCGCCACCGAGCGGGAGGGCCGGCGGTCGCCACCGAGCGGGAGTGCCGGCCAGCGGCAAACAAGCCGGACCTGCCCGGCCAGTAGCCACCGAGCGGGAGCACTGGCCGTCGCCACCGAGCCGGCCGCAGCCCGTGTGGACAGGCGCTCCGCGGCGATGCCCAGGGCGCGCCGGTCTCGTGCTGGCGCGCCGAAGCTCGGCGTGTTCATGTCGCCACCAGCTCGACCTCGTGGACCCTGCTCGCATGGGGCGGCGTGGAGTGGGCGACGAAGCGGGGATGGGCCTCGAGCCAACGCTTGGTGGCCTTGGCGATGTGCGAGGACCCGTTGTCCGGAGCCGGCAACCGGGTGCACAGCAAACCTTCAGGATGGCGGTGCATGCTGGTGGCATGCGATCGAGCCTGTCGTTGGGCCGGGTGCACGGCATCCGCATCGGACTGCACTGGAGCCTGGTCTTCATCGCCGCCTTCTTGTGGTGGTCGCTCGGCGCCCAGCTGCTGCCCTCCGCCGTCCCCGGCAGCAGCCCCGCCTTGGACTGGTTGACGGCGGGGTTGATGGTGGTGGCCTTCTACGGCAGCTTGCTGGGGCATGAGCTGTGCCACGCCGGGGTGGCCCAGCATCGCGGCATCCGGGTTCGGGGCATCACGTTGTGGCTCATCGGCGGGGTCGCCGAGATGGAAGGCGACTCGCGCTCGGCGGGTGAGGAGCTGAAGATCGCTGCCGCCGGGCCGGCGGGCAGCCTGGCCCTGGCCGTCGTCTTCTGGGCGCTGGCCGAGCTGCTGTCGCGGGCGGGCGCCTCGGCCGTGGCCGTGACGGCCGCCACCTGGTTGGCCGAGGCCAACGGGGTGCTGGCCGTGTTCAACCTGGTGCCCGCCTTCCCCCTCGACGGCGGGCGGATCCTGCGGGCGCTGCTGTGGAAGGTGCGGGGCCGGCGCCAGTGGGCCACCGCCGTGGCGGCCCGCACCGGTCAGGTCCTGGGGGTGGCGATGGCCGGTGTCGGTCTGGTCACCTGGCTGCGCGGGAGCAGCGCCTTGGGCGGCCCGTGGCTGCTCATCGTGGGTGGGTTCATCATCAGCGCGGCCCGGGCGCAGCTGCAGGTGGTGCGGGACGAGGCGGTGTTCGACGGGCTGCGGGCGGCTGACATCATGACGCCGCAGCCGTTCACCGCGCCGGCCGGCGCTTCGGTGCAGTCGCTGGTGGACCGCTGGGTCCGCACCTGCCCGTTCTCCTCGCTGCCGCTGGTCGACCAGAGCGGGCAGCTGGTGGGTCTGGTCACCACCCCCCGGTTGCAGCAGGTCCCGGCTGCCTGGTGGCCGGTGACCCCGGCGACGGCCGTGTCGTGGCAGGCGGCCGACGTGGTGGTGTGCCAGCCGGGCGACGACCTGGCCGAGGTGGTCCGCCGGCTGCAGGGTGCCCGGTCGCTGCGGGCGGTGGTGGTCGACGGTTACCGGCCGGTGGGGATCATCACCCCCACCGATCTCAACCGGGTGGCCGCCGCGCACCGAGGCATCCCGCCCGCCGCCGTCCGGAGCGTGCCGCAGCGCTCGGGCAGCGCCGTCTGACCGCGGCGCCCGCGTCCGCGCCATGGCACCGCCGGCACCTGCTCCGGCACCGCCGGCTGAGCGGGGGCAGGTTCGGCCCGCCCGCCGGCACGGTGGTGGGGCCGTCCCTTGTGCAGGCCACCCAGCGGTGCGACGCTCCACATGATGAGTGACGTCCGACGCATCAGGCACTGGATCGGCGGCAGGCCGTGGGACGCCCCGGCGGCCCGCCACGGCGAGGTCTACGACCCGGCCACCGGCGAGGTGCAGGCCACGGTGGACCTGGCCGATGCCGAGGAGGTCGACGCCGCGGTGGCCGCCGCGGCGAGAGCTTGGCCGGGCTGGCGCGACGCGTCGCTGACGCGGCGGACCCAGGTGCTGTTCGGCTTTCGTGAGATCGTCAACCGACGCAAGCAGGAGCTGGCCGCCGCGGTGACCGCCGAGCACGGCAAGGTGCTCTCCGACGCCTCGGGGGAGGTGACCCGGGGGCTCGAGGTGGTCGAATTCGCCTGCGGCATCCCGCACCTGCTCAAAGGCGGCTTCTCCGAGCAGGTGTCGACCAACGTCGACGTGTGCTCGATCCGCCAGCCGCTGGGGGTGGTGGGGATCGTGTCGCCGTTCAACTTCCCGGTCATGGTGCCCATGTGGTTCTTCCCGGTCGCCGTGGCGGCGGGCAACGTCGTGGTGCTCAAGCCGTCGGAGAAGGACCCTTCGGCGTCGGTGCTGCTGGCCGAGATGTGGGCCGAGGCTGGCCTGCCCGACGGGGTGTTCAACGTGGTCCACGGGGACAAGCCGGCTGTCGACCGGCTGCTGGCGCACCCTGAGGTCAGAGCCGTCAGCTTCGTCGGGTCGACCCCGGTCGCCCGCTACGTCTACGAGACGGCCACCGGCGCCGGCAAGCGGGTGCAGGCACTCGGCGGCGCCAAGAACCACATGGTGGTGCTGCCCGACGCCGACCTGGACCTGGCCGCCGACGCCGCGGTGTCGGCCGGGTTCGGCTCGGCGGGGGAGCGGTGCATGGCCATCTCGGTGGTGGTGGCGGTCGAGCCGGCCGCCGACGCTTTGGTCGAGAGGATCACGCAGCGCATGGCGACGCTGCGCACCGGCGACGGCCGCCGGGGCTGTGACATGGGGCCGCTGGTGACCGGCGCCCACCGGGACAAGGTGGCCGGCTACCTCGACGCCGGGGTGCAGGCCGGCGCCACGCTGGTGGTCGACGGCCGCAACGTGGTGCCCGACGGGGCGCCCGGCGGGTTCTGGCTGGGACCGACCCTGTTCGACCGGGTGGCGCCCGACATGTCGATCTACACCGACGAGATCTTCGGGCCGGTGCTGAGCGTGGTGCGGGTCGGCTCCTACGACGAGGCGCTGGCCCTGGTCAACGCCAACCGCTACGGCAACGGCACCGCCATCTTCACCAACGACGGCGGGGCGGCCCGTCGCTACCAGCACGAGGTGGAGGTCGGCATGGTCGGGGTCAACGTGCCCATCCCGGTGCCGATGGCCTACTACTCCTTCGGTGGTTGGAAGGACAGCCTCTTCGGCGACACCCACGCCCACGGCACCGAGGGCGTCCACTTCTACACCCGGGGCAAGGTCGTCACCTCCCGCTGGCTCGACCCGTCCCACGGAGGGCTCGACCTGGGCTTCCCCACCCAGAGCTGATGCACCGGCGGGGTGGGGAAGCGGGGTGGGGGTCGTCGTGTCCCGGTGAAGCCGGTTATCGGATGTTCGGGTGGCCGCCGTCGCGGAGACCGAAGGTGAGGTCCTTCACCGCCTGTCTTGGATCGCCGTGATCGTCTGCTCCATGTGGGTCGCTACGCTCCGAGCCAGGACCGTGAAGTCCTGACGCTGCTGCGCGATTGCGTCAACCAGCGTGGCCACCGTCTGGGGCAGGTTCAGGAGCTCGTCACTGACCTACATCCGCGAGTAAGGCCACGCGAACGCCCGTTCGATACGCGACAAAGTGCCTTTCACCTGGGAGAATGGTGGTTGACATAAACCCCATCACCCCGAGCGAAAGGCACCTGTCTG
>JAJZNB010000161.1 GCA_021848085.1 Actinomycetes bacterium
CGACGAGCCGGCCGCGGCGGGCTCGCCGCCGGACGAGGCCGGCGAGCCGGAGCTGGAGCGAGAGCAGGCGGCGCTCAGCGCCGCCACCGTCACCAGCACGGTCACCACCGCGACACGGGGGGAGGACATGGAGGCGCACCGTAGCCTCTGGCGCCGGCCGCCGGATGCCGCCGCCGGATGCCGCCGCCGGATGCCGCCGCCAGGTGCCACGGCCTGCCGCGGCGGCCGGCCGCGGCAGACTGCAGGGATGGACCGGCTGGTGCTGTGGGACGTCGACGGCACGCTGCTGGCCGCAGGGGAGATCGGCGCCGCCGTGTTCGACCGGGCCATCGAGGCGGCGCTGGGGGTGCGGGCCGACCTGCGGGTCCGCATGAGCGGCAAGACCGACCCCCAGATCGTGGCCGAGACCCTCGATCTGCTCGGCGTCGACCACGGCCCCGAGCAGATCGAGCTGGTGCTGGAGCACCTGCACCAGCAGCTGGCCGCCGCCGAGGAGGTGCTGCGTCGCGCCGGGCGGGTCCTGCCCGGGGTGGAGGCCCTGCTGGCCCGGCTGCACGGCGAGCCGCGGGTCCACCAGACCCTGCTGACCGGCAACATCGCCCCCAACGCCCTGGTGAAGGTGGGGGCTTTCGGCCTCGACCGCTGGCTGCGCCTCGACATCGGTGCCTACGGCAGCGACCACGCCGACCGCCGGGAGCTGGTGCCCGTCGCCCTCGAACGGGCAGCCCGGGCCGGGTTGGCCGTGGACCGCTCGGCCACCTGGATCGTCGGGGACGCCGCCAACGACCTGGCCTGCGCCCGGGCCGGCGGCGTTCGGTGCCTGCTGGTCGGCACCGGCCGCACCCCGGTGGAGGAGCTGGCCGCCTTGGAGCCCGACGCCGTGCTGCCCGACCTGTCCGAGGTGGAGGCGGTGGCCGCCATCCTCTGCCGCTGACCGGGCCGGCCGCCAACCGGCCGGTGGCGGGACCGCCGGTCGCCCGACGGCGGCGGATCAGGCCGGCAGCGGCTGCAGGCTGCGGGCCTCCCAGCGACCCTGGTGGCCGGCGGCCACGGCGAAGGTGACGGCGGTCCCCGGGTCGATGCGCCGGCTCTCGTCGGCGATGGCGGTGCAGTGGAACGGGTAGGCGGTCCCGTCGGCGGCGGTGACGGTGCCGAGCCCCCGCTCGACGTCGAAGTCGGTGACGGTGCCGCGCCGGGGCATGCGTGGTCCGCGCCGGGCCTGCACCATGGGTCGCCGCCTTTCGCTAGTGGACGATCTTGGACAGCGGCAGCTCGATGATGTCGGTGGCGCCGCGGTCTTTGAGCTCGGGGATGAGGATGTTGACGTCGGACTTGGGCACGACGGTCTCCACCGCGAAGCCGCCTCGCTCGGAGAGCTCCGACACGGTGGGTGCCTTCAGCGCCGGCAGCACCCCGAGCACGCCACGCAGCTGGTCGGCAGCCACGTTGAGCTTGATGAGGACCTTGCCGCGGGCCTCGAGGGCGCCTTGGAGCAAGATGAGCAGCTGCTCCATGGCATGGCGTCTGGCCGGATCGGCGGCGGCCTCGGGGTTGGCCACCAGCTCGGTGCGGGAGATGAGCAGCGTGTCGATGATCCGCAGCCCGGCGGCGCGAAGGGCCCGGCCGGTCTCGGTGATCTCGACGACGGCGTCGGCGATCTCGGGGATCTTGGCCTCGGTGGCGCCGTAGGAGAGGCGGATGTCGGCGTCGACGCCCAGCTTCTGCAGGTGGCGGCGGGTCAGCTCGGGGTACTCGGTCGACACTCGGGCCCGCTCCGGCAGCTCCGCCGCCGACCGGATCGGCGAGTCCCCGCCGACGGCGAGCACCACCCGGATGGGATTGGCGGTGGCCTTGGAGTAAGCCAGCTCCCCCAGCGACACCACCTCGGCGCCGGTCTCCTCGATCCAGTCGCGTCCGGTGATGCCCAGGTCGAAGAGCCCGTCGGCGACGTAGACGGGGATCTCCTGGGGCCGCAGGATGCGGACCTCGGCGACCCGCGGATCGTCGATGGTGGCCCGGTAGTCGACCTCCGAGGAGCGCTGGACAGCCAGGTCGGCGGCGGCGAACAGCTCCAGGGTGGCCTTCTCGAGCGATCCCTTGGGCAGCACGATGCGCAGCATGATCTCCTCGTGGTGGTGGTCGGTCAGCGCCCGGTGCCGGGCAGCCGGCCCAGCAAGGCGGCCATCTCGAGGGCGGTGACGGCGGCTTCGAAGCCCTTGTTGTCTTGTCCCTCGCCGGCCCGCTCGAGCGCCTGCTCCACCGTATCGGTGGTGAGAACCCCGAAGACGACCGGAACCCCGGTGTCGAGGCCGACGCGCTGCAGCCCCGCCGCGCACTGCCCGGCGACGAAGTCGAAGTGGGCGGTGTCGCCGCGGATCACGGCGCCGAGGGCCACCACGGCATCGACCGCCCCCGAGCGGGCCAGGTGGCTGGCGGCCAGCGGCAGCTCGAAGGCGCCGGGCACCCAGGCGGCCAGCACCGTGGCCGGGTCGACACCGTGGGCGTGCAGCCCGGCCAGCAGGCCGCGCAGCAGCCGGGCCGTGATGCCTCCGTTGAACTTGGCGCACACCACCGCCACCCGGGTGGTGGCCGTGGGTTCGGCGCCGACGACGCGCCCGACGGCGGCGTCGAGCGCGGCCAGCTCGCCGGGTCGCAGGGCGGTGGCGTCAGAGGACGTCATCGAGCCCCTCCATCAGGTGCCCTAGGCGTTCCCGCTTGGTGCGCAGGTACTCGATGTTGTCGGGGTTGGCGTGGTTGGCCAGCGAGACCCGTTCGACGATGTCGAGGCCGAAGCCTTCGAGCCCGCCGTACTTCTGGGGGTTGTTGGTCAGCAGTCGCATGGTGGTGACTCCCAGGTCGACCAGGATCTGGGCGCCGATGCCGTACTCGCGGCTGTCGACGGGCAGGCCGAGCTGCAGGTTGGCGTCGACGGTGTCGTGGCCCTGCTCCTGCAGCGAGTAGGCCCGCAGCTTGTGGGCCAGGCCGATGCCGCGACCCTCGTGGCCGCGCAGGTAGACCACGACGCCGGCCCCCTCGTCGGCGATGAGCCGCAGCGACTCGTTCAGCTGGGGTCCGCAGTCGCAGCGACGGGACCCGAACACGTCGCCGGTCAGGCACTCCGAGTGCACCCGCACCAGCACGTTGTCCTTGCCGGCCACCTCGCCGCACACCACCGCCAGGTGCTGCTCGCCGTCGAGCACACCTTCGTAGGCGTAGCCGGTGAAGTCGCCGTAGGCGGTGGGGATGCGCACCGGGCCGGCGATGCGCCGCACCAGCTTGTCCTTGCGGTGCCGGTAGCGGATCAGGTCGGCGATGGAGATCAGCAGCAGCCCGTGGCGCCCGGCGAACCGTTCGAGCTCGGGCAGGCGGGCCATGGCCGACTTGTCCTCGGAGACGATCTCGCACAGGACGCCGACGGGCTGCAGGCCGGCCGCCTTCACCAGGTCGATGGTGGCCTCGGTGTGCCCGCCGCGCTTGAGCACCCCGCCGGGCCGGTACCGCAACGGGAAGATGTGGCCGGGACGGGTGAGGTCGGTCGGGCGGGTGGCCGGGTCGACCAGCGCCCGGATGGTGGCGGCCCGATCCTCGGCCGAGATGCCGGTGGTGGTGCCGTGGCGGAAGTCGACGCTGACGGTGAAGGCGGTGTGCTGCGACTCGGTGTTGGCCGTCACCATCAGCGGCAGGTCGAGCTGGTCGGCCCGCTCGCCGGTCAGCGGGGCGCAGATCACCCCGGAGGTGTGGGCCAAGAAGAAGGCGATCTTGTCGCCGGTGGCGTACTCGGCCGCCATGACCAGGTCGCCTTCGTTCTCGCGGTCCTCGTCGTCGACGACGACGACGACCTCCCCGCGGGCGATGGCAGCGATGGCGTCTTCGATGGGTGCGAACGGCAACTCAGGCCGCCTTCCAGACAGGCCCGGGATGGCCGGGCACCAGCGGCGCCAGCTCGACACGCAGGTCGGCGCCGAGCTGCGCCACCGACACGAGCCGGCCCCGCCACAGCTCGCCGATGGTGCGGGCGCCGGGGCCGGTGAACAGCGGGATGGCGTCGTCGCCGCCGAACAGCGCCGGAGCCAGGTAGACGAGATAGCGGTCGACCAGGCGCGCCGCGTGGAAGGCGGAGGCGACGCGCGATCCGCCTTCCACCAGCAGCTGCAGCACCCCTCGCCGGCCCAGCTCGTCGAGCACCTCGCCAAGGTCGCCCGACAGCTCCAGCGCCGGGTGGATCTTGGCTCCTGCCGGCGCCCGGCCCAGCACCACCCGCAGCGGCTGGCGGGCGGAGGTGACGGCCCGGACGGTCAGGGCGGGATCGTCGGCCCGCACGGTGCCGGCGCCGACCAGCACGGCGTCGGACTCCGCCCGCAGCCGGTGGACGTCGGCCCGGGCCTCGTCGCCGGTGACCCAGCGCGAGCTGCCGTCGGGAGCGGCGATGCGTCCGTCGAGGCTGGCGGCGAGCTTCAGCACCACCCAAGGCCGGCCGCTGCGCCGATGCTTCAGGTAGGCGGCCAGCTGCTCCTGCACCTCGGCCGCGCCGACGCCGACGGTGACCTCGACGCCCGCGGCGCGCAACGCCCGCACCCCGCCGCCCGCCACCTGAGGGTCGGGGTCGAGGACGCCGACCACCACCCGGCGCACCCCGGCGGCGACGATGGCGTCGGTGCACGGCGGAGTGCGCCCGTGGTGACAGCACGGCTCGAGGGTGGTTACCAAGGTGGCGCCCCGGGCGCCGGCGCCGGCCGCGGCCAGGGCCGACGCCTCGGCGTGCGGCCCACCCGGAGGGGCGGTGGCCCCTTCGAAGCGCCCGGCGGCGCCGTCGACCACGCAACCCACCCACGGGTTGGGGGCGGTGGCGCCGCGCACCGAGGCGGCGAGGGCCAGGGCGCGGTGCATGGCGGCCAGGTCTTCGGTCCGCGCCCTCTCAGCGGGCGACGGATTGGGCGCCGCGGTCATGGGAACGACAGTCTACCGGCCGCCACGACAGGCTCCGGGGCCGTCCCGCCGCCAGGCCGGCCGCCACGGCAGCCGCCGAGAGCGGGCCGATCAGGGTCCGGCCACGTCGGCGGGCAGGGCGGCGATGCCGGCGTCGCGGATGGCCCGCACCGCCTGCCAGGGCCGGTCGCTGCCGAACACGGCGGAGCCGGCTACCAGCATGCGGGCGCCGGCTCGCACCACCACCGGGGCCGTCTGCTCGTCGATGCCGCCGTCAACCTCGAGCACGGTGTCGAGGCCCCGGCGGTCGAGCTCGGCCCGGGTCCGGGCGATCTTGGGCACGACGTCCTCCATGAACGACTGGCCGCCGAACCCGGGGTGGACGGTCATGCACAGCACCAGGTCGGCAAGGTGCAGGTAGGGCTCGACAGCTTCGAAGGGGGTTTCGGGGTTGAGGGCGACGCCGGCCCGCAGCCCCAGGCGGCGGGCCTGGTCGAGCGCCCGCTCGGTGTCGCCCACCTCCACGTGGACGGTGCAGCCGTCGGCCCCGGCCTCGGCGAAGGCGGGCAGGTAGCGCTCGGGGTCGGTGATCATCAGGTGACAGTCGAGGAACAGTCCGGTGTGGCGCCGCAGGGACCGCACCACCGGCGGGCCGATGGTGAGGTTGGGGACGAAGTGGCCGTCCATCACGTCGACGTGGAGCCAGTCGGCCTCCGAGGCGACCTCGCCCACCGCCTCGGCCAGCGCGCCGAAGTCGGCCGACAGCACCGACGGGGCGATCCGGACCATGCGCTCG
>JAJZNB010000010.1 GCA_021848085.1 Actinomycetes bacterium
TCCTCGAACTGCCGCAGCACGGCGGCGCTGATCTCGTCCTCGTCCAGCCCCTCGCCCCCGAGCTCAGCCAGCTGCCGGCCCTGGGAGATCACCAGCACCCGGTCGCACACCTCGGCCAGCTCCCCGAACTCGGTCGTCACCCACACCACCGACATCCCCTCCGCCGCCGCCGCCGTCCGCACGAACCGGTAGATGTCCCGCCGCGCCCCCACGTCGACCCCCTGGGTCGGCTCGTGCAGCACCAGCAGGCGCGGCTTGGCCAGCAGCCACTTGGCCACCACCACCTTCTGCTGGTTCCCCCCCGACAGCGTCCCCGCCGCCACGTCGGCCCGAGGCGGCCGCACGTTGAACTCGACGATCCCCTGCTCGGCGATGTCCACCAGCTCACGCCGGTGGAACACCCCCTGGCGGAAGTGGTCGTCCTCGATGAGCATCGTCATGTTCTCCCACACCGTCAGCGGTGCGCTCAGCCCGAGCAGGCCCCGGTCGGCCGGTACCAGGGCGACCCGCTTGCGCACCGCCCGCTCCGGCGTCAGCTGGGACAGCCGCAGCTGCTCCCCGCCGATCGCCAGCGTCCCCCCCGTCGCCGCCCCCGACCCGAACAGCAGGTACGGCACGTCCTCCGCCCCCGACCCGATCAGCCCGGCGATCCCCAGGATCTCCCCGGGCGCCAGGCTGAAGCTCAGGTCGCGCAGCCGGTCGCCCGCCATGTGCTCCACGGCGAACGCCGCCTCGCCCCCTGCCGCCTCGCCCCCTGCCGCCCGCCCAGCCGGTCGGGCCACCGGCGGCGCCTCGCCGGCCGCCGGCGCCGTGGCCGCTGCCGCCCCGGTTGGCCGGCCCGCCGGCTGGCCCGGTGTGGGGCCCGCCGGCTGGCCCGGTGTGGGGCCTGCAGCCCCTGCCCCCGGTCGGGCGGCCTGGGCCTGTGCCGCCAGGGCCGCCGCCCGGGCGCTCACCCCGACGATCAGGTCGACCAGGGCATCCTCGTCGACCTCGCTGGCCGGGACGTCGGCCACCCGCTTGCCGTCGCGCAGCACCACGATGCGGTCGGCGATCTCCCGGATGGCCACCAGGTCGTGCGAGATGAACAGCACGGCCGCCCCCTCGGCGACGACCGCCCGGACCAGGTCGAACAGGAACTGGATGTCCTCCTCGGGCAGGAACACCGTCGGCTCGTCGAGGACGAGCAGCGAGTGGGTGTCCCCCGTCCGCTCCCGGTACCGGCGCAGCTCCTCGGCGGCCCGCACGATGGCCAGCCGGGCCTGGTCGACCGGCGCCAGCTCGCCGGTGAGCTGGCTCGGGTCCAGGTCGACCCGGTAGCGACGCAGCACCGCCGCCGCCTCCCGCCGCTCCCGTCGCCAGGCGATCGGACCGAACGGGGCCAGCTTGCCCCCGGTCACCCTCGTGCCGAGGTTGAGGTTCTCGAGCACCGTGATCCCGGCGGCGAGCGCCAGGTTCTGGTAGACGAAGCTGAACCCGATCTCCCCCGCCTTGCCCGGCTCGAGCGGCAGCGGGATGTCGCGGCCCCCCACCAGCAGCTGGCTGCCCGGCTCGGGGGCGTGGAAGCCGGACAGCACCTTGACGAGGGTCGACTTGCCGGACCCGTTCTGGCCGACCAGCGCGACCACCTCGCCGCGGTGCAGCACCACGTCGACGGCGTCCAGGGCCCGGTTGCTGCCGAACTGCTTCGAGATGTTCCGCAGCTCGACGACCGCCGGCTGCTCGTCGGCGCGCTCGCCGTGCTCGGTTCCCACCGCCATCCCCGCGACCTTGTCCCCGTACGACGTCCGAACACCCGCTCGGCCGGCCCCGACGCTACTGCGCGCCGGGACCGGCCGAGGAGGGCAGCTCCTTGATGGTTGATGGCCCGGCCGGGGCGACTCGCCCCGGCCGGGTACCGCCGGATCAGCGGATGCCGATCAGACCTTGGCCGTCATCGTCCCGTTCAGGGTGGCCGCCTGGAACAGGGCGCTGCCGCTGAGCGCCGGCAGGCCGAGCATGCCGCGGAACCCGTTCACGAAGTCCGTCCCCCAGCCGCCCGTCTTCAGGATCTGGGCCACGTTCTGCGGCGTGGCGATCCGGTCCGGGCCGATGGCCGTGGCCTCCGGGATCGGGGCCTGGTGGACCAGCACCTTGGCCGTGTCCACCAGCAGCAGGTAGCCGGTCCACACCGGGTACCCGCCGATGTCGCTCTGGATGATCTGGTGGCCGACACCGGCCGCCTGCTGCTGCATCTCCGGCGTTCCGCCACCGAAGGCCAGGTACGACTTGATCGTCGAGCTCCGGTGGGCCGCCTCGACCCCGGCCACCATCGTCGAGAGCATCCCGGCGTAGTGCGGGAACAGCACGGTGATCTTCGGGTTCTTCAGCAGCGCCGCCGTCACCGAGCTCGTCAGCTGCGGGCCCCAGTCGGGCACCGGCACGGTGATGTTGGTCAGGGTGCACTTCGGGCACTGCTTGTGCAGCTCCGGCACCAGGCCCTGCTCGAACAGCGGGTTGACGTCCGACACGATCCCGAGCGCCTGGAACGGCTTGCCGTGGTGCTGCACCACCGCCTGGTCGACGGCGATCTGGGCGTCGAACGAGAACGGGTCGAGCGTGTTGGCGTCCTCGTGCGTCTTCGCCACCTCGGCCGGGGTGGCCCCGTAGGACACGACGGCCAGGTGGTGGGCCTCGGCCTGGGCGATCGCCGGGGCGATCAGCTCCGGGTTGAAGTCGCAGCCGTAGTCGATCGCCTGGCTCCGCTGGCTGATGGCGTCCGACGTCGCCGTCTCGAGGTCGCTGATCTTGCCGGTCGTCGAGAACACCGTCGGCACCATGCCGACCGCCTTCGCCAGCGTGGCGTCGGCCTGGGCGATCTCGGCGCACGCCGCCAGCTGGCTGTCGCCGACGGCGATCATCAGCTTCATCCCCTTCAGCTTCTTCGCGTCCTTCACCGGGGCCCCGTAGCCCTTGGCGTAGGTGGCGAACGTCGGCTGGGCCGCCGCCGCGTTGACCGCCTTGGCGAGCGCCGCCAGGTTGGTCGTGTGGTGCTGCGCCTTCGCCTTGACCGACGCACCGGCACCGCCCGGCATCGCCCCGGCCAGCGCCAGGCCGGCCATCCCGAGCGTGCCGAGGCCTGGCAGGACGGCCTTACGGAACAGCTTTCGTGCGTGCACTTGCCCCCCTCATCGGTGACCAGCGGCCCCGCTGGCCGGCTGGATCATCGCCGTCGTCCCCACCCGTCCCGCGACCGCTTGGGCGAATCGCCCAACGGCAGCCGCCGGGCGGTGGTCGTTGCGTACGACCTGCGACGGCCCGCAGCCTAACGATGGCCCCCTGCAGCGTCAAGGCGCCTGAGTCTGCCGCAGGGCCCCCCTGGTCGCAGCGCGCACAGCGAGCTCCCAGCTCGGGTGGGCCGGACCCGCCGGCGGGCCCGGCTCGGGTGGCCGGACGGGGTCCTAGGCGGCGGCGGGCGCCGCCGGCTGCTCGGCAGCGCAGTGCCAGCAGCGGGTGGCGGCGACCGGCAGGTCGCTCTGGAGGCACTCCGGGCACGTCTTCGTCGGTGGCGGGTCCCCGAACACCACCTTGCCGCGGCGCGCCATCAGCTTGCGGTAGGGCACCACCATCACGGCGTACACCACCAGCATGAAGATGGCGAAGTAGATGACGGCCGAGATCAGCGTGCCGAAGTCGACAAAGGTCGCCTTGTTGCCGGTGGCGCCGAGCTGTACGCCGAGGCCGATCGACTGCTTCCCCTCGGCCCGGGAGACGAGCGGGTTGATGACGCTCGTCGTGAACGCCGACACGAGCGTCGAGAAGGCGAGGGCCACCACCAGGCCGACCGCAACAATGATGATGTCGCCGTGCAGCAGGAACTTCTTGAAGCCCCGGAGCATGTCAGCTCCCTTCCTGGCGCGCCGCGGCGCCACTCGTCCGAGACGGCCCTGCCCGACCGTCCCGGGCGTCCAGCACGGCTGCGCTACTGCACGCGCTGGCGCTCGGGAGCGATCTTGAGCAGGACTCGCTCGGTGCCGATCATGGCCGGATCGTAGGGCTTTCCGGTGTATTTGTCACTGAGCACGTCGATGTGCGCCCGGGCCGCCTCGCCGCCGACCACCTCGACCACCCGCCCACGCACCTCGGCGTAGTGGTACGGGTTGGCGGCGTCCCAGATGGCCACCGTCACCCGCGGGTCGGCCTCGACGTCCCGGAACTTCTGCCGGCCGATCTCGGTGTTGATGAGCACGTGCTCGTCGTCGCAGTCCACCCACATCACGTTCGTCTGCGGCTGGCCGCTCGGCAGCAGCGTCGTCAGGGCGGCGAAGTTGGCTCCCTTGGCGAGCTCCTTGACAGCGTCGTCGATCATGGTCGCAACCTACTCCGCCGGCCCGCCCCCGGGCACGGGCCGCCCGGCGGCGCGGCTCCGACCCCTGGCACGGGCCGCCCGTGGGCGCGGCACAATGGTGGGATGATCCGGGAGCGACTCCGCAGCGGCCGTGACCGCCTGTGGCGGCGGCTGTTTCGCGTCGCTGCCATCCGACGCTGGTACGGGCGGCGCATCCTCAAGCTGATCGACAAGTCCAAGGCCAAGCGCCGCGGGCTGTCCGGCGACCTGGCCCGCATCGACGCCATGACCCGGGCCATGCCGCCGGCCGAGCGGGCGCGGACCATCGAGCGCATGTTCGAGCCCCGCGCCCCCGAGCAGGAGCTCGGCCGGGAGATGCGACGGGCGATGGACCGCCAGGACCGCGGGGCAGGCCGCGGCGGCGCCTCGCGGCGCCGGCCGGGCACCCCCGCCCAGCGACTGGCACCACAGCGGGCCAAGCGGCCTCGCTGAGCTGACCGGCAGCACCGGCCTGGCCGACCGGGGCACCGCCCGGCGGGCGCCGGCTAGCTCGTCGAGTAGACGGCGATGCGCCGCACGTCCATCGTCGCCGTGGACGGCGTGGCGGCGTCGACCTGGTCGTGGAACGAGGCGGTCGCCGAGTTGGCCACCTGCAGGTCGACGATGAGCTCCATCGGCTCGTTCGGGATGGCCACGGTGGCGCTCGTCACCTGGGCGATGCGGCGGCCGTCGAAGTACCAGGTGATCGACTTCCCGGGCACCCAGTCGAGCCCGTAGGTGTGGTAGCCGGCCGACAGCCGGCTACCGACGTCGACCACCCCGCCGACCACCCGCCCGTTGACGTGCAGGTGCCACGCCACGTTGTCGGCCGGCGGCCCCTGGCCGAGGTAGCCGCCCTCGAACAGGTCGATCTCGTTGCCGTCCGGGTGCCCGGCCATCGAGTAGCCGGGGAGCAGGAACACCGACGGCCACAGCCCCGACCCGGTCGGCATCCGGGCGGTGACCGACAGATAGCCGCCGTCGAACTCGAACTTGCCGTAGGTCGACACCGCCCCCGACCGCCACGGATAGGTGAGCGGGCCGTTGCCGAGCACGCCCGGGGTGGCCTGGCGCCGGGCCGTCAGCTGGAGGCCGCCGTCGACGCGCACCTGGCTGGGCAGGTCGTACTCCAGGTCCTGCAGGTCGGGCCCGCCGGCCGGCGAGCTCCCCCCCTGGCCGTTCGAGTTCCACGGCTGGCCCGAGGCGGCGGCGTCGGTGATGTACGGGTTCCACTTCGACCGGGACAGGGACGACCCGGAGAAGGTGGCAAGGAAGGCGAGCGGCGCCCCGTTCGGGCCGATCGCCGACACCGAGCCGCCCGTCCCGGTCCCGCTC
>JAJZNB010000229.1 GCA_021848085.1 Actinomycetes bacterium
CACGACGGCTTCGACGCCAGAGGCGGCGACCGGTCCGCCACCGTCGACGCCGTCCGCCTGGTCATCGCCCGGCTCCGCGCCGGTGGCTACCGGTTCACCACCGTCGACCGGCTGCTCGGCGTCAACCCCTACCGGTCCCCGGCGCCGTGAGCCACCGGTCGCCGGCGCCGTGAGCCACCGGCCGGCGACCCCTCGCCGCACCCGCCACCTCCCACGGCCTAACCTCTGGGTCATGCCCGACGCCTCCCGCCCCCGCGACGCCGCCCCCTCCGGGTCCTCGCAGCCCCATGGCCTGAAGCAGCGCAGCTACGAGGTCACCGACGGGCCGACCCGGGCTCCGGCCCGGTCCATGCTGCGGGCCATCGGCATGACCGACGACGACTGGGACAAGCCCCAGGTGGGTGTGGCGTCCTCGTGGAACGAGGTCACCCCCTGCAACCTGCCCCTCGACCGGCTGGCCAAGCGGGCCAAGGAGGGGGTGCGGGCCGCGGGCGGCTACCCCATCGAGTTCGTCACCATCGCCGTCTCCGACGCCATCTCCATGGGCCATGAAGGCATGCGGGCCTCGCTGGTGTCGCGCGAGGTCATCGCCGACTCGGTGGAGACCATGATGCACGCCGAGCGCTTCGACGCTCTCGTCACCTTCGCCGGCTGCGACAAGTCCCTGCCCGGCATGCTGATGGCCGCCGCCCGGCTCAACGTCCCGACCGCCTTCCTCTACGGCGGGTCCATCCTCCCCGGCCGCCTGCGCGACCGGGCCCTCGACATCACCAGCGTGTTCGAGGCCGTCGGGGCCCACGCCACCGGGGCTCTCACCGACGAGGAGCTGTCGCTCATCGAGCACAACGCCTGCCCGACCGAAGGGTCCTGCGCCGGCATGTTCACGGCCAACACCATGGCGTCGGTGGCCGAGGCCATCGGCATGTCGCTGCCGGGCTCCTCCACCCCGGCCGCCGTGGACCGCCGCCGCGACGACCTGGCCTACGCCACCGGCCAGGCCGTCATGGACCTGGTGCGGGCCGACATCCGCCCCCGCCAGATCATGACCAAGGAGGCCTTCGAGAACGCCATCGCCGTGGTGATGGCCCTGGGCGGCTCCACCAACGCCGTGCTGCACCTGCTGGCCATCGCCCACGAAGCCCGGGTCGATCTCAGCCTCGACGACTTCAACCGCATCGGCGCCCGGGTCCCCCACATCGCCGACACCAAGCCCCACGGCCGGTTCCACATGGTCGACATCGACCGGATCGGCGGTGTGCCGGTGGTGATGCGCGAGCTGCTCGACGCCGGCCTGCTGCACGGCGACTGCCTCACCGTCTCCGGCCGCACGATGGCCGAGAACCTGGCCGCCCTCGACCCGCCGGCTCCCGACGGGGAGGTGGTCCGGCCCCTGGCCGAGCCGATCCACCCCACCGGCGGCATCGCCGTGCTGTCCGGCTCTCTGGCTCCCGCCGGGGCGGTGGTGAAGGTGGCCGGCATCGATTTCGACCACTTCGAAGGACCGGCCCGGGTCTTCGACGGCGAACAGGACGCCCTCGACGCCATCCTGGCCGGCTCCATCGAACCCGGCACCGTCGTCGTCATCCGCTACGAGGGACCCAAGGGCGGTCCCGGCATGCGCGAGATGCTGGCCGTCACCGGCGCCATGAAAGGAGCCGGACGCGGCGGCGACTCCGCCCTCATCACCGACGGGCGGTTCTCGGGCGGCACCCACGGCTTCTGCATCGGCCACGTCGCCCCCGAGGCCGTCGACGGTGGGCCCATCGCCCTGCTGGCCGACGGCGACCGCGTCGTCATCGACGTGCCGTCCAAGCGCATCGACGTCGACGTCGACCAGGCCGAGCTGGCCCGCCGCCGCCAGCAGTGGAAGCTGCCCGAGCCCCGCTACACCAGCGGGGTGCTGGCCAAGTACGCCCGGCTGGTCACCGGAGCCGAGCGCGGGGCGGTCACCGAGCCGTAGCCCGGCGCCGGCCGGCCGGCCCGTGGCGTGGCTGGTCGCCCGCGGTTGCCCGGCCCTGCCACCTGTGGCACACTGACCACACCATGAGCCGCCGACCCACCCTCCTCGTACTCCTGACCTAGCGCACGCCCCCACCCGACGCGGCCGCGTGCGCTCTCCGACCTCCCAGACGGGAGGTCGTTGCAATTTCAGGCCAGGTCCTCCAGGCCGCGTCCTCGAGGCCAGGCCCTCCAGGCCAGGCCCTCCAGGCCGGGTCTTCGGGCCGGGTCTTCGGGCCGGGTCTCCGGGCCGGGTCTTCGGGCCAGGCCCTCCAGGCCACGTTCCTCGGGCCACCTTCGCCCCCGACCCCAGCGCCGATGATCCAGCAACCCCTGCCAGCAACCAACCTGCGAACCACCGGAGCCACGCCATGCGAATGACCGGAGCCCAAGCCCTCATCAAGAGCCTCGAGATGCAAGGCGTGGAGGTGATGTTCGGCCTTCCCGGCGGCGCCATCCTCCCCGTGTACGACCCGCTGCTCGACTCGTCGATCCGCCACGTCCTGGTCCGCCACGAGCAGGGCGCGGGACACGCCGCCGAAGGCTACGCCCACGTCACCGGACGGCCCGGGGTGGCCATGGTCACCAGCGGGCCGGGCGCCACCAACATCGTCACCCCCTTGCTCGACGCCATGATGGACTCGGTTCCGCTGGTGGTCATCAGCGGTCAGGTGGCGTCGAGCTCCATCGGCACCGACGCCTTCCAGGAGTGCGCCATCACCAGCGTCACCCAGGGCATCACCAAGCACAACTGGCTGGTCACCGACGCCGCCGACCTGCCCCGGGTGGTGGCCGAGGCGTTCCACGTCGCCACCACCGGCCGTCCCGGTCCGGTGCTCGTCGACATCCCCAAGGACGTGGCCAACGCCGAGATGGAGTGGTACTGGCCGGCCTCGCTCGACGAGCTCGACCTGCCCGGCTACCACCCCCAGACCATGGGCGACCCCGAGGCGGTGCGGGCCGCCGCCGAGCTGATCGTCAGGGCCAGCCGGCCCGTCATCTACGCCGGTGGCGGCATCTTGAAGGCCCGGGCGGCCGACGCCCTGCGCCAGCTGGCCGAGCGGACCGGCATCCCCGTCGTGACCACCTTGATGGCCCGCGGCGCCTTCCCCGACTCCCACCAGCTGGCCCTGGGCATGCCCGGCATGCACGGCAACTACACCGCCGTCACCGCCATGCAGCGCTCGGACCTGCTGATCGCCCTGGGCAGCCGCTTCGACGACCGGGTCACCGGCAAGATCAGCGCCTTCGCTCCCGAGGCCAAGGTCATCCACGTCGACATCGACCCGGCCGAGCACCACAAGGTGCGCCGGGCCGACGTGGCCATCGCCGGCGACTGCCGGCTGGTCATCGAAGCGCTGCTCGGCGCCCTCGACGGGCTGGGTCTCGGCCCGGCCGGCGCCGAGCCGGTGCCGGGCTCGGCCGCCGCCGGGCGGCCCGACCTGGCCCCGTGGATCGCCCAGCTGCACGACTGGCAGCGCCGGTACCCGCTCACCTACGACCGGGCCGACGGCGGTCTGCTGAAGCCCCAGATGGTCGTCGAGACCCTGCGCGATCTCACCCCCGACGACACCATCGTCGTCGCCGGCGTCGGCCAGCACCAGATGTGGGCGTCGCAGTACTGGCGCTTCGACCACCCCTACACCTGGGTCAATTCCGGCGGGGCTGGCACCATGGGGTTCTGCGTGCCCGCCGCCGTGGGGGCCAAGGTCGGCCACCCCGACAAGACGGTGTGGGGCATCGACGGCGACGGCTGCTTCCAGATGACGGCCCAGGAGCTGGTCACCGCGGCCGCCGAGCGGATCCCGATCAAGATCGCCATCTTGAACAACGCCTACCTGGGCATGGTCCGCCAGTGGCAGGAGCTGTTCTACGAGGAGCGCTACTCCGAGGTGTACCTGTCACCGGACCTGCCCGACTACGTCAAGTGGGCCGAAGCCATGGGCTGCGTCGGCATCAAGGTCGAGCACCCCGAGGAGGTCGCCCCGGCCATCGAGAAGGCCAACGGCATCGACGACCGGCCAGTGGTGATCGACTTCCGCACCGACGCATTCGAGAAGGTCTATCCCATGGTCCCCGCCGGCGCCTCCAACGACGACATCATCGTCGGCCCGGCCCAAGGCGAGGGTGGCCGCTGATGACCACCCCCTTCGCTGCCACCACCGGCGGTGCCACCAGCGGCGGCGGGGCCGTCAGCACCGACGACGGGCGCCACCACATCCTGTCGGTCCTGGTCGAGAACAAGGCCGGGGTGCTGTCTCGGGTCGCCTCGCTGTTCTCGCGGCGCGGCTACAACATCTTCTCGCTGGCGGTCGCCCCCACCGACGACGCCCGCTTCAGCCGGATCACCATCGTGGTCGACGTGGCCTCCGCCCCGCTCGAGCAGATCGTCCAGCAGCTCGACAAGCTGGTCAACGTGGTGAGCATCTCCGAGCTGTCGCCGTCGGAGGCCACCGAGGGGGAGCTGCTGCTGGTGACCGTCGAAGCCGACGCCGAGCAGCGCAACCAGGTGGTGCAGCTGGCCGGCATCTTCGAGGCCCGCATCGTCGCCGTCGGCCATCAGCGCATGACCATGATGCTGGCCGGCACCCCCGGGCTCCTCGACGACTTCGAGGACCTGGTGCGGCCGTTCGGGATCGTGGAGCTGCAGCGGACCGGCCGCGTGGCGCTGCCTAAGCTGGGACGCCACGCCCGGCTGCACCCCGTCGCCGGCGCCCATCCCGCGGATCCGAGCCGCACGATCGACGAGGCAGGTTGAGAACCCCATGGCCACGCTGTACTACGAGAAGGACGCCGACCAGAGCCTGATCCAGGGCCGCAAGGTGGCCGTGCTGGGCTACGGCTCCCAGGGACACGCCCACGCTCTGAACCTGGCCGAGTCCGGGGTCGACGTCCGGGTCGGGCTGCGCCAGGGGTCGAGCTCCAAGAGCAAGGCCGAAGAGGCCGGCCTGCGGGTCCTGTCGATCGCCGAGGCCAGCGCCGAAGCCGACGTCATCATGATCCTGCTGCCCGACACCGAGCAGGCTGCCATCTACGGCCAGGACATCGCCCCCCACCTGCGCCAGGGCGACGCCCTGCTGTTCGCCCACGGCTTCAACATCCGCTTCGAGCAGATCGTGCCGCCGGCCGGCGTCGACGTGGCCATGGTCGCCCCCAAGGGGCCGGGCCACCTGGTGCGACGCACCTACGTCGAAGGCGGCGGCGTCCCGTCGCTGGTGGCGGTGGCCCAGGACGCCTCGGGCAAGGCCCATGACCTGGCTCTGTCCTACGCCCACGCCATCGGCGCCACCCGGGCCGGGGTGCTCGACACCACCTTCGCCGAGGAGACCGAGACCGACCTGTTCGGCGAGCAGGTGGTGCTGTGCGGCGGTCTCACCGCCTTGGTGCAGGCCGGCTTCGACACGCTGGTCGGCGCCGGCTACCAGCCCGAGTCGGCCTACTTCGAGTGCCTCCACGAGCTGAAGCTCATCGTCGACCTGATGTACGAGCAGGGCATCGCCGGCATGCGCTACTCCATCTCCGACACCGCCGAGTACGGCGACCTGACCCGCGGGCCGCGGGTCATCGACGACCACGTCCGCCAGACCATGGGCCAGATCCTCGACGAGATCCGCTCCGGTGCCTTCGCCGAGGAGTGGATCGCCGAGAAC
>JAJZNB010000080.1 GCA_021848085.1 Actinomycetes bacterium
TCGTAAAAGATGATGCGTCCTTTGGCCGGCGTAACATAGGACCGCAAAAGGCTCAAAAAATCGCCGGCAACCCTTGGCGCAGTCACCGCATAGAAACGGTTCGCATCGAGCGCCGCCAGCGCCCGCACATGCGCAAACAGTGATGAGCCGATCTCTGCGGTTTCGGAGAGCCGCGGATGGGCCCCAAGATGAACGGAGAAGATGTCGACCGCACCGCTGCCTTGACCTGGGCTTGCCGCAAAGAGAACCAGAGGTCCCTTGGCGTCGTGCCACAGCGCAAGCGCCTTCGGATGAAACCCCGGCGGTACTCCTGCAAGACGTGTGGGCGGCGCCGTAGGATGAGCCGGATCGACGAGATAGAGGCCATCTTCTGCCGCAGGCTCTGGTGCGGCGACGGCAAGAAAGGCAAGTCCGGTGCGGGCATCAACGGCGATGTCGCGCGTGCGAGCCTCCTGCAGGAGACCACCGTGTCGCTGACGTTGAACGCCCCGACGACCAACACAAAGCTGCTGGCCTGGGTCGAAGAGATCGCCGCGCTGACCACTCCAGACCGCGTCGAGTGGTGTGATGGCTCTGCAGAGGAGTACGACCGGCTGTGCCAGCTGCTCGTCGACAGCGGAACCTTCACCCGGCTCGACGAGGCCAAGCGGCCCAGCAGCTACCTGGCCTGCTCCGACCCGGGCGACGTGGCGCGGGTCGAGGACCGCACCTTCATCTGCTCCAAGGACGAAGCCGACGCCGGCCCGACCAACAACTGGCGAGCCCCCGACGAGATGCGCGACACGCTGCGCGGCCTGTTCCAGGGCTCCATGAAGGGCCGCACCATGTACGTGGTCCCCTTCTCGATGGGACCGCTCGGCTCGCCCATCGCCCACATCGGCGTGGAGATCACCGACTCGGCCTATGTCGCCGTGTCGATGCGGATCATGACCCGCATGGGCAAAGGCGCCCTCGACGTGCTCGGCGACGACGGCGACTTCGTGCCCTGCCTGCACTCGGTGGGGGCCCCGTTGGAGCCGGGGCAGCAGGACGTGCCGTGGCCGTGCGACGCCGAGAACAAGTACATCGTCCACTTCCCCGAGACCCGCGAGATCTGGTCCTACGGCTCGGGCTACGGCGGCAACGCCCTGCTGGGCAAGAAGTGCTTCGCCTTGCGGATCGCCTCGGTGATGGCCCGTGACGACGGCTGGCTGGCCGAGCACATGCTGATCCTGAAGCTGACCGACCCCAGCGGCGAGGTCCACTTCGTCACCGGCGCCTTCCCCTCGGCCTGTGGCAAGACCAACCTGGCCATGCTGGTGCCGACCGTGCCGGGCTGGAAGGTCGAGACCATCGGCGACGACATCTGCTGGATGAAGTTCCGCGCCGACGGCCGCCTCTACGCCATCAACCCCGAGGCCGGCTTCTTCGGCGTGGCGCCGGGCACCAACACCGAGACCAACCCCAACGCCATGAAGACGCTGCGCTCCAACTGCATCTTCACCAACACGGCGCGCACCGACGACGGCGACGTCTGGTGGGAGGGGATGACGGCGGAGCCTCCCGCTCACCTGACCGACTGGCGGGGCCAGGACTGGACGCCTGACGCCGGCACCCCCGCCGCCCACCCCAACGCCCGCTTCACCGTGCCCGCCGACCAGAACCCGGTGTGCGCGGCGGAGTGGGAGGATCCCACCGGCGTGCCGATCTCGGCCATCCTCTTCGGTGGTCGGCGGGCCACCACGGTGCCGCTGGTCACCGAGTCCTTCGACTGGGCCCACGGCGTCTTCCTCGGGTCGATCATGGCTTCGGAGACCACCGCGGCGGCCGCTGGCGCCGTCGGCAACCTGCGGCGCGACCCGTTCGCCATGCTGCCGTTCTGCGGCTACAACATGGCCGACTACTTCGGGCACTGGCTGAGCATCGGCGCCCGCCAGGGCGCCCAGCTGCCCCGCATCTACTACGTGAACTGGTTCCGCAAGGACGACGACGGGCACTTCCTGTGGCCCGGCTACGGCGAGAACTCGCGGGTGCTGGCCTGGATCGTCGACCGGGTGGCGGGCCGCGGTGGCGCGGTGGCCACCCCCATCGGCAACGTGCCGAGCCCCGGCAGCCTCCACGTCGACGGGCTCGACCTGAGCGCCGAGCAGCTGGCCGAGCTGCTCCGGGTCGACGTCGAGGAGTGGCGCAAGGAGGTGCCGCTCATCCGCCAGCACTTCGCCCAGTTCGGCGACCGGCTGCCCGCCGAGCTCGCCGCCCAGGTCGACGCCCTCGAGAAGCGTCTGGCCTGACGCCCGGCCCGACGGCGGGGTCGGAGCTCGCCTGGGGGCTCCGACCCGCCGGGGCTACGCTGGGCCCGTCTGGGGCGCCGACGGTGCGCCCGCCGAGCTGGGGCGCCGACGCGGCGCTGGCCGAGGGAGGTCCGGGGCGATGGCGGTCACGGCGTACGTACTGATCCAGACCGAGGTGGGCAAGTCCGCCGGCGTCGCCCGCCAGGCGGCCGACATCCCCGGGGTGGTCTCCGCCCAAGACGTCACCGGGCCCTACGACGTCATCGTCCAGGCGCAGGCCGACAGCGTCGACGAGCTGGGGCGCATGGTGGTGAGCCAGATCCAGTTCATCGAAGGCATCACGCGGACCGTCACCTGCCCGGTGGTCAACCTGTGACCGGCGCCGCCGCCCGGCCGGCGCTCCCCCGGAGCTGACTGGATTCTGCTGCAGGTGCGGACCTAGCGTCGGGGCCATGGCTCGCCTGGCCGCCGACGAACAGCAGGCGGGCGGTCAGCCGGCCGGGCTGGCCGCACCGCGAGGACACACCCCCGACGCCGCCATGGAGCGTCTGCTGGGGGTGCCCGAGGGCCCGGCGACGGTGCAGGAGGACGCCGCCCACCGCATCTTCAGCGTGTCGATCTTCCTCTCCGCGCTGCGTTGCCTGCTCAGCTACGTGGTGTTCCCGGTGCTCGCCCCCCTGTTCGGGGTGGCGGCCGGGGTGACCGCCGCCATCGGCATCCCCATCGCCGTGCTGGCCCTGGTCTTCGACGCCTTGGGGATCCGCCGCTTCTGGCTGGCCCGCCACCGCTGGCGCTGGCCGATGACCGGCGTCTACGTCGCCGTCATGGCGCTGGTGGTGACGCTGCTGGTCGGCGACATCACACGCCTGGTCCGCTAGGCGAGGCCTGCGCCCGGCGGCGGCTGTCCGCGGTCTGCTGCCGACGCCCGACGCGCCTGGATGACCCGGCGTCAGTCGACGACCTTCGCTTGGCGCAGCGCACCGACCCGCTGCGGGTCGATGCCCCAGGCGCCCAAGCCGGCCTCGGCGTCACGTCCCGGCACCGGCGGCGGGCAGCGCACCGCTCCGGGGGTGCGGCTGAAGCGCGGCGCCGGCCCGGGCTGCACCACGCCGGCCACCTCCACGAAGGTGCCCCGCGCCCGCAGGTGCGGATGCGACGGCGCCTCGAGCGGTGACAGCACCGGGGCGGCGCAGGCGTCGGTGCCGGCGAACACCGCCTCCCACTCGTCGCGGGTCTTGGTGCGGAAGATGGCGGCGAACCGCTCCTTCATGGCCGGCCACTGTGACCGGTCGTTCTGGTGGGGGAGCTCGGCACCGTCGAGCCCCAGGCCGCGCAGGAGCGCGGCGTAGAACTGGGGCTCGATGGCCCCCACCGCGAACCACCGGCCGTCGGCGGTCTCGTAGACCTCGTAGAAGTGGGCGCCGGTGTCGAGCAGGTTGGTGCCGCGCTCGTCGTTCCAAACCCCGAGGGCGCTGAGGGCGTAGGTCATGGTCATCAGCGACGCCGAGCCGTCGACCATGGCGGCGTCGACCACCTGCCCCTCCCCCGAGCGCCCGGCCTCGAACAGGGCCGCCACCACCCCGAAGGCCAGCAGCATCCCGCCGCCGCCGAAGTCGCCGACGAGGTTGAGCGGGGGCACCGGCCGCTCGCCGCGGCGGCCGATGGCGTGCAGCGCCCCGGACACGGCGATGTAGTCGATGTCGTGCCCGGCCCGGTCGGCCAGCGGGCCCTGCTGGCCCCAGCCGGTCATGCGGCCGTAGACGAGGGCCCGGTTGCGGGCCCGGCAGTCCTCGGGTCCGATGCCCAGCCGTTCGGCCACCCCCGGCCGCCACCCCTCCACCAGCGCATCGGCCTGGGCGGCCAGGTCCAGCACCAGCTCGGCACCCTCGGGACGCTTCAGGTCGACCGCCACCGACCGCCGGCCCCGGTTGAGCAGATCCCAGCTCGGCGGCGCCTCGGGATCGGGGGCGTGGCCGCTGGCCCGGTCGATGCGCAGCACGTCGGCACCGGCGTCGGCCAACACCATGCAGGCGTAGGGCGCCGGGCCGATGCCGGCCAGCTCCAGGACTCGAACTCCGCTCAGCGGTCCGCTCACGGTCGCTCCTTCTCTCCTCCTGGCGTCTTCCCTCACCAGCGCGCCACGCGGCCTGCGCCGCCTCGGCTGTCGGGGCATGGTGGCCCACGGCGACCGGGCGCGACAAGCTCGTCCCCGTCCGTGCCAAGCTGGGTGCTCGATGGCACCCCTCGACGCGGGCCGCTCCGACCGACGGTGAGCTCTGCTTCTTCCCGAGGCGGTGACCCGGCGCCGGCCGTGCGGGCCTTCGCCCCGGGTCGGGTGACGTTGATCGGCGACCACACCGACTACAACGAGGGCGTGTCGCTGCCCATGGCGGTGGACCTGGGCACCGAGGTGTGCTTCGCCCCCGACGACGGGCTGCGGGTGGTGCTCCGCGCCGCGGGGGAGCCCGACCTGGCCGACGTCGACATCCACGTCCCGCTCGATCCCGCCGCGCTGGCCGAGGTGCAGCCGCGCTGGGCCCGCTACGTGGCCGGCGTCGTCGCCGCCGTGCGGCCCACGGCGGGGGGCCGCGGCACGGTCGAGGGGACCGTGCCGGTCGGATCGGGGCTGGCCTCGAGCGCCTCGTTGCAGGTGGCGCTGGCCCTGGCTCTCGGGTTCCGGGCCGAACCGCCGGTCATGGCCGAGGTGCTGCAGCGGGCCGAGCAGGCGGCCACCGGCGTCCCCGCCGGCCTCCTCGACCAGCTGACCATCACCGGCGGCCGTGCCGGCCACGCCCTGCTGGTCGACCTGCACGACCGGAGCCTGCAGCCGGTGCCGGTCCCAGACGGCGCCGAGATCATCGCCGTCGACTCCGGTGAGCGACGCACCTTGGCCCGCACCGGCTACGCCGCTCGACGCGCCGAGTGCGACGCCGCGGCCGCTCGGCTCGGGCCGCTGGGCCGGATCGGCCCGGCGGACTTCATGGGCATCCCCGATGCCGTGTTGCGACGCCGGGTCCGTCACGTCGTCACCGAGTGCGACCGGGTGCGCTGGTGCGCCGACGCCCTGGCCTCGGGCGACCTGGCCGAGGCAGGCCGGCTGATGCTGGCCAGCCATCGCAGCCTGGCCGAGGACTTCGAGGTGTCGACCCCGGCGCTCGATCAGCTGGTGGCCCTGTTGGCCAGCCTGCCGGGCGTCCACGGCGCCCGCCTGACCGGAGCCGGCTTCGGCGGCTGTGTGGTGGCCCTGGCCGAGCCCGGCGCCGTCGACCTCACCGCGCTGGCCACC
>JAJZNB010000163.1 GCA_021848085.1 Actinomycetes bacterium
CCGAGGAGCCCGCCGCCTCCCGCTCGGCCTGAGCGGCCCGGCATCCGGCCGGGTCGCGGTGCCGGCGCTCCGCGCCGGCTGCCTCGCCAGCCGGCGCGGCCCGGCGGTGGCGGCCCGGCGGTGCTCTGGCCGGCCCGCCCCGTGGTCGGCCGTCCTCGCCGACCGGGCCAACCCGCCCGCACGCCTACGGCGGCGGGTCCCCGTTCTTCACCATGTGGGTGGTCGGCGCCGGCAAGCCCTGTTCGGGTCGCCCGGGCTCAGCGCCGGCAGACATCGGGGATCGCCCCGCCGGGATCCGGCTGCGCCGGGTGCACCGGCACCTCGAACCACACCACCTTGCCACCTCCGGTGGGCTCCACCCCCCAACGTCGGGCCAGCTCATCGACGATGACCATGCCCCGCCCTCCGGTGGCGTCGGCTCGCGGCCGGCGCAGCAACGGCCGCCGGGCGACCCCGTCGGCGACCTCGACCCGGATCCGGTGTCGGTCGATGTCGAGGCGGACCTCGAAGTCGGTGCCGGCGTGCTCGACGACGTTGGTGGCCAGCTCCGAGACCAGCAGTCCCACCAACCAGGCGTCTTCGGGGCTGTCGAGCTGGTCGGCGGCGAAACGTCTGGCCGCCGGCACGGAAGCCGCCACCGGGCGGAAGTGTCGCACCTGCCGTCCCCCGCTCAGCCCGCGGAGCCCGCTCCGAAGGAGCGGGCTGGTGTCGGAGCCATGGCTCTCATCCAATACAGTCGAGTTCGTCATCTGTCTCACCGCCGCATCCGCCGGCGGTCCACTGGGATCATTCCCCCAGGGCGAAGGGGGAAACCCGCCGAGGTGGCCAGCGCGCCACCTCCGGTAGCAGCGGGGTGATCGTGCGCTGCCGCAGGCAGCCGGCCCACACCCCGGCCCCGTAGGCCATGTCGTCGGCGAGGCGCAGCACCAGCCACCACGGCAGCGGGAGCGGCGGCGCCTGGCGCACCCACTGCACCGCCGGCTCCGCCAGCACCGCCGCCGCGCTCCAGCGCCACCGCCGCCGGCCGACGGCGGCCACCACCGCCGCCGGCCACCACACGCGTCGCAGCGCCTCGGCCAGCCGCAGCCCGGCGGCCAGGTGGCCCCGGCCAGCCAGCCGCAGCGCTTCAGGCCACGGATGGGGGACCACCGGGCGCAGCTTGGGAGCCAGCAGGGCGGTGCTGGCGGCGGCGACGCCCAAGGCGGCGCCTCGTTGTCCGCCGGCGGCCAGCAGCCAGGCGGCCAAGGTGGAGCCCGACAGCTGCACCGGCGCTACCGCCGCCGGGTGCCGCCGGGCCAGCGGTGCGGCCGAGGTGCCGTAGGTGTAGCGCTGGCCCAGCCAGCGCCGCAGCCCGACCCGGACGTCGTGGGCGACGTGGGCTGCCGGCTCGTAGCGCACCTGCCAGCCCCGGCCGGCGATGCGCCACACCAGGTCCACGTCCTCGCCGACGTGCAGCGAGGCGTCGAAGCCGCCCACCTGCTGGTAGACGTCGCGCCGCAGCACCAAGGCGGCGGTGGGCACGTAGGGAACCCGGCTGCCGGGCCGCACCGGCCCCGGCCGGTCGCCGAGATCCAGCGGCGAGCGCAGCGCGTCGTAGTCCTGCAGCAGCCGCTGCAGCGTCGGCTGCACGTCCGCGACATGCATCGGCGGGCCGGCCACCACCCGGGGGGCGGCGGCAGCCACGGCCGGATCCTCGAAGTGGGGCAGCAGAAGGTGGAGCCAGCCCGGGTCGGGCAGGCAGTCGGCGTCGAGGAAGGCGACCAGCGCGCTGGTGACCCGCGCCATCCCGGCGTGGCGGGCCCCGCCCGGGCCGACCCGGCGAGGCAGCACCATGTGCGCCACGGGCAGCCCGCCGCCGCTGCGGGTGGGCCAGCGGGGCTGTCGACCGGCGGCGGGGCCGGGGCGGTCGGGCTGGTCGGCGGGGTCGGGCTGGTCGGCGGGGTCGGGCTGGTCGGCGGGGTCGGGCTGGTCGGGTCCATCGTGGACGACGACGACGGCGCCCCCGTCGTCGGGGCCGAGCCGCTCGAGCAGGCGGAGCAGCTGGCGGTGCTGCCCGCGCACCGGCACCACGACCGTGACCGAGGCCGCCGTCGGCCCGGCGGCCGGGTCGGGCCTCGGCTGCAGCAGCCCGGCGTCGAGCAGCTGGGCGGCCAGCCGGCGCTCGGCCGTGCCGGCGCCGACCGGTCCGCCGGCCGACCAGCGTCGCACGGCGGCGGCACCGGCGTCGGTGAGCCGGACCAGACGCAGCGGCGCGCCACCCACCATGACCCGGCCCTGGTCGAGAAGGCGGACCTCGGGGTCGACAGCCACGGTGAACCCGGCCGGCAACGCCCGCTGGGGTGTTCCGCCGTCGGCGGTCATGCCAGCCGCGCGTCGAGGGCGCCGGGCACCGAGGCGGAGCCCCGCAGCTCGGCGCAGGGGCCGCCCGCCGCCTCGGCCACCAGCACCAGGTCGATGGCGCCATGCACCGACGAGCCGTTGCGGATGTCGCGGTAGGCGCGGATGGCCCGCACCAGCTCCACGGCGGCGGCCGCCCAGGCGGGATCGGCGCCGGTGCGGCGCACCACGACGTCGACCTCCTCGGCGGCCGACCGATAGCCCATGGCCACCCGGCAGGTGCGGTCGTAGATGGCCGAGGAGATGCGGGCCGTGCCCAGCGCGTCGAAGGGGTTGATGGCGGCGACCCGCCGGAAGCCGTCGGCCGCCTCGACCCGTCCCAGCCGCGGCACCTGCGACACCCCCTCCGACATGACGCTCATCAGGACGTTGAACGTCTCCTCGGGGATCCGGTTGGTCTCCTCGATGCAGAGCAGGCCGTTGTCGCGCGGGGTGCTGAGCAGCGGCCCGTCGACGAAGACGGCGCCGACGTAGCCCTCGGCCAGCACCCAGCTGGGGTCGTGGTGGCCGACCAGGCGGGCCGGGGTCAGCTCGGCGCTGCCCTCGACCAGCACGAACCGGACGCCGGCTTCGGCCGCCAGGGCTGACAGCAGCGCCGACTTGCCGGTGCCCGGCAGCCCCTCGAGCAGCACGTAGCGGCCGGTGGCCAGCGCCGCCACCACCACCTCGAGCTCGCGGCGGCGTCCGACCAGGCCGAGCTGGAGCCGCTGGAGCAGGTCGGCATCAGTCGTAGACGATGACCCCACGGATGTTCTTGCCGTCGCGCATGTCCTGGTAGCCCTGGTTGATGTCCTCGAGGCCATAGGTGCGGGTCACCAGCTCGTCGAGCAGCAGCTTGCCCTCCCGGTACAGGCCGAGCAGCTTGGGGATGTCGGCGCGCGGGTTGGCTGAGCCGAAGATGGTGCCGCGCACCTCCTTCTGCATCATCGACAGGTCGAAGAGGTTGAGCGACACCTCGTTCTGGTTCCACGGCGCCACCGAGGTGACCACCAGCCGGCCCGCCTTGCGCACCAGCTGCATGGCCGGGGCGATCAGGTGGCCTTCGGCGACGCTGGTGGTGAGGATGACCTTGTCGGCCATCACCCCCCAGGTGATCTGGCCGACCAGCGGGAAGGCGTCCTCGAGGCTGGCGCAGACGTCGGTGGCGCCGAACACCTGGGCCTGCTCCCGCTTGTACTCGAAGGGGTCGACGGCGACGATCCGCTTGGCCCCGGCCAGCTTGGCGCCCTGGATGGCGTTGGCGCCGATGCCGCCCACGCCGACCACCACCACCGTGTCGCCGGGTTCGACCTCGCCGGCGTAGACCGACGATCCCCAGCCGGTCACCACGCCGCAGCCGAGCAGCGCCGCCTTGTCGAGCGGGATGTCGGGGTCGATCTTGACCACCGACGACTCGTGGGCGACCACGTAGGGGGAGAAGGTGCCGAGCAGCACCATGGTGCCGAGCCCTTGGCCCCGGGCCCGGATCCGGTGGGTGCCGTCGGAGATCCACACCCCGTCGAGCAGGTGCGCCCCGAGGTCGCACAGGTTCTGGTGGCCGGTGGAGCACCAGCGGCACTTGCCGCACGAGGGGATGAAGCTGAGCACCACGTGGTCCCCCGCGGCGCAGTTGGTGACGCCCGCACCGACGGCTTCGACCACCCCGGCGCCCTCGTGGCCGCCGATGATGGGCAACGGAGCCGGGATGTCGCCGGTCACCAGGTGCTCGTCGGAGTGGCACATCCCCGAGGCGGCCAGCTTCACCAGCACCTCACCGGCGACGGGGTCGTCGATCTCGACCTCCTCCACGCTCCAGGGCTCGTTGACGTTCCACAAGATGGCTGCCTTGGTGGTGCGTGTCGCCACGGATTCCCCTCCCGGTGCTGCCTCGTCGGCGTCATGTCGTGATGCCGGGCCACGCCCGGGCGGCGCTGACTCTATCGGCACCGTCCCCCGACGCGACAGATCGGCCGATCGCGTATCACCAGGGCTGGCGGCGGGTCCCCGACCCGCGCGCCAACCGGTCAGGTTCAGCGGCGTTGGTGTTAGCAGATCTCCAACCGGTTCTGGTCCGGTTGGGCGGCTTGCGCTCGGGAGATGTGGAGACGCACGCCCGCCATGGCCTTCAGGCCGCGTGTGGGCATCGCCCGTCGAGCTCGTCGCCCGTCGAGCTCCTCGCGAGCGGCGTGCTGTCAACGTCGTCGAAGTGTCGCCAACATCGTCGAAGGAGGGCGGAAGGCGATTCGGCCGTGTGTGGGCGCTGCAGATGGGGAGGGCGGCGATCGTGTCGGCTGGCTCGGCGATGCCGGCCTGGACGATGAGGCGGCGGGTTCGGCCACCGACGACGAAGCGGTTGACGTCGGCGAACGCCGAGCCGGTGTAGCGCAGAGCGTGGTCAGCGCCTATGGGCAGGTCGGCGCGACCCGTCCATGCGCACGTTGGCGAAGCTGGCCGGAGCGACGAGCCACCGCCGGGTCGTCGCCGCCGAACGTGAGGATGGTCGAGCGCCGGGTCTGCCCGACTCCCCGCTGGGACGTCGCCTGCGCCAGGGCCGGCGGGAGGTCATGGCGGGTGTCGAGCACGCAGCCAGCGGTGTCCGGGTCTTCGGGGCGTGGCCCGCGGCGAGGACACGCCGGACGGCGACATCGACCTGGTGGTCGACCTGGCCCCGGGTGCTGGGCTGTTCGAGCTCGACGCCATGCGTCGCGAGCTGTCCGAGATCCTCCCTGCACCGGTCGGGGTGGCCCCATCCGACAGCCTTCGGGCATCGGCCTGGCGAGAGGTCGAGCGCAACGCCATCGTGCTGTGATACGCCGGGACCCCGAACGCCTGGCAGACATCCTGCTGGCCATCGACGGTGGACAGCATGTCGACGCCACGGTCGCCAACGTGCGACGGATGACGTTGCCCGCGACGGCTCCGGCTCGGCCCTCTGGAAGCGACAGAACCAGGGGGCCACTCTGCGCCCACCACGGACTCGAACGTCCGCAGCGCCCCGCCTCAGAACGTGTTTGAGAGGGCCTCATCGGGCTGATGCGTCCGCCCAGGGCCGCCGGCCCGACGGGGCGAGTCGACGGGTCATGATCCCCACCATTGCCCACTTGACCATCGCCTCGGAAGTGGCGATGA
>JAJZNB010000162.1:0-21049 GCA_021848085.1 Actinomycetes bacterium
CACGTCGTCGACGAAGACGAAGTCGCGGGTCTGCTCGCCGTCGCCGAAGACGGTGACCGCCGCTCCCGACAGCAGCCGGTCGGCGAAGATGGCGACCACGCCCGCCTCGCCGTGGGGGTCCTGGCGCGGCCCGTAGACGTTGGCCAGCGCCAGGGCGCAGAACTCGAGGGCGTACAGCTCCCGGTAGGCCACCAGGTAGTCGATGGCCGCCTTCTTCGACACCCCGTAGGGCGACAGCGGCCGGTGCGGGTGCGACTCGCGCACCGGCAGGTCGGCGGGGTCGGGCTCCCCGTAGAGGGTGCCGCCGCTAGCCGCGAACACCACCCGCCGGCAGCCCGCCGTGCGCGCTCCTTCGAGGACCCGCAGGGTGCCGAGCACGTTGATCTCGGCGTCGAGCACCGGCCGGGCCACCGACACCCGCACGTCGGCCTGGGCGGCGAGGTGGAACACCACCTCGGGGCGGCGCCGGACCAGCAGGTCGACCAGCTCCGCCGAGCGGACGTCCATCTGGTGGACGGTCAGGGCGTGCCCGAAGCCGGCACGGGCCTCGGCCAGGTTGGCCAGCGAACCCGACGACAGGTCGTCGACCACGTCGACCACGTACCCTTCGGCCAGGAGCCGGTCCACCAGGTTGGAGCCGATGAAGCCGGCGCCGCCGGTCACCAGCACCCGGTGGCCGGTGTCGGTGGCGCTCACGGCGTGTCCGGAAGGCGTTGGCCAGCCAGGTGCAAGCCGGGCGCCACCTCGGCTCGGTCGCCGATGACGGTCAGCGCTTCGAGGACGGCACCGGCTCGCACCACGGCCTGCTCCCCCACCACGGTGTCGACCACCCGGGCGCCGGCCTCGACCACCGCCCCCGGGAGCAGCACCGAGCGCTCCACCCGCGCGCCGGCGGCCACGGTCGCCTCGGCGCCCACCACCGCCTCGCGCACCTCGGCTCCGGCTTCGACGGTGGCGCCGCGTCCCACCACCGCGGCGGGGCCCACCGTGCCCGACACCTGCACCGGGCCCAGCCGCCACCATCCGCCCTCCTCGGCCAGCGCCCCGGGGGCGGGCGGGGTGCCGCGCCGGCCCTGCAGCAGGTCGAGATGGGCCTGCAGGTAGGCGCCGGGAGTGCCGGTGTCGAGCCAGTAGGCGTCGCTGGAGCGGGCGAACAGCCGCCCTTCGGCGGCCAGGGCCGGGAACGTCTCGCGCTCGACCGACACCCGCCGGCCGTCGGGGATGCGCTCCAGCACCGACGGCTCGAGCACGTAGGTGCCGGCGTTGATCTGGTTGGTCGGCGCCTGCCCGGGCGGTGGCTTCTCCACGAAGGCCACGACCCGCCCGGCGGCGTCGGTGGGCACCACCCCGAAGCGCGACGGGTCGTCCACCGGGGTGAGGGCGATGGTGGCCTCGGCCTTCGAGACGCGGTGGAAGGCGATGAGCTGGGCGACGTCGAGGTCGGTGAGCACGTCACCGTTGACCACCACGAAGGTGTCGGTGACGGCGGCGGCCGTCGCCGCGAAGCGGATGGCCCCGGCGGTGTCGAGCGGCTCTGGCTCCACCGCGTAGACCAGCTCCACGCCGGCGGCGACGCCGCCGGGATAGGCGCCGACGAAGGCGTCGGGTCGGTAACCCAGAGACAGCACGGCCCGCTCCACGCCGTTGCCAGCCAGCGCGGCGAGAACCCGCTCGAGCATCGGCACCTCGACGATGGGCAACATCTGCTTGGGCCGCGTCAGGGTCAGGGGCCGAAGGCGCGTGCCCTCCCCGCCGACCAGGACGACGGCGTTCAAGGCTTGGTGGTGGTGGGCGAGCCGGACGTGGTGGGCGTGGAGGCCGGCGCCGTGGTGGGCGATGCGGGAGTCGTGGTGGTGGATCCCGGCGGGGTGGTGGTCGACCCCGGCGTGGTGGTCGGCACCGACACGGTGGGCGACGTGGGGGTGCTGGTGCCGGTCATGGCTTTGAGCAGTGCCTCGATGCGGATGGCGGGCGGCTTGGCCAGCTTGGTGCCGTGGGGGACGAAGCCGATGGCGATGAGCTGGCCGTTCTGGAGGCGCAGCTGGCTGGGATGCCCGACCGTCTGGGGACCGGTCTTGCCGATGGCGCTCGGGTTGCCGGCGGCGTTGGGCCACTGCTGCACCACCAGCTCGCCGGCCTTGCCGGCGTCGGGGGTGCCCTTGGGGCACTTGTCACCCAGGGTGAAGGTGTGGTTGGTGGTGGACGTCTTGGCGCCGGGGTAGCGGATGGTGGTCGAGGTCAGCTTCAGCCCCGAGTACAGCTGCACGAACCGCCCCAGGGTGGCGTTGGCGCCGGTGTCGGCCGAGCTCTTGGGGGCGATGTGGATCAGACCGTCACCGGTGGTGGTGATGCCGGCGGTCGAGGCGTTGGGGGGGGAGGCCAGCGCCGGCTCGTTCACACCGCAGATGTCGACGCCGTAGGCGGCATACCAGTGGTCGCTGGTGGTGGGCGGGCCGCTCGAGGCGGGATGCTGGCGCTCGTAGCGGCTGTAGGCGATGAGGGCCACCCCCAGCACGCAGATGAGGAACAGGCTGAAGTACCACTTGACCGGCCGCTGGCCGCGGTAGGTCCGCCCGCCGCCGGTGGCAGCCGCCCGCGCCACCCACTTGCCGCTGTCGCTCCTGGCCATGATCGACGGGAAACCCTAGCCGCCAGCGGGATCGGCGTCGGACCGGGCCGGCCCCCCGGCCTCGGCGGCCAGCCGCAGGCACTCGACCAGCAGCCGCAGGGCCAACGCCGCTGCCACCACCGGCAGCAGCGGCCGGCGCCAGCCCCGTTCGGTGCGGACGGCGAACCGCAGGGCGGAGCGGTGGTGGGCCAGCAGCATCCGATAGGGCCGGCGCCGGGTGGAGCGGCCCTGCAGGTGGGTGACCACGGCCTGCGGGACGTAGAGCACCTGCCAGCCGGCCTGGCGGGCCCGCCAGCACAGGTCCATGTCCTCGGCGTACATGAAGTAGGACTCGTCGAAGCCGCCGAGCTCCTCCCAGGCCGAGCGCCGCACCAGCATGCAGGCGCCCGACACCCAGTCCACCGGCGTGCTCTGGTCGACCGACAGGTCGTCCATGCGGTAGCGGCGGCTGAAGCGGTTGTCGGGCCACCACGACGACAGCAGGGCGTGGCCGGCCGCGTCGACCAGCGACGGGAAGCGGCGGGCCGAGGGGTAGCGGGTGCCGTCGGCCTGCACGATGCGGGGGCCGACCACGGCCGCCGACGGGTCGGCGTCGAGGGCGGCGGCCAAGGCGGCGGCCGCCCCGGAGTGCAGCGCCACGTCGGGGTTGGCCACCAGCACCGGTCCGGTGCCCGTCACGGCAGCCACCCCGCGGTTGGCGCCGGCGCCGTAGCCGAGGTTGCGGGCCGGGTCGATCCACACCACGTCGGGGAGGCGGCGCTCGGGACGCGGCGGCGCCGGCGCCAGCGACGGGCGGAGCCGGGGACGGCCGGGGGCGGGCGGGTCGGCGTTGTCCACCACCACCACCGGGTGGAAGCCCTCGGCCTGCAGGGAGGCGACGCAGCGGGTCAGCAGCTCGCCGCTGTGGTGGTCGACGACCACCGCCGCCAGCGGCGGCCGTCGGTGCGGCGTCGCACCAGGTCGGGTTTCGGGCACCGCCCCAGGTTCGCACATCGAGGCCCGGTCCCCGACGGGCGCCACGGCCGACGTGCCAGCACCCGGCCAACCAGCACCCGGCCAACCAGCACCCGGCCAACCAGCACCCGGCCAACCAGCGCCCGGCCAACCAGCGCCCGGCGTGGACCATGGCAGCGGCGCCGTGGCTGGGGGCGTCCTGGGGCGGTCGGCCCTCGACCCGTTCGGCCAGGGCCGGGTCCGCCGTGACCGGGGCCGGACCGGCCGGAACCGGGGCCGGGGCGGCCGGAACCGTGGCCGGGGCGGTCGGGGTGGGACGGGCGCCGCCGAGGCGGTGGCGGACCAGCGCGCCGGCCATGACAGCCGCGTCGCGCCAGCGGATCTTGCGGCCGTCGCCGGCACGGCGGCCGGCATGGGCCACGGGCACCTCGACGATCGTGTGGCCCTGGCGCAGGAGCTTGGCCGTGATCTCGGCTTCGAAGGCGAAGCCGTCGGACTCGAGGGTGAGGCCTTGGAGCGCCCGGCAGGCGAAGACCTTGGCGCCGGTTGGGAGGTCGGACAGGGTGCCTCGGTAGAGGAGGTTGGCGCTCAGGGTCACCAGCTGGCTGGCCAGGCGCTGCGAGGGTGTCACGGTGCCCCGGGAGCGGCTGCCGTAGACGCCGGTGGCCGTCCCCCCCCAGCAGCGGCTCGAGCAGCCCCGGCCAGTCGTCGGGGTCATGCTCGGGGTCGGCGTCGTGGAACAGGACCAGGTCGCCGCGGGCCGCCGGCAGCCCGCTGCGGATGGCTGCCCCCTCGCCGCGGTTGCGGGGATGGGTGACGACCCAAACGGTGGAGTCCTCGAGCGCGCCGAGGATCTTGCCGCTGCTGTCGGTGGACCCGTCATCGACCACCACCACCTCGGCCTCCACCGTCGGCTGCCAGCTGAGCTGGCGGCGGGCCGCGGAGATGTCGGGCCGGCGCCGGACCGGGTCGTCGGCGGGCCGGGGCTGGTGCACGACCGGGCTGGCCGCGCCGGTCACGGCCAGCACCTCGTGGGCCAGCTCCAGCACCGACACCTCGTCCGGGTTGCCGATGTTGACCGGTCCGGCCAGCGGCGAGTGCAGCAGCGCCACGATGCCGTCGACCTGGTCCGACACGTAGCACAGGCTGCGGGTTTGGCTGCCGTCGCCGCAGACGGTGAGGGGCTGGCCGGCCAGGGCCTGGGTCAGGAGGTTGGTCACCACCCGGCCGTCGTCGAGCCGCAGCCGCGGGCCGTAGGTGTTGAAGATCCGGACGATGGCGGTGTCGGTGCCGTGGTGGCGCCGCCACGCCATGGTGAGCGCCTCGGCGAAGCGCTTGGCCTCGTCGTACACGCTGCGCGGGCCGACGGGGCTGACGTGGCCCCAGCAGTCCTCCACCTGGGGGTGGACCTACGGGTCGCCGGAGACCTCGCTGGTGGAGGCCAGCAGGAACCGGGCCCGGTGGGCGTGGGCCAGCTCCAGACCCCGCCGGGTTCCCTCGCTGCCCGCGGCCAGGGTCTGGAGCGGCCGGGCCAGGTAGGCCGGCGGCGACGCCGCGCTGGCCAGGTGGAGCACGGCGTCGACGGGGCCCTCCACCGGCAGCTGCCGGCTGGCGGCGGCCTCCACCAGGATGAAGGCGGGGTCGTCGACGAGGTGGGCGACGTTGCGCCGCCGGCCGGTGGACAGGTCGTCGACGCACACCACCTGGCTGCCGGCGGCCACCAGCCGGTCACACAGGTGCGAGCCGAGGAAGCCGGCGCCGCCGGTCACCACGCGCCGGAACCGGCCGCTCACGGCCGTCTCACGCCGGTGCAGGCGATGCCGAGGCGGCGCACGGCGCCAGGGTCGAGCAGGTTCCGGGTGTCGACCACCGCCGGGGTGGCCAGCAGCGACCGGACCTTGGCGAAGTCGGCCCAGCGAAGCTCCCACTCGGTCAAGAGCACCAGGGCCGAGGCACCGTCGCAGGCGCCGTAGGGGTCGCGGCAGACCGATGCCTGCTCGGGCAGCTCTGGCACCGGGCCGGACACCGTCGGGTCGTACACCCGCATCCGGGCGCCTTCGGACGCCAGAGGGGCCGGGGCGACAGGCGCTGGACCCGTCGCCCCGCATCCGGGCGCCCTCGGACGCCAGTCGGGGCACGATGTCGACGGCCGGCGAGTTGCGCCGATCGTCGGTGCCGGCTTTGAAGGTGACGCCCCAGGCCGCCACCAGCGAACCGTCGAGCGAACCGCCGGCGGCCCGTCGCACCCGGTCCACCATGGTGCCCAGGTCCTCGTCGTTGGCGTCGACGACGCAGCGCAGCAGGTCGAAGCGGTAGCCGGCCTCCTCGGCCACGTGCACCAGGGCCCGGGTGTCCTTGGCCCGGCCCGGCCCGCCCCAGCCCGGGCCGGGCCGGGCCGCAGGTAGTCGGAACCGATGCGATGGTCGTAGCCCATGCCCAGCAGCACGCCGCGGGTGTCGGCGCCGACCGCCTCGCACATCCTGGCCACCGCGTTGGCCAAGCGGAGCTTGGTGGCCAGAAAGGCGTTGGAGGCGTACGTGATGGTCTCGGCGGTGCGGGCGTCGGTGACGATCAGGGGAACGCCGGTGGCCGAGAATCGCGCGCCCACCCGGGCCGCCACCTCGGGGTCGTCGGCGCCGACCACGATCCGGTCGGGGTGCAGGGCGTCGTGGAGGGCGGTGCCCTCGCGCAGGAACTCGGGGTTCGACACCACGGCCACGTCGGGGCGCTGCAGCAGGCGCGCCACCGAGGCGGCCGACCCGACGGCGCCGTCGACTTGTCGACCACCACCGCCCGGCGACGCAGGTGGGGGCCGATCTCGGCGGCCACCGCCTCCAAGGCGGTGACGTCGGCCGAGCCGTCGTCGTGCTAGGGAGTCGGGACGCACAGGAAGACGAGGTCGGCGTCGGCCACCGCGGCGGCGGCCCCGACCACGAAGTGCAGCCGACCGGCGACCGCCACGGTCGGCCCGGCTGGTCAGCGGCCGGCCGGCCGTTTGGGGCGAGGCTCGTCAGCTGCCGAAGGTCGCAGAGCCCTGGCCGAGGGCGGCCACCAGCCGGGCCAGGGCATCCTCCCAAGGCGGCAGCGGTGCCAGCCCCGACAGGCGGGCGGCGGCGTTGTCGAGCGCCGAGCTCGCCGGCCGGGGGGCCGGACGCGGCGGGTCGAGCTCGGCGGTGGTGATCGCCTGCACCCGGCCGGGGTCGCCGCCCGCCGCGGCCAGCACAGCCCGGGCGAAGCCGAACCACGAGGTGACGCCCTGGTTGGTCAGGTGGAACCGGCCCGGACGGCGCTCGGCGGCCAGCACGGTGAGAGCGCCGGCCAGGTCGGCGGTGAAGGTCGGGCTGCCCCGCTGGTCGTCGACGAAGCGCAGCGGTCCGTCCCCCTCGGCCAGGCGCAGCACGGTCTTCACCATGTTCGCCCCGTGGGCGCCGCAGACCCACGAGGTGCGCACGATGGTGTCGGCGGGGCCCAGCTCCAGCTCGCCGCCGTACTTGGAGCGGCCGTAGACCGACATCGGGTTGGGCCGGTCCCACTCCACGTACGGCCGCGGTGAGGTGCCGTCGAAGACGTAGTCGGTGGAGATGTAGACGAGGTGGGCACCCGCCTGCCGGGCCGCCTCGGCCAGATGGCGGGTGGCCACGGCGTTGACGGCGAAGGCCCGGTCGGGGTCGGACTCGCAGGCGTCGACGGCGGTGAAGGCGGCGCCGTGGACGATCACGTCCGGCGCCAGCCGCCGCACCTCGGCCAGCACCGCCGGCCGGTCGGTGATGTCGAGCTCGGGCAGGTCGGTGCCGATCACCTCGTCGGCGCGTCGGCGCCCGAGGTTGCCGGTGCGGGGATCGCCGGAAAGCCCGCCCACCGGCACCACCCCGCTGAAGGCGTCGACCAGGTCGCGTCCGAGCTGTCCCCTGGCCCCGGTGACCAGCACCCGCATCGGCGCCGTCTCAGCGATCCGCTCGGCGCTGGTCGCCGGCCCAGCCCGACTCGACCACCGGGGCCCGGTCGCGCAGCGGCTCCCACCAGCTGCGGTTGGCCGCGTACCAGCGGACGGTGTCGGCCAGACCCTGGCGGAACTCGACGGTGGGCTCCCACCCCAGCTCCTTGCGGATCTTGGTGGTGTCGAGCAGGTAGCGGCGGTCGTGGCCGGGCCGGTCGGGGACGATGGTCTTCAGCGTCGACGGCTTGCCCAGCGTGTCGAGGACGGCGTCGGCGATCTCCTCGATGCTGGCCTCCACCCCGCTGCCGACGTGGTAGGTCTCGCCGCTGCGGCCACGCTCGAGCACCGCCTCGATGGCCCGGCAGTGGTCGATGACGTGCAGCCACTCGCGACGGTTCTGGGTCGAGGCGTACAGCGGCAGCGGCCGGTCGTCGAGGGCGTTGGCCGTGAACAGGGGGATGACCTTCTCGGGGAACTGCAACGGTCCGTAGTTGTTGGAGCAGTTGGTGATGGTGGCGTTGAGCCCGAAGGTCTCCACGTAGGCCCGCACGGCATGGTCGGCACCGGCCTTCGAGGCGTTGTAAGGGGTCCGGGGCCGGTACGGATGGTCCTCGGTGAACGCCTCGTCGGTGTCGAGCGGCAGGTCGCCGTAGACCTCGCAGGTGGAGATGTGGTGGAAGCGCGGCACCTCGGCCCGGCGGGTCGCCTCGAGCATGGTCTGGGTGCCGAGCACGTTGGTCCGGAAGAAGCGGGCCGGGTCGAGGATGGCCAGGGAGTTGTGCGACTCGGCGGCGAAGTGGACCACGCAGTCGATCCGGTGCCGGTCCAGCACGGCCACGGCGCGGTCGAGGTCGCAGACGTCGCCCTGGACGAAGGTGACCGTGTCCGCCACCGGGTCGAGGTTGGCCCGGTTGCCGGCGTAGGTCAGCACGTCGTAGGCGACCACGTGGTCATCGGGATGCTGCTGCACCCAGTGCAGCACGAAGTTGGAGCCGATGAAGCCGGCCCCGCCGGTCACGAGGAGGTTCACCCCAGGCATGGTAGACGGCGGCCGGCGCCTGGCTTCGGGGGCGGGCCGGGCCGGGCCGGCGGAGCCCCCTCAGGCCCCGGGCCGCAGGTGCACGACGTCGCCAGCCGTCACCGTCCGGCGACCGGCCGGGGTGTCGACCACCAGATGCCCCTCGGCGGTGACGTCGACGGCGGTGCCGGTGATGGTCTGCGCCGGCAGCTCCACCCGCACTCGACGACCCAACGTGGCGCACGCCGCACGGTAGGCGGCTGCTTGTCGGCGCCGGCCGAGCTCGTCGTCGAGGTCACCGACCCGTCGGGCCAGCTCGACCAGCACCACGTCGAGCAGCTCGGCCACCGTCGGCGCGGCGGGGGTCAGCAACGCCAGCGAGGTGGCGTCGGGCACCCCCTCCGGAGCCGGCTCCCCCGGCGCCGGCCAGCCGACGTTGCAGCCCACCCCGACCACCACCGCCCGGCTCCCCTCGCCGGCGGGCACCGACTCGGCCAGCACCCCGGCCAGCTTGCGGGACACCACCAGCAGGTCGTTGGGCCACTTCAGCTCGGGACGCACCCCGGCGGTGGCGTCGCAGGCCTCGGCCACGGCCAGGGCCACCACCGCGCTGCACAGGTGCAGCCCCCCGGGCGGCATGTGCGGGCGCAAGAGCACCGACAGCAGCAGGTTCGCCCCCGGCGGCGCCTCCCAGCGCCGCCCGAGGCGGCCGCGCCCGGCGCTCTGATGGGCGGCGACGGCGACCGTCCCCGCCGGCGCCCCCTCGGCGGCCAGCTCGACCAGATAGCTGTTGGTGGAGGTGATGGTGGCGAAGCGGTGGACGGTGAAGGGCGACCCCGGCGGACCCGGCCCCACCGAGTCCGGGACCGGCAGCGCGGTGGCGGACATGGCACGAACTGTACGTGCCGTGCAAATCTGGTGATCCGGTCACCCGACCCTTCGCCCGGACCGCCACCCTGGCGGAGCCCGGCCGCCCGTCCACCCGCCACCACTCCACGGCCCAGCCAGAAAGGCACAGCGTGCTGCAGAAGGTCCTGATCGCCAACCGGGGGGAGATCGCCGTCCGGGTCATCCGCACCTGCCGCGAGCTGGGGGTGGCCACGGTGGCCGTCTACTCCGAGCTCGACCGCGACGCCCTCCACGTCCGCCTGGCCGACGAGGCCTACGCCCTGGGCGGCCAGACCGCCGCCGAGAGCTACCTCAACACCGAGGCGATCCTCAGCGCCATCGAAGCCAGCGGCGCGGACGCCGTCCATCCCGGCTACGGCTTCTACTCCGAGAACGCCGACTTCGCCCGGGCCATCACCGACCGGGGGGTGACCTTCATCGGGCCGCCGCCCGAGGCCATCGAGGTGATGGGCGACAAGATCAGCTCCCGGCGGGCCGCCGAGGCAGCCGGCGTCGCCGGCGTGCCGGGCCGGACCGAACCGGTGACCGATCCGGCCGAGGTGGTGGCCTTCGGCGAGGAGTTCGGCTGGCCGGTGGCCATCAAGGCCGCCTTCGGCGGCGGCGGGCGCGGCATGAAGGTGGTGCACAGCGCCAAGCAGGCGGCCGAGGCCATGGAGTCGGCCCAGCGTGAGGCCCAGGCCTACTTCGGCCGGCCCGAGATCTACCTCGAGAGGTTCCTCGACTGGCCCCGCCACATCGAGATGCAGGTGCTGGCCGACGCCCACGGCAGCACCCTGTGGCTCGGCGAGCGCGACTGCTCGTGCCAGCGCCGGCACCAGAAGCTGATCGAGGAGTCCCCGGCGCCCGACTTCCCCGACGACGTCCGTCAGGCCATGGGGGCCGCCGCCGTGCGGGTGGCCGAGGCCTGCGGCTACGTCAACGCCGGCACCGTCGAGTTCCTCTACCAGAACGGCGAGTTCTACTTCTTGGAGATGAACACCCGGCTGCAGGTGGAGCACCCCGTCACCGAGGAGGTGACCGGCCTCGACCTGGTCGAGTGGCAGCTGCGGGTGGCCTCCGGCGAGCCGCTGGGCTTCTCCCAGCACGACGTGCCGCGTCGGGGCCACGCCATCGAGGTGCGGATCAACGCCGAGGATCCCAGCGGAGGCCGGTTCGTGCCCTCGCCGGGCACCATCACCACCTTCCGCCCGCCGGCGGGCCCCGGGGTGCGCCTCGACGCCGGCTACGAGGCCGGCGACACCGTCAGCCAGTTCTACGACAACCTGGTGGGCAAGCTGGTGGTCTGGGGACACGACCGCGAGGCGGCCCGGCGGCGGATGCTGCGGGCCCTGAAGGAGACCGTCATCGAGGGGGTGGCGACGACCATCCCGGCCGACATCGCCATCCTCGACCATCCCGACTTCGCCTCGGCCGCCCACTCCACCAACTGGGTGGAGCAGACCCTCGACCTGTCGGGCCTGCAGGTGGCGCCGGTGGGCCCGGCGGCCGACCCTGGCGACAAGGCGCAGGTGCTCCGCGAGGTGACCGCCGAGGTACAAGGGCGGCGCTACCAGGTGAAGCTGTGGGTGCCCGAGATGCCAGTGGCGGTCGCCGCGCCTGGTGCGGCGCCGACCCGGGCCCGCAAGGCGGCCAAGCCCAAGGCGGCGGTGGCCGGAGGCGGGTCGGGCACCATCACCGTCCCCATGCAGGGCACCATCGTGAAGGTGCTGGTGTCGGAGGGTGACACGGTCGAAGCCGGCCAGACGGTGTGCGTGCTCGAGGCCATGAAGATGGAGAACGCCGTCAACACCGAGAAGGCCGGCACGGTCACCAAGGTGAAGGTGGCGGCCGGCGACTCGGTCGGCCCCGGCGACGTGGTGGTCGTCATCGAGTGACCTCCACCGGGGACGCCCCCCGCCGCCAGCCGGCGCGCGCCGCGGTGGAGGCGGCCTTCGGCCGCGTCCGTCCCGCCGTGGTGGCGCTCAGCGAGGCGCTGCACGCCCAGCCCGAGCTGAGCTTCGAGGAGGTGGCGTCGGCCCGCCGGGTGGCCGACGTCCTCGACGGGCCGTTCGCCGTCGAGATGGGCGTCTTCGACCTGCCCACCGCCTTCGCCGCCCGGGCCGGCTCGGGGCCGTTGCACGTGGTGCTGTGCGCCGAGTACGACGCCCTGCCCGGGGTCGGTCACGCCTGCGGGCACAACCTGATCGCCGCCGCCGCCGCCGGCGCCGGGCTGGCCCTGGCCGAGGTGGCCGACGCCGTGGGGCTGCGCGTCACCGTCCTCGGCACCCCAGCCGAGGAGGGCGGGGGCGGCAAGGTGCTGCTGCTCGAGCGCGGCGCCTTCGCCGGCGCCCACGCCGCGATGATGGTCCACCCCTGGCCGCAGGACCGGCTGACCGCCACCTGCCTGGCCGTCGACCACCTGCGCATCACCTTCACCGGGCGCGAGGCCCACGCCTCGGCCGCCCCCGAGCAGGGCGTCAACGCCGGGGACGCCTTCGTGGTGGCCCAGACCGCCATCGGGCTGCTGCGCCAGCACCTCGCCCCCGGCGACCAGGTACACGGCGTGGTGGAGGTGGGCGGTCAGGCTCCCAACATCGTCCCGCGGCTGGCCACCGGCCGGTGGATGCTGCGGTCACGCACCCTCGAGGGCCTCACCCGCCTGCGGCCCCGCATCGAGCGTTGCTTCGAGGCCGGGGCGCTGGCCAGCGGTGCCACCCTCGCCGTCGAACAGCTCTCCCCCACCTACTCCCACATGGAGCCCGATGCCACCTTGCTGCGCCTGTGGCGGGCCAACGCCGAGCACCTGGGCCGCCGCTATCTCGACGACGACGCCGGGGTGGCGCCGCCGACGCTGTCGACCGACATGGCCAACGTGTCGCTGGTGGTGCCCACCATCCACCCCCTGGTCGGCGTCGACGCCGACGGTGCGGTGAACCACCAGCCCGAATTCGCCGCCGCCTGCGTGGGGGCCTCGGCCCAGCAGGCCCTGGCCGACGGCGCGCTGGGGATGGCCCTCACCGCGGTGGACGCCGCCAGCGACCCGGCGGTGCGCCAACACCTGCTCGGTACCGCCTGAGCGACCCGGGGCGCTCGACGCCCGGCAGCTGCTGGTGGCGGCCACCGCCTGACGCCGTCGCCGCGGCCCGGGGCGATGGCGACGGGCAGGCTCGGCGCCCCGGCGGAGCGGTGCCACCGCCATGGCACCGTCATGGCTGGTCCCCCTGCTGTCGACCCTCCTGGTGCCCGCTTCGTCTCGCGCTGTCGCCCCTGGACCGCTCGACCACCTGCGACGGGGCGCCCCGTCGAGCGCTCGCCGTCCGACGACCTCCGAACACCTCGATCGCCACCAGCGCGCCGACAAAGACAGCAACCATGGCGACGTAGAGACCGAGCGTCGAGGCAGCGGTGGGCTGCGGGCTGGCCAGGCTGAGCAGGATCTTTCTGATCACCGCGACCAGGCCCACCACGACGAAGGGCTGCGCGGCCAGGGCATGGGCCCGCAACGACAAGACGACCGTGTGCACGATCTCGACGAGGATCAGGACGAGCAGCACCTTGTCGACGAAATCGGTGGCCGCGCCTTCCAGGCCGACCTGGCGCGTCCCGGTGACGAAGTCCACCGCGCCGGCGACCAAGATCGCCGCGGCGAGGGCGACCAGGACCGCCGCCACCGCCGCCGACAGGACGTCTTGAGCACGCTCGATCCACCTGCTGGCGTGGCTGGCCAGCCATCCCGCATCGCCGGGCGAACCTTCGGGCTCGCCCGCGCCGAGCGGACTGTCGAGTGGCTCGTCGTTCGCCACGTTCTTCGCTCTCGTCGTGTGTGGCCGTGGCCTGGGACGGTTCCGACCGCGGTCGAGACGGTCAGCGCCCCGGGTGGTAGACGCCGAAGGCGTCGCGCAGCACGTCGGACACCTCGCCCAGGGTCGCCATGGCCTTCAGCGCTGCCCGCATCGGCACCAGCAGGTTCTGGGTGCCGCGAGCCGCGGCGGCCACGTCGGCGAGCGCGGCTTCGACCGCCGCCTGGTCGCGCGCGGCCCGCACCCGACGGGTGCGCTCCACCTGAGCCTGCTGCAGGGCCGGGTCGATGGGGAACACCTCGGCGGGCTCGGCCACCTCGTCGACGAAGCGGTTGACGCCGACGACCACCTTCTCGCCGTCGTCGATGGTCTTGGCGTAGGCGTAGGCGGCGCCCTCGATCTCGTCCTGCAGGAAGCCCTGTTCGATGGCGGCCACCGCCCCGCCCATGGCGTCGATGCGCTCGAGGTACTGCCAGACGCCCTTCTCCACCTGGTCGGTGAGCGACTCGACGAAGTAGGACCCGGCCAGCGGGTCGACGGTGTCGACCACCCCCGACTCGTAGCCAACGACCTGCTGGGTGCGCAGGGCGATCTTGGCCGCCTTGGCGGTGGGCAGGCCGAGCGCCTCGTCGAACCCGTTGGTGTGGAGGCTCTGGGTGCCGCCCAGCACGGCGGCCAGCGCCTGGATGGTGACCCGGACGATGTTCACCTCGGGCTGCTGGGCGGTCAGGGTGGAGCCGCCGGTCTGGGTGTGGAAGCGCAGCAGCTTGGAGCGCTCCTCGGTGGCACCGAACCGCTCGGTCATGACCTTGGCCCAGATCCGCCGGGCCGCCCGGTACTTGGCCACCTCCTCGAACAGGTTGTTGTGGGCGTTCCAGAAGAACGACAGGCGCGGGGCGAAGTCGTCGACCCGCAGCCCGGCCTGGCGGGCCGCCTCCACGTAGGCGATGCCGTCGGCGATGGTGAAGGCGATCTCCTGCACCGCCGTGGAGCCCGCCTCGCGGATGTGGTACCCGGAGATCGAGATCGTGTTCCAGTTCGGCATGTGCTCGGCGCAGTAGGCGAAGGTGTCGGTGATCAGGCGCATCGACGGGCGCGGCGGATAGATGTAGGTGCCGCGAGCCACATACTCCTTCAGGATGTCGTTCTGGATGGTGCCGCCCAGCTGGCGCCCGTCGACCCCGTGCTCCTCAGCCACCAGGCTGTAGAGCAGCAGCAAGATGGCAGCGGTGGCGTTGATGGTCATCGACGTCGTCACCTTGTCGAGCGGCAGGTCGCCCAGCAGCAGCCGCATGTCGGCCAGCGAGTCGATGGCCACCCCCACCTTGCCCACCTCGCCCTCGGCCCGGGGATGGTCGGAGTCATAACCCATCTGGGTGGGCAGGTCGAAGGCGCACGACAGGCCGGTCTGCCCGGCCTGCAGCAGGAACTTGAAGCGCTCGTTGGTGGCTTCGGCCGTGCCGAACCCGGCATACTGGCGCATCGTCCACAGCCGGCCCCGGTACATGTCGCGGCGGATGCCGCGGGTATACGGGTACGAGCCGGGTTCGCCCAGGCGCTCGTCGGGATCCCAGCCGGCCAGGTCGGCGGGGCCGTAGACCGGCTTGATCTCGATGCCCGAGTCGGTGGTCCGCTCCGAAGGAGTGCTCTGCTGCGCCATAGAACCAGGTTAGGCGGTACCCGCCAGCCACCTCCGGTGGCGGTACCCGCCAGCCACCTCCGGTGGCGGTACCCGCCAGCCACCTCCGGCCGCGGTACCCGCCAGCCACCTCCGGCCGCGGTACCCGCCAGCCACCTCCGGCCGCGGTACCCGCCAGCCACCTCCGGTGGCGGTACCCGCCAGCCACCTCCGGTGGCGGTACCCGCCAGCTACCTCCGGCGGCGGCCCCCACCAGCTACCTCCGGCGGCGGCCCCCCGACCCCGGCGAGCGGCCTGCCGGTGACACGAGGCTCCATCGGCGGGTGCGGCGCCGTAGGATCGGCCCATGCGCGTCACCACCGCCCCGGCCCACGCCCCGGGCCGGTGACCTCCACCGTCGGGGTCGCTCCCCGCGACGGATACGACCGGGCCGCCCCCGAGCTGGTCGGCGCCGTGGTCGACGCCGTCGCGTCGGTGCTGCACACCGAGCGGGAACGGGTGGTGGTGGCCGTGGTCTGCGCCGCGGCCGGCGGCCACCTGCTGATCGAAGACCTGCCCGGCCTGGGCAAGACGACGCTGGCCAAGTGCCTGGCTCGGGCCCTGGGCCTCGAATTCCGGCGGATCCAGTGCACCGCCGACCTGCTGCCCGCCGACATCACCGGCTATACCGTGCTCGGCGCTCCCGGCACGGCGCCGACGTTCCACCCCGGGCCGGTGTTCACCAACGTGCTGATGGCCGACGAGCTGAACCGAGCGTCGACCCGGGCCCAGTCGGCCCTGCTCGAAGCCATGGAGGAGCGCCAGGTCACCGTGGACGGCGTCAGCCACCCGCTGCCGCGGCCGTTCCTGGTGGTGGCGACGCAGAACCCCCACGACGCGGCGGGCACCTCCCCGCTCCCCCACGGCCAGCGCGACCGGTTCCTGATGCGCCTGTCGCTGGGCTACCCCGGACGCGACCACGAAGACGCCCTGCTGGCGGGAACCAACCCGGCGCTGCGGGCCGCCGCGCTGCCGCCGGCGCTGCCGCCCGGCGGCCTCGACGCCATCGCCGCCGCCATCGACGCCGTCCACGTGGCCGGGGCCGCCCGCGGCTACGTCCTCGACCTGGTCGACGCCACCCGCCGCCATCCGGCCATCGCCGTCGGCGCCTCGCCTCGCGCCGCCTTGGCGCTGCTGCTGGCGGCCCGGGCGCTGGCCGTCGCCCGAGGCGGCGCCTACGTCATCCCCGAGGACGTGCAGCGCGGCGCCGGCCCGGTCCTGGCCCACCGGCTGGTGGTGACCCACGGCGCCGAGCAGACCGGGGTGGACGCCGAAGCGCTGGTCAGCGAGATCCTGGCCAGCGTGCCGGTGCCGCTGGCCGAACGTCCCGGGAACCTGCCCGGCCGGCGGTGAACCGGCGCCCGCCGTGGCGTCCCACCGGCCGCGGCCTGGGGGTGGCGGGGATGGCGGTGCTGAGCGCCGCCATCGGCGGCTGGTTCGGGTCGCCGGCCCTGCTGGTGCTGGCGGTCAGCCTCACCACCGCCGTGGCCGCCGCCGCCGTGGTGGTGGTGGTCCACAGCACAGCACTGCACCTCGGCGCGTCGAGCTTCGCCGCGCCGGCCCTGGTGGCCGTGGGCGGTCCCTCGGCGGTCGAGGTGAGCGCCACCGGCGCTGGTGCCGCCACCCTGCGGATCGACCGCGCCGACGGCCGTTGGCGTCGACCGGCAGGACCGGGCGCCGTCGACGCGCCTCTGGTCCACCCGGGCCGGCTGGCCCCGCCGGTACACCGACTCGAGCCGATGGACGGGGGCGGTGGGCGCCCCTGGCGCTGCACCAGCCCGGCTCCCACCGGCGAACGCGGCACCCTCGTGTTGGCCTCCCGTCTGGTGTGGCTGCACGACCCCCTCGGCCTGTTCGCCGCCGCGGTGGCCGCCGCGCCGCCCGTCACGGTGGTGGTCTACCCCACCCCCGCCACCGCCGGCGTCGATCCGGTCGAGACCCGCACGACCGCCAGCGTCGCCGTCGGCGGGTTCGACGGCGCCGGACGCGCCCCGGTCGGCGGGGGCGAGCTGGCCGGCGTGCGGCCCTACACCGCCGGCGACCGCCTCCACCTGGTGCACTGGCCGTCGCTGGCCCGCCCCGGGCCGATCCTGGTGAAGGAGCTGGCGCCCGACGCCACCGACGCCGTGGTGGTGGTCATCGACGACCGGATCGACGTCCACCCCGACCCGACCTTCGAGGCGATGCTGCAGGTGGCCTGCGGCCTGGTTCTCGGCGCCTGGCGCACCGGCCACGACCTGGTGCTGGCCACCTGCTCGGGGCGGCGGGTCGCGGCGCGGCGGAGGTCGGACAGCGTCGGTGCCGCCCTCGAGATGCTGGCCGGGCTGGCTCCCTCCGGACGGATGGCGCTGGCCCCGGCGGAGCCGGCCACCACCGTCACCAGCCGCACCGGCGCCCGCAGCCTGCCGGCCGCCTTCGCCGCCGCCGGCCCGGTGGTGGCGGTGCCGTGAGCCGGGCCCGGCCGGCGCCGGCCACCGAGGCGGCACTGCTCTTCGCCTCGCTGGTCGGTGCCGCCGCCTTGGCCCACATGGTGGGCGGCGCCTGGCCCCGCTGGCCCATCCTGGCGGGCGCGGCCGCCGGTGCCGCCACCACCGCCGCCGCCCGGCGCCGCCTGCCCACCGCGGCCGCCGTCGTGCTGGGTGCGCTGGCCGTAGCCGCCACCAGCACCTGGGCCGTGCTCGGGCCGGCCACCATCGCCGGCATCGCCACCGGACGCACCTGGCACCGCCTGGCCACCGCCGTGGCCACCGCCCACACCCTGATCGCCACCACCAACCCGCCCTACCGGCCCACCGACGGCATCGTTCTGCTCGGCGCCGCCACCGCCGGGCTGGCCGCCGTGGCGGCCCGGAGCCTGCTCGGCAGGACCGGGCAGCGCCCACTGGCCGCGCTGAGCCCGGCGTTCGCGCTGGTAGCCCTGGCCGGCTTCGCCGTCGGTGACCCGGCGCTGGCTCCGGCGGCCGCCCTCGCCGTGGCCGGCACCGTGGTGCTGGCGACCACCCGCACCATCGGCAGCCCGATGCGCCGCGCCGACCTGCTCGGCGCCGGGGTGGTCGGCGCGGCGGCCGCCGTGGCGGTGGCAGCCGGCGCGGCGTGGGCCGGCCCGTTCGGCGGCTACCGACCCCCGCCGGTGCACGTCGGGCCCGGTGCCGGGGGCGACGCCGTCACCGGCCTGTCGCTTGTGGCGGGGGTCGACGCCGTGGAGCGGACCCGCTCACATCTGGTGGTGTTCACCGCCATCACCACCGAACCCACCTACTGGCAGGTGACCACCTTGGACCGCTTCAACGGCACCGACTGGCTGCCGTCGCCGTCGGTGCAGGCCCTGCTGCACGGCCCCCTGCCGGCGGCGACCCGCAGCCGCCACGGCCAACAGCCGACCGCCACCGTCGTCATCGACGCCTACTCCTCGCGGCTGCTGCCCGTACCGACCGGGACGGCGGCGGTGATCGGCCTTCCCGGCGCCGAGATGACCGTCGGCGGGGCCGCCGCCGCCACCGCCGTGGTGACCGGCGACAGCTACACCACCTTCGCCGCCACCGCCGCCACCGCCTCCGGCACCCCCCAGGCGGCACCGCCGACGGCGAGGTCGGACCTGCGCCTGCCACCGCTGCCGGCCGTGGTGACCCAGCTGGCCCGGCAGCTGACCGCGGGGGCGACCACCTCGCGGGCCAAGGCCAGCCGGCTCGTGGCCTGGTTCCGCTCGGGGGCGTTCCGCTATGCGCTCGACCCGCCGCCCACACCCACCGGCGTCAACCCCCTGGTCGCCTTCCTGACCCGGACCCGGGCCGGGTCGTGCCAGCAGTTCGCCACCGCCTTCGCCGTGCTGGCCCGTGCCGTGGGGGTGCCCACCCGGGTGGCTGTCGGGTTTGCCCCCGGCACCGCCACCGGCGGGATCACCACGGTGACCGGCGCCGACGCTCACGCATGGCCCGAGGTGTACCTGGGGGCCGGCGTCGGCTGGACGTCGTACGAGCCGACGCCGGTGCTGCCCACCGGAGCGGCCGTGCCGCCGCTGGTGCACACCGGGAGCTCGGCCTCCACGGGCGTGTCGGCACCTTCGGTCCCGAGCACCACGGAACCGGCTCCGGCCGGCCCGTCAGCCCGGCAGCCGGTGGCCTCGCAGATCCGCGGCACACACGTCTCCGGCCACCGCGCTGCGCGCCCCGCGGGTGCCCCGACCGGGGCCATCGCCGCCGCCATGGCGTTGGGGCTGAGCGGCGCCCTCTGGGTGGTGCACCGCCGTCGGCGCCGCCGCCGCCTCGGAGCACGACCCGAGCAGGCTGTGCCGCGTGCCTGGTGGGAGGCCGAGCAGGCACTGGCCGGGCTGGGCTGGGTGCGGCCACCCGGCGAGACACCGCTGCGCTTCGCCACCAGGCTCCACCACGCCGCCGCCACCGGCCTGGATCCGCCGACCGACGTCGCCGCTGCCGCGGCGGTCGAGGCCGCCACCCAGACCCTCCAGACGCTGGGCCGCCTGCAGGAGGACGCCGTCTTCGGGCCCGACGGACCCGGCCCGACCACGAGACACCAGGCCGAGGCCGCCCTCAGAGAGCTGAGAGCGGCGCTACGCGCCAAGGAAGCCCGGCGCCACCTGCGCTCGCTGGCCGACACCGCTCGCCGCGACGCCCCCACCGACACCCGGCCGTGGCCGACGGTTCCCGAGCGGCCGCCGGTCCTGCGTTGAGCCGTTGCCGGCAGCATCCGCAGGGGACGCAGGTAGCCGGAGACTCAGGTGTCAGCCGGCGCAACCACTCAGACGCCGGCCGGCGCAGTGGCGTGGGGCATGCACAGGTCGTCGTACTCGGCGATCACGATGGGCGCAGCGCGCTCACCGCAGGCCGGGCAGGCCGGATCGCGGCGCATCTTGAAGGTGCGGAACGTCTCCTCCAAGGCGTCGTAGGCCAGCAGCCGGCCCACCAGCGGGTCACCCAGCCCCAGCAGCAGCTTGATGGCTTCGATGGCCTGGATCGACCCGACGATGCCCGGCAGCACCCCCAGCACCCCCGCCTCGGCACACGACGGGGCCAGCTCGGCGGGCGGCGGCTCGGGAACGAAGCAGCGGTAGCAGGGCCCCCGGTAGGGGTCGAACACCGTCACCTGACCTTCGAAGCGGAAGATGCTGCCGTGGACGACCGGGATGCGCTTCAACAGGGCGGCGTCGTTGACCAGGTAGCGGGTCGGGAAGTTGTCGGTGCCGTCGACGATCAGGTCGTAGCCGTCGATGATGTCGAGGATGTTGTCGGCGCCGAGGCGGACGTCATAGGTGACCACGTCGACGTCGGGGTTCATGGCCGTCAACGTCTTCTTGGCCGAATCCACCTTGCGCTCGCCGACCCGGTCCATGTTGTGCAGGATCTGGCGCTGCAGGTTGGAAGCGTCGACCACGTCCATGTCGATGATGCCGATGGTGCCGACCCCGGCGGCGGCCAGGTAGAGAGCAGCCGGCGACCCGAGGCCACCGGCTCCCAGCAGCAGCACCTTGGACTGCAGCAGCTTCAGCTGGCCCGTCTCGCCCACCTCGGGCAGCAGCAGGTGCCGCTGGTAGCGGTTGCGCTGCTCGCCCGTCAGCGTGGCCGGGGTCTCCCAAGGCCGCCCGTCGTCCTTCCACTTGTTGAACCCGCCCACCAGCGACACCACGTCGCTGTAGCCGAGGTCGGCGAGGGTCTTGGCCGCGAAGGCCGAACGCATGCCGCCGGCGCAGTAGACGACAACCGGAGCTGATTTGTCCGGGAGCTTGCCCTCCACCTGGAACTCCAGGTGACCGCGGGGCAGGTGCACCGCCCCGGGCAGCGCCCCCTGGTCGTACTCATCCGGTTCGCGCACGTCGAGCAGCGTCACCTCGCCGAGGCGCTTCTCCACCTCGTCGGGCTCCACCTCGCGGATGACGGCCTTCACCTGGTTGAGCAGCTCGCGGGGAGTGGCCATCGGCGTGTACCTCCGGACTCGGTCGTGGGGCGGCGCTCGCCGCCGACACAGAAACACTACCAGCTGGGTCGACAATCCGTTCCGGGCGGCGTCACCGGAGCACGTGGCTCGCCCGGTGGCGGCCTCGCCGGCCGGGCCAGACGTGGCGGCTTCGCCGCCGGGCCAGACGTGGCGGCTTCGCCGCCGGGCCAGACGTGGCGGCTTCGCCGCCGGGCCA
>JAJZNB010000162.1:21059-30297 GCA_021848085.1 Actinomycetes bacterium
GAACGATCCTGCCCGGGTGAACTCCACAGTCGCCCGTTTCACACCAGCCACCTAGGCTGCCGCCGCCATGGAGCTCAGCGATGCGATGCGGCGTCGGCGCATGGTGCGGGCCTTCACCGGTCGCCCGGTCGAGCCCGCCGTGCTCGACCATCTGCTGGTGCAGGCCTGCCGGGCGCCGTCGGCGGGCAACACCGGCGGTTGGGACCTGGTGGTGCTCCAAGGGGACCAGACCGCCACCTTCTGGGGCTGCACCACCACCAACGACTGGCGTCGGCGGTCGCGGCGGTGGCCGGGCCTGGCGGCCGCGCCGGTGGTGGTGGTCCTGGTGTGCGACCCCGCGGCCTACGCGTCACGCTACCGACTGCCCGACAAGACGGGGTCGGGGCTCGGCGACGAGCAGGCCTGGCCGGTGCCGTACTGGTTCGTCGACGCCGGCATGGCGACCATGGCCCTCCTGCTGGGCGCCACCGACGCCGGGCTCGGTGCCTGCTTCCTCGGCAACTTCCGGGGCGAGGACGCTTTGCTGCTGGCGCTGGGCGTGCCGGCCGGACGCCGCTACGTCGGCGCCGTGGTGCTGGGCGAGCCGGCCGAGCACGACCCGCCGTCGGCGTCACTGACCCGGGGTCGCCGCCATCGGGAGCAGGTGGTCCACCCCGGCCGCTGGTGAGGCGCCGGCCGGAGCGGGGGATCCGGTACGGCCAACAGACGGCCGGACACGGTCGCCGGCGAACCCGGCGAACCCGGCGAAACCCGGCGAAACCCGGCGAACCCAGCAGACAGCCTGACGCGGTCGCCGGCGAGGCCCGCAAGGTCGCCGGCGAGGCCCGCAAGGTCGCCGGCGAGGTGCCGGGCCAGGTGGCCCGGCCAGCGTCGTTCGGCAGCGGTCACGACCCACCCGCCGAGCCGGACCCGACGTCTCGGCCGCCGGTCGGATCCGCCACACCAGCGACCACCGCCGAAGGACCCGGAGGCGTCTCCATGACCATCTCGACCATCGCCATCAGCCCGACCAGCCTCGACGCCACGCCGGCGGCTGGTGACGCCAGGCGCGCCCCGGACCAGCTGCGGATCGTCCCGTGGATCGATCCGGTGGTCGACGCCGCCGGCCATGATCCGCGCTCGTGGTACGTGGAGACCTTCTGGCTGGGGGTTCTCGGTCCCTCGACCGTTTGGCTCCTGCGGCTGCTGGCGGCGGGGTTCGACGAGGCACCCAGCGGCTTCGACCTCGACCTCGACGACACGGCCCGGGCTCTGGGCATCGGCGGTCGCCGGGGCCGGAACGCCCCGTTCCAGCGGACCCTCGACCGCTGCGTCACCTTCGACATGGCCCGGCCGGCGGGGCCGGCGACGCTGGCCGTCCGCCGCCACCTGCCGCCGCTGGCCCGACGCCACCTGTTGCGCCTGCCCCCGACGTTGCAGGAGCGGCACCGCAGCTGGGTGGACTCGCGCTTGCGGGTCCCCCCGGTCGAGGTGCTGCGTCAGCGCAGCCGCCGCTTGGCGCTGAGCCTGGTGGAGCTCGGCGAGGACCAGCGCCAGGTGGAGGCGGCGCTGGCCCGGTGGCGCTTCCATCCGGCGCTGGCCCACGAAGCGGCCTGCTGGGCCGTGAGCCGGATCGCCACGGGCGCCACAGGTGCCAGAACCGCGGCCGGCGCCGCCGGCGCCACCGGCGCCACCGGCGCCAGAACCGCGGCCGGCGCGACCGGCGCGGAAGCCGCCGCGGGCACGACGGGCGCGGCAGGTGCTGCAACTGCCGAGGTCCACGGCGAAGAGAGCCAGACGGTGCGGTGACGTGCCGCAGGCGCCGCAGTTCACGACGGGAGGTCACCGGCCGCGGTGGCCCGTGGTGGCCTGCCGCACCCGCCCCGGGGCGGCCCGCCCGACCGGCGCGGCGAAGGGCCGTGCCGGCGTCCATGCCAACCGCGGCCGAGGTGCCGCCGCAACTTTCACGCGCCCGTCGCGGCAGCGAAACACGCCGTTCACCTGGGCCTCGTACCCTGCGACCATGACCGTCTTCCTGCTGCGCGTCGCCCTGCCCGACCGGCCCGGCGCCCTGGGCGCCGTCGCCAGCCGGATCGGGGCGGTGCGAGCCGACGTGGTGGCCCTCGACATCGTCGGCCGCGGCGAGGGGCGCGCCGTCGACGAGTTCGTGGTGGAGCTGGCCGACGACAGCCACGTGTCGCTGCTGCTGAGCGAGGTGGCCGAGGTCGACGGGGTGGAGGTGGAGGAGCTGCGCATCCTTCCCGATCTGGTCGGGAACCGGCGCTACGACGCCTACGACACCGCCGCCGCGCTGCTGGCCGAACGGCAGCCACAGCGGGTGCTGCAGGTGGTGGCCCAGCGGGCGGCGGCCGAGCTGCAGCCGGCCTGGTCGGCGGTGCTCGACCTCGAGCAGCGCAGCATCGTGGCCGCCAGCGGCAGCCCCCCGGCAGGGTCGTGGATCGCCGCCTACGTCGAGGGCAGCCGCTGGCACCGGCCCGAGCCGCTGGCGCCCGCCAACGACAGCGGTCCGACGCAGACCCCGACCCACCGGCCGGCGCGGGACGCCGCCTGGGTCGCCCTGCAGGCGTGGGACCTGGTGCTGGCCGTGGGCCGCCCGGGATGGGTCTTCGGCGAGCACGACCGGCGGCGCCTGGGCGCCCTGGCCCGCCTGGCCGACGCCCGCTGGGCCGACCTGGTCGACGACGACAGCCGCCGCTCCCATCCCAGCCACGCCGGCTGAGCTGCCGCTCCGGTCACGACCCCCAGTCGGCCAACAGCTGCAGCAGCAGCCGGACGCCGAAGCCGGTGCCGCCCTTGGCCAGCACCCCCCGGTCCTCGTCGGAGCGGGCCGGGCCGGCGATGTCGAGATGGGCCCACGACACCCCTTCGGTGAACCGGCTCAGCAGCATGGCGGCAGCGATGGCACCGCCGGCGCCGCCCTCGCGACCCATGTTCTTCATGTCGGCCACCTCGGAATCGATGTGGCCGCGGTACTCCTCGGGCAGCGGCAACGGCCAGACCGCCTCACCCGACGCCTCGGCGGCCTGGCGCACCCGGGCCACCAGCGCGTCGTCGTTGCCGAACAGCCCGGCGATGGACGGTCCGAGCGCCACCACGCAGGCGCCGGTCAAGGTGGCGAGATCCACCACCGCGTCGGGCTGCTCCTCCTTGGCCAGCACCAGCCCGTCGGCCAGCACCAGCCGCCCTTCGGCATCGGTGTTGAGCACCTCGATGGTCTGCCCGTCGCGGACGATGAGCACGTCGCCGGGCTTCTGGGCCCGACCGCCGGGCATGTTCTCGGTGACCGGGGCGATGGCCGTCACCCGGACCCGAACGCCGAGGTCGCCACAGGCGCTCACCGCGGCCAGCACGGCCGCGGCGCCGCTCATGTCGGTCTTCATGGTGGTCATCCCTGCCGCCGTCTTGATCGACAGGCCTCCGGAGTCGAAGGTGATGCCCTTGCCGACCAACACCACGTGGGGAACGTGCCCGTCGACGGTCACCGGGTCGGCCGGTTCATAACGGGCGCGCAACAGCCGGGGCGGTTCGGCCGAGCCACGGGCCACGCCGAGCAGACCGCCGAGCCGCTCGTCTCGGGCACGCTGCTCGTCCCACACCTCGAGCGTCACCCCCGGGGCGGCGCCCACCTCGGCTTCGGCGATCTCGGCCAGCCGCCGGGGCGTCAGGCTGCTCGGTGGCTCGTTGACCAGATCACGGGCCAGCCACACGGCGGCGGCGGTCCGCACCCCCCGGTCCGCCGCCTGCCGCAGGGGCTGCGCGTCGGCTTCGCCGACGGCGGCGACCAGCACCCGGGCCGCCGGCCCCGGACGCCGGCCGGCGACGTCGGGGCTGCGGTGGGTGTCGAACCGGTAGGACGAGAGCACCACCGCCTCGGCGACGACCGTGGCGGCGGCGGCACCGCCGGCCTCGGCGGCCAGGGCGGCAGGCAGCACCAAGACCGCGTTGGACCCGCCGGCCGCCGCCCGGCTGAGAGCTGCCGCCGCGCTGCGCAGACCGTTGCCGGCGACCGAGCCGACCCGACCACAGCCCAGGTAGACGACGTCGGCACCGCCGGGGGCAGCCCCCACAAGGAGCGATTCACCGGCCTTGCCCCGGAAGCGCTGGCGAGCGGCGCGGCGCTCGTCGGGGACGGCGGCGACCCCGGCCTGCGCCGCCCACTGCTCCACCCCCGGTGCCGCCACCGGCCCCTCGGCGCCGGCCAGCACCGGCACCCCGACCAGGTCCACGGAGGTGCCGAGCACCTGCTCCCAGCCGTCGCTGGCGGTGGTGACGAGCACCTCGGGGCGCTGGGCGGGTTCCATCACGTCTCCTCCTCCATGCTGAGAGCGCCTGCCGGGTCGGGCTCGGCGCCGGCGCCCGCCGGGTCGGGGCCGGCCACCAGGCGGCGCCCAGCGCGGGCGGTCAGGTGGTCTTCGCCCTCCTGCCAGCGGGCGGCCGCCCACAGCAGGTCCGACAGCCGGTTGAGGTAGGCGCCCACCTGCGAATCGTCGGCCGGCGGCGAGGCCGCCAGCAGACGTTCGGCCCGCCGGACGACGGTCCGGGCCACGTCGAGCAGCGCCGAGCGCCGGTTCTGCCCCGGCACGACGAACTCGGTCGGCATCTCGAAGTGCTCCGAAAGATCGTCGATGCGACGCTCCAGGGCCTCCACCATGGCCGCGGTGACCAGCGAGCGTTCGGGGACCAGCTTCCGCCGGTTGTCCGAAGCGGTGGCGACCTCGGCCATCAGCACCCACAGGTCGCGCTCGATGTGCACCAGCAGCTCGTCGAGCTCAGAACCGGGTTCCGCCTCAGCGCGGGCCACCCCGAGCGCCGCCTGGGCCTCGTCGACGGCGCCGTTGGCCTCGATCGGCGCCGCGTGCTTCGCCACCCGGCCGCCGTAGAGGAGCCCGGTGGTGCCATCGTCGCCCTTGCGGGTGTAGATCTTCACCACCGGGCGATGCTACCGGCGCGCCGCTGCCACCCCCGGACCAGCAGGGTCGGGCGCCAGCTGCTCGCCCCAGGCTGGCCCGCGCCTCGGGGCGGTCGGCCCGGGCCGCGACGGTAGCCTTGGAGCCATCATGTCGCCCTCCCCCGCCGACAGCAGCCCGCGCCCTTGGGTGCTGGCCCACGACGCCCTGCCCCTCGACGAGCGCGGCGCCGCCTACCTCGAGGCGGTGACGCAGCGGGTGGTCATCTTCGACGGCGCCATGGGCACCAACCTGCAGCTGGCGGGCCTGTCGTCCGACGACTTCGGCGGGCCGGAGCTGGCCGGCTGCAACGAGGCCCTGGTCCTGAGCCGACCCGACGTGGTGGCCCAGCTGCACCGGTCGTTCCTCGACGTCGGGGTGGACGTGGTGGAGACCGACGCCTTCGGTGCCTTCTCGGTGGTGCTGGCCGAGTACGGGCTGGCCAACCGGGTCGAGGACATCAACCGGGCGGCGGCGGCCATCGCCCGTGCCGAGGTCGACGCCGCCATCGCCCGCGACGGCCGCCGCCGTTGGGTGGCCGGCAACCTCGGCCCTGGCACCCGCTTCCCCACCCTGGGGCAGATCCCCTACGCCGAGCTGCGCGACGCCTACCGCCAGCAGGCCGCCGCGCTGCTGGCCGGCGGGGTGGACCTGCTGGTCATCGAGACGGTGTTCGACCTGCTGCAGGCCAAAGCCGCCATCAACGGCTGCAAGCAGGCCATGGTGGCGGCAGGGCGGCGGGTGCCGCTGCAGGTGCAGGTCACCATCGAGCTGACCGGCCGGATGCTGCCCGGCACCGAGATCGGCGCCGCCCTCACCGCCCTCGACCCGATGCGTCCCGACGTCGTCGGCCTCAACTGTGCCACCGGGCCGGCCGAGATGGGCGAAGCCGTCCGCTACCTGTCCCAGCACGCCCGGATGCCGATCGTCACCCAGCCCAACGCCGGCTTGCCGTCGGTGGTGGACGGCGCCATGCACTACGACCTGACCCCCGGGCAGCTCGCCGACCATCTGGAGCGCTTCGTCACCGAGCTGGGCGTGTCGGTCATCGGCGGGTGCTGCGGCACCACCCCCGACCACCTGCGGGCGGTGGTGGAGCGCTGCCGCGACCTCACCCCCGCCGCCCGCCAGCCCCAGTTCGAGCCGGCGGCGGCGTCCATCTACAGCGCCGTGCCGTTCCATCAGGAGACGTCGTTCTTGGTGATCGGCGAGCGCACCAACGCCAACGGCTCCAAGCAGTTCCGCCAGGCGATGCTGGCCGGCGACTGGGACACCACCGTGGCCATGGCCCGCGACCAGGTGAAGGAGGGCGCGCACCTCATCGACGTGTGCGTCGACTACACCGGCGCCGACGGGGTGGCCGACATGGAACAGGTGGCCAGCCGCTTCGCCACCCAGTCGAGCGTGCCGCTGGTCATCGACTCCACCGAAGGGCCGGTGGTGGAGACGGCGCTGCGGTGGATCGGCGGGCGGGCCGTGCTCAACTCGGTCAACCTCGAGGACGGCGACGGGCCCGGCACCCGTCTCGACACCTTCTTGACCCTGGCCCGCGAGTACGGCGCGGCGGTGGTGTGCACCTGCATCGACACCGAGGGCCAGGCCCGCACCGCCGAGTGGAAGCTGCGGGCGGCCAGGGCCATCGCCGATGTCGCCGTCGGCCGCTACGGGCTCGAGCCGTCCGACCTGATCTTCGACCCGCTGGTGCTGCCGCTGTCGACCGGCATGGAGGAGAGCCGGGCCGACGGGATGGCCACCTTGGAGGGGATCCGCCGCATCAAGGCGGAGCTGCCCGGCGTCTTCACCGTGGTGGGGCTGTCCAACGTGTCGTTCGGGCTCAACCCCGCCGCCCGCCACGTCCTCAACTCGATGTTCCTCCACGAGTGCGTCGAAGCCGGCCTCGACGCCGCCATCGTCCACGCGGCGCGGATCATGCCCCTGTCGAAGATCGACGAGGCCACCCGTCAGGTCTGCTTGGACCTGATCTACGACCGCCGGCGCGAAGGGTACGACCCGCTGCAGCAGCTGCTGGCCCTCTTCGAAGGCGTGACGGCCGACGCGACCAGCGGCGAGGACCGCTCGGGCTGGCCGGTGACCCAACGGCTCGAGCAGCGCATCGTCGACGGCGACCGCAACGGCCTCGTAGAGGACCTCGACCAGGCACTGGCCGAGGGCCACCGCCCGCTCGGCATCGTCAACGACATGTTGCTGTCCGGTATGAAGACCGTCGGAGAGCTGTTCGCCTCCGGGGAGATGCAGCTGCCGTTCGTGCTGCAGTCGGCCGAGACGATGAAGGCAGCCGTCTCCTACCTCGAGCCGAAGATGGAGAAGTCCGACCAAGGCGGCAAGGGCACCATCGTGCTGGCCACCGTCAAAGGCGACGTCCACGACATCGGCAAGAACCTGGTGGACATCATCCTCACCAACAACGGCTACACCGTCGTCAACCTCGGCATCAAGGTCGGGGTGGCCGAGATGATCCAGGCCGCCGAGCAGCACGGGGCGGACGCCATCGGCATGAGCGGCCTGCTGGTGAAGTCGACCCTGATCATGCGCGAGAACCTCGAGGAGCTCAACGCCCGGCGGCTGTCGCACCTGCCGGTGCTGCTCGGCGGCGCCGCCCTCACCCGCAGCTACGTCGAGCGGGACCTGCGCCAGGTCTACGAAGGCCGGGTCTTCTACGGCAAGGACGCCTTCGAAGGGCTGCGGACCATGGACCGGCTGATGGAGCTGAAGCGCAGCGAGGTGGACGACCCCGCCTTCGGCCGCGAGCTCGGCGGCCGGAAGCTGCCGCCGCGGCGCAGCGAGCAGGCGGCGGCGGCTCGAGCCGTCGGGACCGGAACGCCGCGCCGCTCGCCGGAGGTGGCCAGCGACAACCCGGTGTTCGTGCCGCCGTTCCTCGGCCCCCGGGTCGCCAAGGGGATTCCCCTCGACGACATCGCCGCCTACCTCAACAAGACGTCGCTGTTCCGCAACCAGTGGGGCTACCGGCCCGAACCGGGCGAGGACGACGCCACCTTCAAGGAGCGGGTCAGCGCCGTGCTGCGAGACGAGCTCGACAAGGCCAAGGCCAAGGATCTGCTGGTCCCCCAGGTCGCCTACGGCTACTTCGCCGTCAACGCCGTAGGTGACGACCTGGTGGTGTGGGCCGACACCGAGCGCTCGGCGGAGCTCACCCGCTTCACCTTCCCCCGTCAGGTCAAAGAGCCGTGGCTGTGCATCGCCGACTTCTTCCGGCCCCTCGAGTCCGGAGAGCTCGACTACGCCGCCTTCAGCCTGGTCACCATGGGATCGGCGGTGTCGCAAGAGACAGCCCGGCTCTTCCGCGAGGACCACTACCGCGACTACCTGCACCTGCACGGGCTGGGCGTGGAGATGGCCGAGGCGCTGGCCGAGTACTGGCATCGCCGCATCCGCGAGGAGTGGGGCTTCGCCGACGAGGACGGCCCCACCCTCATCGGCTTGTTCCGCCAGCAGTACCGCGGCGGGCGCTACTCGTGGGGCTATCCAGCCTGCCCCCGGCTCGAGGACAACGCCACGGCGGTCGCCTTGGTGGAAGGCCGCCGGATCGGGGTGGAGGTCAGCGACGGGTTCCAGCTCCATCCCGAGCAGTCCACCGTCGCCATCATCTGCCATCACCCACGGGCCAAGTACTTCGTGGCTTGACCGGCGACCCGACCAGATGGCGGCCATGACCCCGACACCGGAAGCCGGCGGCGACGCGTCCCCGCACCCCCGTCGGTCGTCGCCCCCCGGTCTGCTCGGCAGACGCCGGGGCAGCCACCTGCACCTGGCGCGCTGGGCGCAGGTGCACGACACCGACCACTCCCCTGGGCTGCAGGCCAAGGTGTTGGCCGCGGCAGCGGCAGCGGCGGCGGTGGCGGCGCTGGCGGCGGCAGCTCCACCACCCGCCCACCACCGCCTCCCCGAGGTGGCGGTGGTGTCGGCACCGCAGCGGCGACATACTCGGCTCCAAACCTGGCGAAGCGATCCCGGTGTTCGACGATGATCGTGGTCACCTGGGGGTCCCGAAGGAGGCAGAAGAACTTGCGACGCTTCTCGTTGAGAGCGGACCCGGCCTCGGACACCACCAAGTCGATCGAGCACCCGTTGGACCTAGCCCAGATCTAGCCCAGGCGGTGACTCGTGCCACCTGACGGTCGAGGTCGGCGTTCTGGTCGGCCGAGGAGACCCGTGCGAAGATCGCCGTCTTGGCATTGGACGTTGGCTGGGCATCGGCCAGATCCCCGACCATGATGAGGCCGCCCACTGGCTACGCCGGGACCGGCAGCTTG
>JAJZNB010000178.1 GCA_021848085.1 Actinomycetes bacterium
GCTGCTTGGGCTGCTTGGGCTGCTTGGGCTGCTTGGGCAGATGCCGGTGTCGAAGGCGATCTGGGCCCGGGCTCGCCGCCGCCAGAAGCCGACCGTGCGACGGCCGCCGCGCGGCAGGCGGTGAGCAGCCGGCGGTGGGCGGCCGGCGGTGGGCGGCCGGCGTGATCAGCCGACGGTGGTCAGCAGGTTGCCGATGGGACCGGGGCGGCCCAGGTGGAAGCCCTGGCCGAATTCGATGCCGAGCTGGCGCAAGGTGTGCAGCTCCCCGGCGGTCTCCACCCCCTCGGCCACCAGCACCGCGCCGGCCTGGCGGGCGAAGGTGACCAGCGCCTGGGCCAGGCAGTAGCGCACCGGGTCGGCGTCGATGCCTCGGGTCAAGGCCAGGTCGAGCTTGATGATGTCGGGCGACAGGTTGATGATGTGGGCCAGGCTCGAATAGCCCGAGCCGGTGTCGTCCACCGATAGGCGGGCCCCGGTCCGGCGCAGCTTGGCCAGCGCCTCGAGCAGCTCGCCGTAGTCGTCGATGCGGCGATGCTCGGTCAGCTCTACGATCACCCGCCGCGGGCCGGCCGCCTCCACCAGCTGCAGCAGCGCCGGGGCGCAGATGGCTGCTGGGCCCACGTTGACACCCATCGACAACGCCTCGGGCAGCTCGGGCAGGGCGGCCAGGGCCAGCTCCACGGCGGCCAGCTCGAGCTCCACCCCCAGCCCGGCCCGCTCGGCGTCGGCGAACCACACGTCGGGCGGCAGGTCCGGCGGACCCGGAAAGCGGGCCAGCGCCTCCACCGCCATCAGCCCGCCGCTGGGCAGGTGCAGCACCGGCTGGAAGACCATGGTGAACCCCTTGGAGGTAAGCGCCGCCTCCACCCGCCGGCGGGCCTCCACCGCCCCGACCAGGTTGGGGCGCAGCACCCCGGCCACGAACAGCTCCACCGCCTCCACCGCCGGGTCCGACCCCGCCGCCGGGTCCGTCTCCGCCGCTCGGCCCGAGCGCACCGGGCCGCCGGCCTGGTCCACCGCCCCAGCGCCGACCTGGTCCGCCGGCTGGGTGCCGGCTCGGCTGCCGGTGCCGAGCAGGTCGCGCACCCAGGGCATGGAGCTGGCCACCTCCGAGGCGCTGCGCACCACGGCGCTCACGAAGCCGGCCAGCTCACCCAGCGCCGCCACGTCGCGGTCACCGAAGGCGCCGGGCGCCGCCGCGCACACCGTCAGCACCCCCACCGGGGTGGTGCCGTGCACCAGCGGCACGCACACCAGCGACCCGATGCCCAGCTGGCGGGCCGCGACCCGGTCGACGCGCCGGTCGCGCTCCACGTCGTCGCAGCGCAGCACCTGCCCGCTGCGCAGCGCCTGGCCGGCCAAGCTCTGTGGCCGCACCTGGCTGCCGACCAGGCGCTCGAGCAGCCCCTCACCCGACACGCAGGTGAGGACCCCGCCGGCGTCGAGCAGGTCGATGGCCGCCCCCTCGGCGTGGGGGAGGAAGGCGGCCGAGCTGGCCACGATGCGCCGCATCAGGAGGGCAGGGTCGATCACGTCCCGGATCGTCTCCCGCAGGCCCCGGTGTCCCGTCATGGTCCGCCGACCGCTCCCATCACCTGGGGCGCGTCACCGTGCGTGGCGCGCCAACCCATCCATTGTCAGTGACAACGATGCACCTTGGTCACCACACCAACACAATCCGAGGCGGACGGTGGGCCCCACGGCGCAGCGGCCCGCCCCGACGAGGCCGCCCAGCGGCTGGTGCTCGAGCTGGCCGTCGCCGCCGGCGGCATCGGCACCTTCGACTGGGACCTGGTCAGCGGCCGGCTGATGGGAGACCAACGCCTGCTCGACATGTTCGGGCTCCCACGCAACCGGTCGGTGCTGCACATCGACGAGCTCTACGAGGCGGTGCACCCCGCCGACCGCGACCGGGTCGAGGCCCTGCTGCAGCAGGCCGTCGACCAGGTCGGCGTCTACGACGCCGAGCACCGGGTGGTGCTGCCCGACGGCGGCATCCGCTGGATCGCGGCCCGGGGCCAGGCGCTGGCCGGCCCCGACGGGCGCACCGTCCGGCTGCTCGGAGCAGCCCAGGACACCACCGCCCGCCGCGACGCCGCAGCCCACGTCGCCCGGGTCATGGACTCTTTGCCCACCGTCTTCTTCTTGTTGGACCGCCACGGGCGCTTCGCCTACGTCAACGCCGAGGCCCAGCGGCGGCTGACCCGGCCCGCCGACGAGCTGCTGGGCCGGGTCATCTGGGACGAGCTCCCCGCCGCCCAAAGCTCCGACGTCGAGACCTCCTACCGCCACGCCATCGACCGCGACGAACCCGTCGCCTTCGACGCCTACTGCCCCAAGCCGCTCAACGCCTGGTACGAGGTGCGGGCCTGGCCCAGCCCCGAAGGCCTGGCCGTCTGCCTCCTCGACGTCAACGACCGCCGCCAGGCCCACGCCGCCGCCCAGCTCCACGGCGCCCCGGCCGAACCGCTGGCCGCCCGGGCGCTGCAGGCCAGCGAGATGCAGCTCATCTCGCGCCACGCCGCGGCGGTCCTCGCCGCCACGTTCCCGCCCGGGCCGGCCGCCGAGCCGCTGCTGGCGGACCTGGCCCCCGAATCGGCCGTGGTGGTCCCCCTGCGAGGCAACACGCAGCCGGTCGGCATGCTGCTGCTGTGCGCCGGAGCAGCCCGCGGCGGCTTCAGCGACGACGACCTCGAGCTGGTGGGCGACATCGCGGCGCGGGCCGGCGTCGTCCTCGACCGGGCCCGACTCGACAGCACCACCATCGCCACCGTGGTCACCGCCCACCTGCAGCCGATCGCCTCGCCGCCCGGCGCCGGCCGGAGGTCCGGCGGTGCGGTGGATGCCGTGTGGGCTGGCGGGGCGGTGGATGCCGGCCGGGGGTCCGGCGGTGCGGTGGATGCCGGCCGGGGGTCCGGCGGTGCGGTCGGTGCCGTGTGGGCTGGCCGGGCGGGGGGCGGCGGCCGGCTGCGGTTCTCCAACGCCGGGCACCTGCCGCCGCTGCTGATCGCCCCCGACGGCACCGTCACCGTCCTCGGCACCACCCCGGCCGACCCGCTGCTCGGCGTCGGCCCCGTCCCCCGCCACGAGCACCACGTCCACCTGCCGCCGGGCTCGACCGTCCTCTTCTACACCGACGGGCTGGTCGAGCGCCGCGGCCAGCCCCTCGACGCCGGCCTGGCCGACCTGCGCCGGCTGCTGCGACACCTGGCCGGATCGGGCCCCGACACCGTGTGCGACGCCGTGCTCGGCCTGCTGCCCGACCGGCCCGAAGACGACGTGGCCCTGCTGGCCGTGCAGGTCACCGGGGCGTGAGCCGCCACGCCGGCCATGCCGGCCACGCCGGCCATGCCGGCCACACGGGCCATGCCGGCCACACGGGCCATGCCGGCCCGCGGCCACGTCGCCCGGCTGCCGCCGGCCGTGGCGCCGGGCCGAGGGACCCTCGACGCCCGGATCGTCGACCGAGGCGTCGATGTTCCGCGGCCGCCTCAGGCTCGAGGACGACGGTAGATCTCCGAGCGGTGATCGACGTCGAGGACGTGCACGATGTGGGTGTCATCGTCGATGCGGTACTCGATCCGGTAGGTGCCGCGGCGTGCGCCATGGCAGCCCGCCAGCGGCCCGAACAGCGGCTTGCCGACGCGCCGCGGATCGACGCTCAGCGCCGCCTCGCAGAGCTCGAGGACCGCGGCGGCGACAGCCTCCGGGAGACGCTGAGCGATGGCGCGCCGCGCCGCTGGCTGGAACCGGACCTGATAGCGCTGCGCCGCTTGGCTGGTCACCCGCCCGTGGCACGCCGGCGGGCCAGGTCCTGGCGGACGCTGTCGAGGTCAGTGCCGGGCTCACCACGGCCCAGGGCTGCCAGGCTGTCGGAGATGCGGCCGACTGCCTCGCTGTCGCCGAGGATCTCCAAGGTCATCTCCATGCCCTGCAGGTCGTCCACCGACAACAAGACCGCCTCGGCCTCCCCGTTGCGGGTCAAGGTGATCCGTTCGTGCTGCTGGCGTACCCGTCTGGTCAGCTCGGATAGCCGAGCCTTGGCCTCGGAGAGCGGTACGGGCGTCGCAGCGATCGTCATGGTCAGAACTATAGTCTGAACCGGTCCAAGTTCTGGACCACCACTCGAACCCGACACCGTCCGTCCCTCTTGCCTCAGCACCGCCGCTTCGGCCGCGGCGGCCTCGGGGCCGCCGGCGTCCGCCGCGACGCCGTGCACCAACGCCAGCGTCCACCCCACGCAGGTTCCCGTCAGGGCTCAGGGCAGCCGATCGCCTCGGCCGTCGCCGCACAGATCGCTCTCAGGGTGGTCGGCGCCACCCTGCCCACCCGCCTCACCATCCTGGCTCGGGGGACGAGCTGCAGGTTGTCGAGATCCACCACGGAAGGCGTGCGGACACCGTCGGCCGCGGACAGGTCAACCTCGGTGCTCAGGCCACGCACCGTCGACGTGACCGGGCCGGCGACGACCGAGGCCAGCACCCGCCCCAGCGGATCCCGGGTGAGCACGACGACCGGGCGGCGCTTGTCCAGCTCGGCCAGCCGGATCCCCCCCGGCGGACCGCCGGCGCGCTCAGCTGCCGGCGGGCCACTGCGCATCCCAGTCGGTGTCGTCGGCAAGGTCGACCCCATCGGGACAGACGTGGCCGAGCGCGACCTCTTCATCGGTGGGTGGCGTCCCCATGTACGCCTCGACGTCGTGGAGCACACGGCGACGGCGGAGCAGCTCGGTGAGCGCCACGTCGATCGCAGCTGACGCCGAAGACACCCCGAGCACCGCCCTCGCCTCGGCCAGCTTGGCGCGATCGACGGTGATCGTCGCCTTCTCCTTTGCCATACCGGGCATCCTGCCAGTTGGTGGTATCGATCTGGCATGCGGCCGGCAGAGCCGGCCAGAGCGCGGGCGATCTCCGCCCACGGCGGGGACCGGTCCTCGACATGGGCCCACGCGGCCCGGCTGGCCGGGCAGGGCACCGGGGGGTGCGCCGGGCTCAGGCGGCCCGCACCGCCCGGGCCACCTCCCCCCAGCGGCCCAGCGCGGCGGGATCCTCGGCGATGGAGTCCTCGGCCAGGTACATCACCAGCCGGGCCGCCACCCCCCGGTAGCGGGCCACCAAGGCGTCGGCCAGCTCATCCCAGCGGGCCACCACGGCGAAGTGCTGCAGCATCTCGTCGCTGATCACGTCGGCCATGCCGGCCACGTCGCCCGCCTTCAGCCGGTCGTTGAGCCGGGCCGAGGTGCCCTCGAAGCCCAGATCGTCGAACTGGAAGGCGTAGTTGCGGGTCGAGCCGTAGAAGGCGATCTGGGTCCGGGCCCGCTGCAGCAGCGGCGCCTGCTCCTCGGGGCTGTCGCCCGGCACGGCGAACACCGGCACCAGCAGATCCACCTGGGCCGGGTCGCGTCCGACACGGGCCGCCCCCTGCGCCACCGCCGGCAGCAGCCGCCGGCGCAGGTAGGTGACGCTGTGCAGCGGATGGACGTG
>JAJZNB010000101.1:0-2803 GCA_021848085.1 Actinomycetes bacterium
GGCCGTCCCGGCGACGGTGACGCGGCGAGAGGTCTGGTCGGTGCCGGCCGTCGGCGGTCAGGCGGAGGCGGGCTGGCCCGTCCCCGTGATCCCGGCGGCGGCGATGGACACCCGTCCCAGCGTTGCGAGCGCCCGCTTGCGGATGTCCTGGAAGGCGGGCAACAAGGTGGTCGCCTCGCTTCGGGGCCGCGGGAGGTCGATCCGCTGCTCGAGTGCCATGTGCCCGGGGTTGGTCCCCATGATCAGCATGCGGTCGCCGAGCAGGATGGCCTCCTCGACGTCGTGGGTGATGAACAGGATGGTGACGTCGATCCGGCCCCACAGGTCGAGCAGGAACTCCTGCAGGTGCTGGCGGGTCTGGGCGTCGAGAGCACCGAACGGCTCGTCCATGAGCAGAAGCTTGGGCGACATGACCAGGGCCCGGGCCACGGCGGCCCGTTGCTGCATGCCGCCCGAGAGCTGGTAGGGGGCGTGCTTCTCGAAGCCCTTGAGGCCGACGATCTCGATCATCTGGTCGACCCGTTCCCAGTCGACCCGGTGCCGCCTGCGGCCGTGCAGCTTCAGCCCGAACGCCACGTTGTCGCGCAGGTTCAGCCAGGGGTACAGCCACGGCTGCTGGAAGACCACCACCCGGTCGGCGCCAGGACCCCGGACCGGCTTGCCGTCGAACACGATGGTACCGCCAGTCGGAGGCTCGAACCCGGCGATCAGGCGCAGCAGCGAGGTCTTGCCGCAGCCGCTCGGCCCCAGGATCGTCACGAACTCGTTCTGCTGGACCTCGAGCCCGACCCCCTGCAGCACGGGCCCGCTCCCGGCGGTCTCGGTCTCCGGGTAGCGCAACTCGATGTCGAGGCACGTCAGCACTGTCATCGACCGCTCCTCGTCTCCCTTGCCTTCACCACGCCCGTCCCGCCGGGTCCGGTCGCCGGCCGCGGTGGTCGGCCGAGGCGCCTGCTCAGATGCCCGGCCGGCCACCGTGGCGGTCAGTCGGTCACTTCTGCGCGTCCTGCGCCGGGACGGGGTCCACGTACCGGCTCATGTTGGCCGGCGGCGGGACCGTGATGAACCCCTGCTTGTACAGCTCCTTCCAGTTGTTCGTCAGCGACTGGGTGGTACCAGACGTCTTCACCTGCGACCCCGTGCCGAGCACCGTGGGGCTGGTCTGGTCGGTCAGGTCGTAGATCTGGTAGCCCTTGAGCTCGGTCTGGGCCGTGGAGGCCGAGATGCCCGCTTCGGACTCCATGATCGACAGCGCCTGGGACGGGTGCGACTGCCAGTAGGCGACGCCGTCCTGCATGGCCTTGACGAACCCGACCGCCGCCTGCGGGTGGGCCTTGGTGAAGCTGGTGTTGGCCACGCAGATGTTGAACGACGAGGCGGTCGGCGGCAGGCTGGCGTCGGTGGCCAGCACCGTGCCGCCCTTGGCCCTCAGGGCGTCGAAGGCCGGGTCCCACACGATGGCGGCCTGGATCTGCCCGGTCTCCCAGGCGCTCTCCATCTGCGGCGGCGACATGTTCAGCTGGTGGACCGACGACAGCGACACACCCTTCTGGGCCAAGAGGGTGGGCAGCTCGAACGATGCCTCCGACCCGGTGGTGATGGCGATGGTCTTGCCCGCCAGGCCGGCCAGCGAGGTGATGCCCGACCCGCTCTTGACCACGATGCCGGCGTCGGTGGTGTAGCGCTCCTGGTTCCACACGACCACCAGGGGCACGCCACGGGCCAGGGCCGAGATCACCGGCGGGAGGCCGATGCCGCACATGAACTGCAGCGCGCCCGAGGCGATGGCCGACAGAGCGGTGGGGCCGGAGGTGAAGATCTTGGTCGTGACGTTGGAGCCCAGCTCCTTCTGGAAGTACCCGTTGTGGATGGTGACCATCGACGGGTCGGCGCCGTTGTTCTCGTAGCCGATGGTCACCGCCACGTTGGAGTGATGGGAGCTCGCGGACGCGGACGAGCTCCCTGAGGACCCGCACGCCGCCAACAGGCCGGCCAGGACCAGCCCGCCGGCCATCGCCGACAGCGGGCGGACCGCCTGCCTGGGCGACCCCGGTGCGGTGCCCGTTGCTTGCCTACGCCACATGTGTTCCCCTCCCTTGTCCTGCGGGCCGTCGGCCCACGCCCGTTTGCCCGGTGTGCATCCCTGCACCCGGCGTCGCCGCCCCGAACGCCATCACACGTGCCCGCGCCACGGCACGATCACGCGCTCGAGCAGGCGGATGCCGAGCTCCATCAGGTAGCCGAGAACGCCGATGACGATGATGCCGGCGATGACGATGCCCGTCTGCAGCTGGGTGGCAGCCTGCTCCACCAGCCAGCCCAGGCCGACGCTGGCCGCGATCAGCTCGGCGGCCACCAAGGTGCTCCAGGCGATGCCGATGCCCACCTTCATGCCGGTGAACACCTCGGGGAGCGTCGACGGCAGCGTCACCCGCACGAACAGCTGCCGCCGGGTGGCGCCGAGGCACCGGGCCACCTGGTAGCGCTGGATCGGAATGTTGCGAACCCCGCCGATGGTGCTGATGATGATGATCGGGATGGTGCCGACGAGGATCAGCAGGATCTTCGGGAGCTCCCCGAGGCCGAACCAGACGACGAAGAGCGGGATGTAGGCCAAAGGCGGGACGGGGCGCCCGAGCTGCAGGAAGGGGTCGACCAGGCGGTTCACCAGCCGGCTCTCGGCCATGAGCAGGCCCATGGGGACGCCCAGCACGACGGCGCCTACGAAGCCCACCGTCACCCGGACGACGCTGTAGAGCACGTCCTGCCCCAGGGTCTTGTTGAGGTAGCCCGTGGTGGCGAC
>JAJZNB010000101.1:2813-30215 GCA_021848085.1 Actinomycetes bacterium
GTGAACGAGGGCCACACGCTGGCCGGCGAGGGTAGGGCCACCTTGGGGAACACGGCCAGAGAGGCAAGGACCTGCCAGACGGCCAGGGCGACGGCCAGCACCAGGAGCGTGCTCAGGGTGCGGCCCCACCTGGCGTACCGCTGCGGCAGCCGGACGTGCGTCACCCGCTCGAAGAACGAGGGTTTGCGCCCGTCCGGCTTCGTCGGCGGCGGGGACGCACCGGCGAGGCTCCCCGCCGTCGCCCCGGCCGGCAACCGCGGGTCGGCCAGGATTGGCGATCCGATGTCCGTCATGGCGCACCCCTCCCACTCGTCGCCACGCGGCCCGCCGAACGTCGGTCGCGCCCGACCGGGCCCGGCCCGGCCATGGCAGCTGGCCCGGCGGTACCAGCGCCACGGTCCCGGAGAACCTCGATGTGCGCGCTCACCCTATGCCCCGTGCCAGGACGGCGCTGGCGAGTGCCACACACCTGATGTCGTCTGCCGTGCACCCTCGTGACAAGTCGTTCATCGGCGCCGCCAACCCCTGCAGCAGCGGTCCGAACGCCCGGGCGCCGCCGAGGCGCTCGGTGAGCTTGTAGCCGATGTTGCCGGCGTCGAGCGAGGGGAAGACCAGCACGTTGGCCTGCCCGGCCACCGGCGAACCGGGGGACTTGGTCCTGGCCACGACCTCGTCGAGGGCGGCATCGGCCTGCAGCTCCCCGTCGACGCACAGCTCCGGCGCCCGTTGGCGCACCGCGGCCACCGCCTGGCGGACCCGGGTGACGGAAGGGTGCTCGGCGCTCCCCTTGGTCGAGAAGGAGAGAAGTGCCACCCTGGCCTCGTCCCCGGTCAGGCTGCGGTGGGTGCCGCTGGTGGCGACGGCCACCTCGGCCACCTGCTCGACCGTCGGCTCCGGCACCACGGCGCAGTCTCCGAACGACAGCAGCCTGCCGTCGGGCATCACCATCAGGAAGCTGCTGGTGACACAGGTGGCACCGTCGGCCAGGCCGATGACGGCGATGGCGGCTCGCAGCACGTCGGCCGTCGGCCGGCTGCTGCCTCCGACGCAGGCGTCGGCGATGCCAGACGACACGGCGGCCGCCCCCAGGTACAGGGGGTCGCCGCGCCACGCCTTGGCCTGGTCGGGGCCCAGGTGGCGTCGAGCGAGCGCCTCGTCCAGGGGGCCCATCAGGGCTGGCACGTGGCGCGCCTCCTCGAGATCGAGGATCTCGACGGCCGGCGGCAGGTCCACCCCGTTCGCCGCGGCCGCCCGCCGGACCCGGTCGTAATGGCCGATGACCACGGGGATCACGCCGCCGCCGGCGGCCAGCTCGGCCGCCGCCTGCAGCGCCCGGGCGTCGCCACCGTCGGTCAGCACCACCCGGGTCGGCCGCCCGCGCAGCCGCCGCTCCCAGTCGGACTGGAGCACCTCGAGGCCGGCGGTGCCGGTCCGCTGCGGCGACACCTCGACCGGCGCTGGGCCGGTGCTGTACGTCGTCATGCGCTGGACCCCCCCCGGCACACTCACGGGATCGCCGCCACCATCTCGGCCAGCGACCGGGTCGCCATCCCGTGGGCATCGGCCACCGCGCCGTAGACGATGGTGCCGTCGACGACGTTGACACCCCTGGCCAGGGCGGGATCGCGCTCGACGGCGGCTGCCAGGCCCTGGTCGGCGATCCGCAGCGCGTAGGGCAAGGTGACGTTGGTGAGGGCGTGGGTCGAGCTGTGCGGCACGGCGCCGGGCATGTTGGCCACACAGTAGAAGACGGAACCCTCCACCTCGTAGATCGGATCCGAATGCGTGGTCGGGTGACTGTCCTCGAAGCACCCGCCCTGGTCGATGGCGATGTCGACGAGGACCGAGCCCGGCTTCATGGCCCGTACCAGGTCCCGGCTCACCAGCCTGGGCGCCTTGGCCCCTGCCACCAGCACCGCCCCGATGACCAGGTCGGCTTCGGCCACCGACCGCTCGATCTCGAGCGAGTTGGACGCCACCGTCTGGAGCTGGCCCTTGTACATGCGGTCGAGCCGGCGCAGCTTGTCGATGTCCACGTCGAGGACGACGGTGTCCGCCCACATCCCGACGGCGACGGCCGCCGCGTTCATGCCAGCGACACCGGCGCCGAGGATGACGACCTTGGCCGCCCGAACGCCCGACACGCCGCCCATCAGCACGCCGCGCCCGCCGCACTCGCGCTCCAGGCAGTGGGCGCCGACCTGCGGCGCCATCCGGCCGGCGACCTCCGACATGGGATAGAGCAGCGGCAGACTGCCGTCGGCCAGCTGCACCGTCTCATAGGCCACGGCGGTGGCCCGGGCGTCGACCAGCGCCTGGGTGCACGGCTGCGAGGCAGCCAGGTGCAGGTAGGTGAACAGCACCTGGTCGCGGCGCAGGAACCTGTACTCCTGCTCCACGGGTTCCTTCACCTTCAGGATCAGCTCGGCGTCGCCCCACACGTCGGCCGCGTTCGGCACGATCTTGGCCCCGGCGGCGCCGAGCTCCTCGTCAGTGATCGACGAGCCGGCCCCGGCGTCGTGCTCGACGAGCACCTGGTGGCCGCGGCGGACCAGCTCGTCCACCCCGGCCGGCGTGATGGCCACCCGGTACTCGTGGACCTTCACTTCCTTGGGAACACCGACGCGCATGGCGACCTCCTGAGGATGGTGATGGCGGGACGCTCGTCCCGCCGTCACCGGTGGGTGTACCGGTCCGCCTCGGTCAGGACAGCGTCGACCATGCCGAGCAACTCGTCGATGACGCCACGGTCGGCGATCAGCGGCGGGGAGAGCAACAGCATCGTCGCCCCCCGGTCGTCGGGCCGGGTGACGAGGCCGACCTTGCGCATGGCGGTCGGCAGGACCTGGCGCAGCAGAACCAGCGACTGCTCCTCGGTCAGCTCCTGGCCGCTGTCGCGGTCGGCCATGAGCTCGATGGCGTAGAAGTAGCCGGTGCCCCGGACCTCTTTGACCGAGGGGTGGGGCGCCACCAGCGCCTGCAGGCTGCGCTCGAGGTGCGGGGCGTTGGCCCGCACGTTGTCGAGCACCGCCTCGCTGCGCAGCGCCGAGATGTTGGCCTGCGCCACCGCGGTGGCGACGGGGTGGCCACCCCAGGTGGCACCGTGGGTGAAGATGCCGTCGTCGCCGGCGAAGACGGTGTCGGCCAGCGGCCGGCGGACGAGCACCCCGCCGAGCGGAGCGTAGCCCGAGGTGGAGCCCTTGGCGAAGGTCAGCATGTCCGGCTGCACGCCGAAGCGCTCCACGCCGAACCAGTGGCCGAGCCGGCCGAAGGCGTTGATCACCTCGTCGGCCACCAAGAGGATGCCGTAGCGGTCGCAGATGGCCCGCAGCTCCTGCCAGTAGCCATCGGGTGGCACCAGGGCGCCCCGCCCGTTCTGCACGGGCTCGGCGAAGATGGCGGCGAAGGTCTCGGGGCCCTCGCGCTCGAGGACCTCCTCGATGGCCTGGATGCACGGCAGATCCCTTGCCGACCCGCCGGGGGGGATGGTGGCGCCCAAGGTGTTGGGGACGTGGAAGACGCCGTCGAGCAACGGCCCGAAGGGGGCCCGGTAGCCCGGCACCCCGGTCAGCGACAGGGCCCCCATGGTGGTGCCGTGGTACGAGAAGTCGCGGGCGATGAACTTGGTGCGCTGCTCCTGGCCCTGGCGGCGGTGGTACTGGCGGGCGAACTTGATGGCCGACTCCACGGCCTCGGAGCCCGAGCTCACGAAGAAGACGGCGTCGAGGTCGCCGGGGGCCAGCTCGGTGATCAGCGTGGCCGCTTCGACGGCCGCCGGGTGCGTCGCCGACCACACCGGCGAGTAGGCCAGCTGCTCCATCTGCTTGGCGGCCGCGGCGGCGATGTCGCCGCGGCCGTGGCCGATGTTCACGCAGAACAGGCCGGCCAGGCCGTCGATGTACCGCCGGCCCTGGTCGTCATAGATGGCGCAGCCGTCACCCCGGACGATCACGGGGAGCTCGTCGCTCTGCCACACGGCGGAGCGGGTGAAGTGGGGCACCAGGTGCTCCCGGGCGTCCTTGCGCAGGTCCGTCGCCATGGTTCCCTCCCCTTCGCCGGTAGCGCCGGCGGCCGTAGCCGGCCGGCACGCCGCGCTCGATCCGAAACCCATGATGACGACTTCTGGCGCGTGCACAAGAGCCAGTTTGTGGGTATCGTCAAGTACCAGTTGAGGAGGCCACCGCCAGGGGCGCGGTCGGTCTCCCGGGTGCCGAGGGGGTGCGAAGACGGTTGCGAGCGGCCCGAAGGGCCCCGATCATCAGCACCTCTACCGCGCCGTCCGCCAGGCGCTCGAGCGCGAGATCGCCCACCGCCAGACCGGCCCGCGCATGCCGCTGCCGTCGTCGCGGGCCCTGGCCCAGGAGCTGGGCGTGTCGCGGAACACGGTGCTGACGGCGTACCAGGAGCTGATCGCCGAGGGGTTCGTCGTCAGCCGGGCACGCAGCGGCCTGTTCGTCAACGACGAGCTGCGCTCCCACGGCCCAGCGCCCGCCGGGTCGCCAGGGCCGCCCCAGGCCATCGACTGGGAGGGCCGGCTCCGCCCGGAGTCCGACCGCGACCTGCCGGACGTGGCCAAGCTCCCCGACTGGCAGCAGCACCCGTACCCGTTCATCGCCGGGCAGGTCGAGGCCCGGTCCTTCCCGGTGCTGGCCTGGTCGCGGGCGCTTCGCGAAGCCCTGCACCAGCCCCACCTGCACTACAGCCTGCGCGACGGCATCGCCGACGACGACCCGTTGTTGGTGGAGATGCTGTGCGACCGGATCCTGCCGAGCCGCGGCATCGAGGCGGCGCCCGATTCGGTGCTCATCACCCTCGGCTCCCAGGAGGGGCTGCGCCTGCTGAGCAGCGCCCTGCTGGGGGCGGGCACGCTGGTGGCCGTGGAGGACCCGGGCTACCTCGACGCCCGCCACGTCTTCGTGCGGGCGGGTGCCTCCCTGGTGCCGCTGCCCGTCGACGGAGCTGGGGTGGTGCCGCCGGCGGACCTGCGGGCCGCCGACGTGCTGTACCTGACACCCAGCCACCACCACCCCACGAACGTCACCCTGTCGATCGGTCGGCGCCACAACCTCCTCGCCATGGCCCAGCGCGACGACGTCGTGGTGGTGGAGGACGACTACGACAGCGAGCTGCGCTACCAGGGGACGCCGAGCCCGGCCCTGAAGGCGCTCGACACCACGGGACGCGTCGTGTACCTCGGCACCTTCTCGAAGTTCTTGGCGCCGGGGCTGCGGCTCGGCTTCGTGGTGGCCGACCCGGTGCTGATCGGGCACCTGCGCCGTGAGCGGCGCTACAGCGTCCGCCACCCCCCCGGCCACCTGCAGCGGGCCATGGCCCTGTTCATCGGTTCCGGGCAGTACCACCGCTCCATCCGGCGCCACCGCGCCGCGCTGCGCCGGAAGTGGGAGCGCATGGTTGACGGCATCGAGCAGTGGATCCCGTTTCCCGTGACGCCGCCCCCTGGCGGAGTCAGCGTCTGGATGGAGGGGCCCCCGGAGCTCGACGCCGTGGCCCTGACCGACGGGCTGGCCGAGTACGGCGTCATCGCCGAGCGCGGCGACATCTACCACTTCGACCGGTCCGCCCACCGCAACACCTTCCGCCTCGGCTTCGCCGCCATCGACGTCGACCGCATCCCCGAGGGGCTGCAGATCGTGGGGCGGGCCGTGCACGACCAGCTGGCCTTCCCCGGCCCGGCGGCGCGCCGGCGGTAGCGGCCGGCCCTCCTGCTCAGTCCCGGATGAGGAAACCGCCGTCGCAGACCAGGTTGTGGCCGGTGACGAAGTCGGACTCGACGAGCGACACGATGGCGTGGGCGACGTCGTCGGGGTCGGCGACGCGCCCGCGGGGGATCCGCTCCGCGGTCCGAGCCAGGGCCTTCTCGTAGCGTTCGCCGCCGAGGCTCTCTTCCATCCACTGCCCTTTGACGAACCCGGCGGTGACACAGTTGACCCGGATGGTCGGGGACAGGGCGCGGGCGAGGAACATGGTCATGTTGATGACCCCAGCCTTCGCCGCGCCGTAGGCGATCGATGAGGACCCCACGGCGCGGATGCCGGCGATGGAGGAGACGTTGACCACGGCGCCGTCGCCGGCCTCGTCCATGAACGGGCGGGCGGCACGGATGCAGTAGAACGTCCCTTTCAGGTTGACGCCCAGGTTGCGCTCCCACACGTCCTCGGTGAGCCCGTCGAGGTCCTCGAAGCGCACTCGTACGGTCGTCGCCGCGTTGTTGACGAGGATGTCGAGACGGCCGAAGGTCTCGTGGGCGGCCGCCATCATGTCCCGGACGGCGCCGTCGTCAGAGACGTCGGCCTGGACGACCAGCGCCTCGGACCCGGCCTGCTCCACCTCCTTGGCCACCAGCTTCGCCTTGCCCCGCGAGCTGTCGCGGGCGTGGTTGACGACGACACCCCTGGCACCGAGCCGGGCCAGGCGCAGAGCCGTCGAGCGGCCAATCCCAGCCGACGACCCCGACCCGGTGACAACCGCGACCTTCCCCTTCACATCCACAAGCCCATCTCCTCTGTGTCCTTCGCCATCTCCATGGCGTCGTGTCGGTCCTGTCGTGTCCCCGCGTGGCGCCGACACCGGCCCACGCTGGAGGCGGCGCCCACGGCCGTGTGCAGGGTTGCGCCGAGCGCGGTGGCGGTCATGCCGAGCGTGCAGGGGTGACCCCCTGCGTGGTGGTGTCGAGGGCAGCGGCCACGGCGGCCGCCACGGTGCGCGGCGTGTCGGCAACCTCGGCGCCGGCGCCGCGCAACGCGGCCACCTTCCCCTCGGCGGTGCCCTTGGCGCCGGTGACGATGGCGCCGGCGTGGCCCATGCGGCGCCCGGGCGGGGCGCTACGGCCGGCGACGAAGGCGACGACAGGCACGTCGAGGGCGCGCACCGCCTCGGCGGCGTCCTCCTCCATCACCCCGCCGACCTCGCCGACGATGACGATGGCCCTGGTGCCGGGCAGCTCGGCCAGCTCCTCGACCGCCTCACGGGTGGTGGTACCGACGATGGGGTCCCCGCCGACCCCGATGAAGGCGCTCTGGCCCAGCCCGGCCGACACCAGCTCCAAACAGATCAACGTGCCGAGGCTGCCGCTGCGCGACACCACTCCCACCGGCCCGGGCCGAAACACCTCAGGCGAGAAACCCGGCATGATGCCCAGCGAGTGGGCGCCAGGCACCACCAGACCCGCAGTGTTGGGCCCGACCACCCGGGACCCGGTCCGCCGGGCGACCGCCATGATGGACAGCACGTCTTGGCGCGGCACGAACTCGGCCAGCAGCACCACCCGGCGAACCCCGGCCTCCATCGCCTCAACGGCGGCGTCGCGTGTCGCCGACGGCGGGGTGAACAGCACCGAGGTGGTGAGCCGATGCGACACGGTGGCCTCAGCCACGCTGTCGTAGACAGGCACACCCTCGACCTGGCGGCCGCCGCGCCCAGGACTGGCCCCGGCCACCACCGGAGTACCGCCACGCAGCATCATCGCAGTCCAAAACGAGGCCTGGCGCCCGGTGATGCCCTGGACGAGCACACCCTCGCCGAAGGCGGGAACGATAGAGATGGTCATTTCTGCGCCTCCTTCGCGGCGGCTACTGCCGCCTGCACCGCGTCATCCATCACCGGGTAGGGCTCGACACCGAGCCGCTGGCGGACCAAGGCGACCGCCTCGTCGGCCCCGGTCCCGTGGATCGAGAAGAACACCGGCACATGCCCCCGGTGGCGCTCCAAGGCGTTGACGACCCCCTCGGCCATCACGTCGGTGCGGGCGAAGGCGCCGCAGAAGTTGACCAGTACGCTGCGGACGTTCGGGTTCGACAGCACCACCTCCATGCCCGCGTCGGCCCGGGTGTAGTTGTCGCCGCCCACCTCCATGAAGTTGGCCGGGCGCCCGCCGTAGTAGGTGACGACGTCGAGCGACGCCATCGTCAGCCCAGCCCCGTTGGCCACGATCCCCACATCCCCGTCGAGCTCGATGAGCAGCAGCCCACGCGCCCGAGCGTCCTCCTCGAGCGGCGTCCCCGACGACTGCGCCTGACCATCGCCCAGCAGCTGCTGCAGCTCGAGGTGGCGGTCCAAGGCGCTGTCGTCGAGAGCGACCTTGGCGTCGAGGGCCCAGGCCGTGCCTGCCGCGTCCACCACCAGCGGGTTGACCTCCACCAGCTCGGCCTCCGTCGAGCGGTAACAAGCCCACAGGGCGCTCAGCACGTCGGCCACCGCCCCCACCTGACCGGCCGGGATGCCCGCCCGCACGGCCAGCCCCCGCAGAGCCGCCGGGTCGAGATCGGCATCGATGTCAGCCACCAGGCGATGCACGCTGCCGGGGCGGATGCGCTCCGTCTCCTCGATGTCGACGCCACCCACCGCGCAACACAACAGCACCGCGGCCCGCTCCAACGGGTCGTCGAGCACCGCCACGTAATACTCGGCGTCGTGGTCGACACGAGGCTCCACCAAGACCCGCTCCACCGCGAAACCCACCAGGGTCGAACCCAGCAGCCGCTGCGCTCCGACCCGAGCGTCCTCGACCGTCGACACCTGCACCACACCACCAGCCTTGCCCCGCCCGCCCGCAGGCACCTGGGCCTTGACCATGGCCGGCAACCCCACCGCCTCGGCCGCCTCCGCCGCCTCGTCAGGCGTCGCCACCACCACGCTCACCGGCACCCGAACCCCAGCCGAAGCCAGGATCTGCTTGCCCACACGCTCCTCCACCATCATCGCGGTGCCTCCCTCGCTCCGGTGACAGCCGCCAGCCGGCCGTCGACGCCTGTCCCTCCGGCAGCGCGGGCGCTGCCCGACCCGCCCACCCTGCCGCGGAACCCGGCCACAGCAGCCACCGCCAGCTCGTGGTCATCCTCGGGCGCCCGGCCGCTGATGCCGAGCCCGCCGGCGATCCGCCCGCGGTCGTCGACCAGCGCCACGCCGCCCGCCAGGGCGGTGAACCGGCGGTCGCCGTACTCGGCCAGCGCCCGGCCCGACGCCTGCAGCGTCCGGGCCACGGCGGCGGTGTCGCGGCCGAAGCGGGCCGCCGTGTACGCCTTCATCACGGCGATGCGGATGGACCGCAGCGGCGCCCCGTCGGAACGGAGGAAGGCCACCAGCTCCCCGGTGCCGTCCACCACCCCGGCAGCCACCCCGCCGGCGCCGTCGGCCCCAGCCAGGTCCACGGCGGCGCGGACCAGGCCGAGGGCGTCAGTCGACTGGATGGCGGGCACGCCAGGCCCGGCAGCGACGTCGCCAGCGTTGGGTGCCACGCCCGGCGTCACCCGGCGCCCATCGGCTGCTCGGCGACGATCTGCTTCTCGTTGATCTCTTCGAGCGACACGCCGCGGGTCTCGCGGCCCATGGTGGCCACGATGATCACGGCGATGACGGCCACGCCGCCCACCACGCTGAAGACCCCGACCACGCCGGTGCTCACCAGCAGGAAGGGAACGATGGCGGGGCCGATGATGCCCGAGATGAGCCGGCCGAACCCCTCGGTGGCATTGGTCCCGGTGGCCCGCACCGACGTCGGGTACTGCTCGGCGGTGTACACCTTGACGGCGGGGTCGACGCTGATGCCGAAGAAGGACATGAAGCTGCCGACCAGGATGACCGGCACTGCCCCCCGGACGAAGCCGAAGGCGAAGGCAGCGGCCGCCGCCAGCAGGGTGAACGAGATGATCACGGGCTTGCGGCCCCAGCGCTCCACCACCATCGACTCCAGGTACTTCCCTGGGATCGAGACCCCGACGATGATCGACGTGAAGACGAAGGCCGAGGTGAGCGAGTAGCCCATCTTGGTGACCACGGTCGGCATGTAGATCTGGATCGAGTAGAAGATGAAGAACACGCCGCCGAAGGTCACCCACAGCATCAGGCTGCGCTTCAGGTACCGGCTGGTGAACAGCGTCCGCAACGGTACCCGTCCCTTGCTGCCCGGGCCAACCAGGCTGAGGTCCACCAGCTCCACGGGCTCCGGCAGCGGCTGCTTGGTGGAGCGGCGCACCTTGGCCTCGATGTCCGACAGCACGCTGTCGGCTTCGGTGTGGCGCCCCTTGCTCTCGAGCCAGCGCGGCGACTCCGGCAGCCACTTGGCGATGACGATCGTGTACAGCAGCGGGATGCCGCCGATGAAGAACATGGTGCGCCACCCTGCGCTGGTGACGCTGGGGATGACCCAGATGGCGATCAGCGGTGCCAGGAAGTAGCCGACGGACAGGAACGAGTCCGCCATGCCGGTGAAGCGGCCCCGCAGGCCGCGGGGGCAGAGCTCCGAGCCGAGGACATAGGGCATGGGGAACACCGCACCCATGCCGAGCCCGGCCAGCAGCCGTAGCGCCACCACCTCGGACGGGCTGTTGGCGAAACCGGTGACCAGGGTGATCAGCGAGTAGATGACGATGCCGCCCAAGAACAGCCGCTTCCGGCCGAACCGGTCGGCCAGGTAGCCAGCGGGGATGATGCCGACGACGATGCCGATGGTCGAGGAGATGGAGACCAGGCTCTTCTCGCCCGACCCCATGTGGTAGATCTTCGTCAGCGACGGCAGCACGTTGCCGATGAGGCCGATGTCGTAGGACTCGACCAGCCATCCGAGGAACAGGATGACCATGGTCGTGACCAACCACTTCGACGTCGGCAGCCGGTCGAGGCGCGCCGCGCTCGATGGCGCCCCGCCGCCCGGCTTCTTCGGTGTGCTCTCGATCCGTGCCGCGACCGTTGGAGCACCGACCGCCGCTTGGCCTGCCTGCCCGTCCTGCATACCCCACCCCTGTCTCCCCTTGGCCGGGAGCTCGTGGCTCGCCGCGGCCGGCGACACGACGTGTGCCTGGCCGCGCCTTCCCCTCCCAAATGGCACCTGCTCGCCGGCAGATGTCATTCCACAGACGTCATCCCGCTTGGTGGAATGGCGTCCCGTTTTCACCATGAACGGTTCGGGCGGCGCTGTCAAGGGGTGCCGGCGCAAAGAGCGGGAGCGGGCCGCGACGGACGGGGATAGCGCCGACCGGCGGGGCCCCACGCGAGGACGCGGGCCGGGCGGCGACGCGTAAGCGGCGGCGGGCTTTCAGATGTGGTAGCCGATGGGCAGCGCGTCGGCGATGGCCTGGGCGACGCCGATGACCTTCGGGGCCAGCTCCTCGACCCGGTCCACAGGGATGCGGAACTCGGGGCCTTGCACGGCGAGCCCGGCGATCACCGCACCGTCGGACCCGAGCACCGGGGCGGCGACGCCGCACACGCCGGGGATGCGCTCGCCGCGGTTGACGCTGTAGCGCTGCCGGCGGATGGTCCGCAGCTCCTCGACGAGCGTGGCGGACGACGTCACGGTGTCAGACGTGTACCGCTCGAGCAGACCGAGGGAGCCGACGTCGGCCTCGGGGTCGGGGCCGAAGGCCAGCAGCACCTTGCCGCTGCTGGTGCAATGCAGCGGGATCCTGGTGCCGACCGGCTGCGTGAAGCGCAACGGCTGGGACGACTCGATGCGCAACACGACCAGCCCCTCGGCGCCGTCGCGGACAACGAGGTTGACCGACTCACCGGTGTCAGCCGACAGCTTCTCGAGCAGCGGCAAGGCGGCGTCGAAACCGAGCGAGGCGGCAACAGCCCGGCCAAGCAAGTAGGCCTCACGGCCGAGGTGGTAGCGCTCGGTGGCGGCGTTCTGCACGACATAGCCGGCCACCACCAGCGTGCGCAGGATCCGATGGACGGTGGTGGTCGGTAGCTCGACACCGCGGGCGATCTCCGCCACGCCCAGCTCGCCGTCCGCCGTGCGCAACGCCCGCAGCACAGACAACGCCCGCAAGATGGCCTGCGAAACACCCGGCACCCGGCCGACATCCTCACTGCGCCCCTTGCGCCACGACAGCCCGTCAGCCACCGATCACCCGCCTCGGCGGACGGGACGCCAAACCGCCCACGACCACACCATCGCCGCCGAAGTGTACCGGCGGGCCGCGGTACCGACGTGTAGCCCGTGTCGACTCGTCGGGCACGTCCGTGCAGCTCGTCAGTCCGTGCAGCTCGTCAGGTCGCACCGGTCACTGCCATGCCAACAGTCCCCTTGACAGCGCCGACCGAACCGTTCAGAGTGGAAAACGGGATGCCGTTCCACAACGCGGAATGGCACCCATCGTCAGGCCGGTGCCAGTGGGAGGGGACGCGCCACCAGGTGCACGTCATGTCCCCTGTCTCCCCTTGGCCGTCAGCTCCCAGCCAGGGGAGACAGGGGTGGGGTATGCAGAACGGACAGGCAAGCCAGGAAGACGTGATCGCCCGACAAGATGCGAACCTGCTCAGCAGGTTCGACAGGCTGCCGGTCACACGGTCGTTGTTCATCGCCATCGTCCTTCTCTGCCTCGTATGGCTGGTCGAGTCATTCGACATCGGCGTGGTGTCAACCCTCGTGCTGGTGCTCAAGCCCCATTGGCATCTCTCCTCCACGCAGACCGGACTGCTCGGATCTTCGGCGACGATCGGTCTGGTGGCTGGGATCTTCCCTGCTGGCCGCTTGGCGGACCGCTTCGGGCGGAAACCGATGCTCATCGCCGGAGTGCTGATCTTCTCGATCTTCACCCTCCTCTCCACACTTTCCGGAAACATTTGGGTGCTCTTCATCTTTCGCATCGGCGCAGGGTTCGGGGAGGGTGCGGTGTTCCCGCTGCCCTACACGATCCTCTCTGAGCTGGTCAACAAGGAGACCCGAGGACGGCTGATGGGCTGGCTCAACGGTGTACTCAACGCCGGCTACACGTTACCCGCCTTGGCCGGGCTGTGGGCAACCCACAGCTTCAGCTGGACCGTTGCTTGGCAGGTTCCCCTCTACATTGGCGGCGGCTTCATCATTCTCGTTCCATTCCTCATCAGATGGCTGCCTGAGACACCCAGGTACCTCCTCAAGCGGGCGGAGCTTCGGTCGAGGCCGGCCGACCGAGTGCGCGTCACGCAATGGGTGGAGCATCTGGAGGACCAGGCGGAGCTGGCCCATGACAGCGCCCTGGTGGACCCAGGCGCCTACGAGGTCCTTCGGTCCACCATGCACCGTGACGTGCGAATGCGCACGATCCTGAAGCCCCCCTATCTCACCCGGAGCTTCGTCGCGTGGACAATGCTCACCTCCTCATTCATCCTGTGGTACACATTTCTCACATACTCGCCGATCCTGCTGAAGAGCTTCGGCGCCAAGGGAAACCAGGTTCTGCTCTTCACGGCGATCATGATGTTCATCTCGGGCTTCGGCACGCTGGTCCAAGGCACAGCAGGTGACCGATGGGGCAGACGGAAGGTGTTCACGCTCTACATCGTGATCGCCGCAATGGCCATGGTCGTGATGTCATTCAGGCATTCGGTCGGAACCCCGCTGGCGGTGACCGCCGGGATCTTCGTCGCCTGGTTCGGGCTCGGGAGCTTCGCCCTGTGCAAGATGTACACCGCGGAGCAGTACCCCACCCGACTGAGGGGCCTGGGGACCTCGACGGCGGAGATGATCACCCGCGCCCTCACCGGCGGGCTTCTCATCTACTATCTACCCAGCCTCTTCGCCAGCTATGGCACGACAACCATCTTCGTTCTGTGCGCCATCGCGATGGTGGCGATGCTGGTGCCAATGCTCACCATGGGCCGGGAGACCACTGGACAGAACATGGAGGTGCTCGGCACTCAGACGTCGTTCGATGAGGCGCCCGTCATTGCACCCCCAGCGCTCGTCCACGAGATGTAGTGTCGACGGCAGGTCGATCGCAGCAGCTAAATGCAGTTGTCTGGTGGGCAACGGGATGGACGGGAAGTGCCTGAAGGTCGAGAAAGCGTGTGTAGGGTATGCCTGCTGACGAACTGAGCTACCGTGAAGTGACCGAAATTCTGGATCTCGTTCAGCGGATCGAGTGCTCTGAGCTGTCCCTGGACTACGGGGGGTTCAGTCTTCGGGTTGTCCGTGGTCAGGTGCAACATTCATCACCGTCCTCTCCGCGGCCTGGGGCAGCCGTCGCAGATGCGGCTCGCGGCGTCGCAGAAAGCGGGAGTGCTGGCGGGCAGATCGAGCCGCCGCCGTCCCCGCCGGTGGTGCCGGTGACGACTGGTGCTGCCGACGAAGCCGACGTGACCCCCAGGGTTCCGGCGAACTGGGTGGCGATACGCTCCCCGATGGTCGCGACGTTCTATGCGGCGCCGTCGCCCGAGGCCGATCCGTTCGTAGTCGTCGGTGACAAGGTGGCGGAGGGAACGACTGTCTGCATGCTCGAGGTGATGAAGCTCTACAGCGAGATCAAGGCGGAGTGTGCTGGCACGGTGGCTCGAATCGAGGTTGTGAACGGTCAGCTCGTCGAGCATGATCAAGTGCTGATGTGGATCGAGCCGCTGTGAGCGCTCGGCGGATCGGCTATGTCGATGTGACGTTGCGCGATGGCCACCAATCGCTGTGGGCGACACGGATGAGCAACGCCATGATCATGCCGTTCGTGGCCCGCATGGACGAGATGGGCTTCGACTGGATCAATCTCGAGGGTGGCGCCGTCTTCGATGTGTGTGTGCGCTTCCTCCACGAAGATCCATGGGAGCGGATGCGACTGGTCGCCTCCCGGGTCCACCAGACCCCGGTGGACATCATGACCCGAGGGCAGAGCCTGTTCACCTTCCGCTTCTACGCCGATGACGTGGTCGAGCTGGCGATCCGGCGGATCGCGGCGAACGGCATGAGCCGCGTAACGATCTACGACGCGCTGAACGACACGCGCAACCTGGCGTTGTCTGCCCGCACGGCGAAAAGCGAGGGGCTCTACGTCTGCGCTGGGATAGTCTAAACGGTCTCCCCTGTGCACACCGACGGCTACTACCAGGACGTCGCCCGGGGTTTGCTCGAGCTCGGGGTCGACTCGATCCTCATCAAGGATCCGGCCGGTCTGCTGGTGCCCGACAGGATCAAGACCTTGGTCCCCGCCCTCAAGGCAATCGCGGGGAACGTGCCGCTGGAGCTGCACTCCCACTCACTGTCGGGCATGGCCGAGCCGTGCTACCTGGAGGCAGCACGCCTGGGCGTCGACGTCTTGCACACCGCCTCGCATCCACTGGCGAGCGGAGCGTCGCTCCCTCCGACCGAGTACTGCGTGCGCCACCTCCACAAGGAGGGTCTGGTCAGCGATGTGTCGCTCGCCGATCTGGCGGAGATGGAGGAGTACTTCACCGACGTGGCACATCGCCACGGCTTTCCAGTCGCCGTGCCACACCGCTACGACCCGGACCTCTACCGGCACCAGGTACCTGGCGGCATGATCTCCAACCTGCGCAACGACCTGGCCAGGATGGGGATGCAGGATCGCCTCGAGCAGATCCTCGAGGAAGCCGCTCAGGTGCGGGTCGACCTCGGCTATCCGATCCTGGTCAGCCCGTTCGCGCAGTTCATCGTGACCCAGGCCATGTTGAACGTGCTGCAAGGCAGGCGCTACAAGACGATGCCCACCGAGGTGCAGCTCTATCTGCTGGGCGGCTACGGGCGGCTGCCGGGCCAGCCGTTGCCAGAGCTGATGGACCGGGCGATCGAGGAGCTGGGCCAAGAGCCCGTCGACGCTCGGCCCGGCGAGCGGATCCCGGCAGCGCTCCCCGCGCTGCGACGCGAGCGGGGACCGTTCGACACCGACGATGACCTCCTGCTTGCCGCGTGCTACACGGACTCGGAGCTGGCACCGCTGTTCGGGGCTCGGCCGTGGGCTCCACTCCCGTCGGGTAGCCCGGTGGTCCGGCTCCTCGCGGAGCTTGCCGCCAGCGACCTCCGTGAGGCGGCGATCAGCGGCCACGGTCTTCGTCTGAGCCTGAGGCGTTGATGCCCGGTCGACCGCCGACGTCGCCGATACGGCGTGTCCTGGTGGCCAACCGGGGCGAGATCGCCGTTCGGATCATCCGGGCAGCCGAGGATCTGGGTATCGAGACCGTCGCGGTGTATTCGAAGCCTGATGCTGGCTCGGCCCACGTGCGGCGTGCCACTCAGGCGGTCTGCATCGGACCGGCAGCTGCGGCGCAGAGCTACCTGCGGCCGGAGCTGCTGCTGCATGTCGCCACGGCAACTGGCTGCGATGCCGTGCATCCTGGGTACGGCTTCCTCTCCGAAGATCGAAGGTTCGCGCGTCAAGTCGCTGATGCCGACCTGATCTGGATCGGCCCGCCAGCTGATGTCATCGCACAGATGGGGGACAAGGCGGCAGCCCGAGAGGCCGCCGTCCGAGCCGGCGTCCCAGTCGTGCCTGGCAGCGACGGCGTGTTGGCGTCGAGCGGGGCAGCGCAGGCCTTTGCCCAGTCGGTCGGGTTTCCGCTTCTTCTCAAGGCGCGCGCGGGCGGCGGAGGCAAAGGAATGCGCGTCGTCAGCAAGCCAGATGAACTGCCTGCCGCCTTCGCCTTGGCCAGCCAGGAAGCCGCCGGGGCCTTCGGAGACGGGGGACTCTATGGGGAGCGCTATCTCCCGTGGGTCAGGCACGTCGAGATCCAGGTCTTCGGGGATCGCCATGGGCAGGTCCGTTACCTCGGTGAGCGGGACTGCTCATTGCAGCGACGCCACCAGAAGGTCGTGGAAGAAGCACCATCGCCTGCCGTCCGCCCCGAACTGCGAGAGCGCCTCGGCCACGCTGCCGTCAGCCTGGCCGAATCGGTCGGCTACGTCGGCGCAGGTACCGTCGAGTTCCTCCTCGACGCCGACACCGACACCTTTTACTTCATCGAGATGAACACCCGCATCCAAGTCGAGCATGCGCTGACCGAAGAGATCACCGGCGTAGACCTCGTGGCCTTGCAGTTCAAGGTCGCCCAGGGAGAACCGCTGAGCCTTCCCGACACGACACCTCGGGGGCACGCCTTCGAGTTCCGGGTGACCGCAGAGGACTGGCATCGGAACTTCGCACCGTCTCCTGGCACCCTGCGGGTGTTCGAGCCGCCCACGGGCCCCGGGGTTCGGGTGGATACGCACTGCAGCTCGGGGTGGGTGGTGTCACCGTATTACGACTCGCTGCTCGCCAAGCTGATCGTGCACGGGACCGATCGGTTCGAGGCCTTGCGCCGGGCCAAGCGGGCGCTGGCCGAGTTCCAGGTGGAGGGGGTGGCCACGACGCTGCCGCTGCACCAGGCATTGCTGGAAGCACCCGCTGTCGTGCACGGGGACTACAGCACGAGATGGCTAGAGGACTGGGTGAGTGCGAACGGTGAGGAGGCTGAGACAACGTGACAACCCCTGCGATCATCACAGTTGCGATCACGGGCGCCGTACCGACGAAGAAGGACAATCCGGCGGTGCCGGTCACCCCAGACGAGCAGATCAGATCGGCGGTGGAAGCCTATGACGCCGGCGCCACCGTCTGTCACGTGCACGTCCGCGATCACGAACAGCGACCGAGCTCTGATCCCGACCTCTACGCACAGGTCCGAGAAGGCATCGAGGCCGAGCGCCCAGACATGGTCGTTCAGTTCTCCACTGGCGCCCGTGGCCGCAGCGCCGAGGAGCGCTTCGCCTGCGTGGAGCAGAGACCCGAGATGGCGTCGCTCTCAACCGGTTCGGTCAACTTCCCCGACCGGATCTATGACAACCCGCCGCAGATGGTCGAGAAGGCGGCCGCCCGGATGCTGGAGCTCGGCGTCAAGCCCGAGATCGAGGTGTTCGACTTCGCCATGCTCTACGCGGCGGTCGAGCTCGCCAAGCGCGGGCTGCTGGCCCGCCCTCCCCACCTGCAACTGGTGATGGGCGTGCGGAACGCCCTGCCCGCTCGTGAGAGCATCGCTGACTTCTTCTGCGCCGAGGTGCGCGAACTGCTGCCGGATGCCACCTACACGTTCGCGGCGATCGGCCGACACCAGCTCGAGGCCAACCGATGGGCCCTCGCCAAAGGCGGCCACATCCGGACCGGGCTCGAAGACAACCTCTACTTCGACCAAGGGCGGCTCGCCGACTCCAATGCCGAGCTCGTGGAGCGAGCTGCCAACCTCTGCGCCGAGTACGACCGTCACCCGGCCTCCGCCACCGAGACCCGCCAGCTACTGAACCTGCCAGCTCGCTAGTGGCGCGTTGCCCGTGAACGACGCCTGGGACCGCCGTCAGATGCCGCTTCGCCAGGTGCATCCGGTGCCCGGCGCGGCCGGAGTGGGACCGGTCCGATCATCCAAGGAGGTTCAGCAGCTGCTTGGACCGCTGTCGGCGGCCCTCGCTCAGCTTGCCACCGTCACGCCACCTGGAACCTCACCTGCGGTGAGGTTCCAGGTCCACGCCACGTCGCGACCAGCGGTGCCGGCACGTTGCTCCGCGCCCGGCCGATCCAGCCACGACACCTCAACGGGCCGGAGAGCCCGAACCGAAGCGGAGACCGCGTGGCTGTCACTGCGGGACTGGGCGGCGCAGGCCACCGCCGGGCAGCTGAACGTCGAAGAGGCCGTCCGTGAACTGCTGGAGCGCATCGACAGCCTCCAGCCCGTCCTGAACGCCTTCATCACCGTGGCAACCTACGACGCCCTCCGTGCAGCCACCCTGGCCCCGGCGGGACGGCTGGCGAGCGTTCCGCTCGTCCTGAAGGACATCATCGATACCGCCAACATGCCCACTACCTGCGGATCGGAGATCTACCGGTCACGGGTGCCCGAGCGCGATGCCGCCTGCTGGAGCAGACTTCGCCAGGAAGGCGCTCTTCTCCTCGGGAAAGCCAACACACACGAGTTCGCCGCCGGGGTGACCTCGGTGAATGATTTTTACGGTGCAGCACGCAATCCATGGGATCCCAACCGGTCCCCGGGTGGGTCCAGCGGTGGGTCGGCGGCAGCAGTGGCAGCAGGGCTCGCTCCCGCCAGTCTGGGTTCGGACACCGGCGGGTCGATCAGGATCCCGGCAAGCTGCTGCGGGGTCGTGGGATTCAAACCCACGTTTGGCTGGGTTCCAGTGGACGGGGTACATCCGTTGGCCTGGTCGCTCGATACGGTGGGTCCCATCGCCCGCAGCGTTGCCGATGCTGCACGGCTGGTGGACGTGCTCAGCGCGACCAGCGAGTGCGAGCCAGCCGCAGATGCAGGCCGGACCTCGAGCCTCGGCTCGGTCAACGTCGCCGTCCCCCAACCGTGGATCGAGACGCTCGACGAGGGGACGGCGAAGTCCTTTTGGGGGGCGGCGCAGGCGCTGAAGCATCGGGGGGCACGCCTTGTCGACGTGAGCGACCTCCCAGACCTGGATCTGCTGTTGACCGCCAACCGGATCATCGCCTACGCGGAGGGATCTGCCGCGCATGGCTATCTGTTTGAGCGCAGACACCGCTACGGGGCACAGATCCAGGCCAGGATGGAGGCGGGCCGGCACATCTCGGCTGAGCAGTACCTGTTGGCGCAGCGCCTGCGCAGCGAGTGGTGCGAGCGCCTGGAGCGGGTGTGGGCACAGGCAGACGTACTGATCACCCCGACGTTGCCGTGCCCCCCACCCGAGCTCAGCGCCAGCAGCGCCATGGTCGCCGGACGACACCTCCCCCTGGGGTCGGCGCTGGTGTGGTTCACCGGGCCCTTCAATTTGGCGGGGGCACCAGCTCTCAGCCTGCCGTCCGGGCTCCCAGACGGCCTCCCCTGCGGTCTGCAGATCGTGGCGCCACCACACAATGACGCGTCCGTCGCCTTCGTGGCAGCAGCTTGCGAAGACGAGCTCCCACCATTCCCGCACCCGCCGCTGGCCACCGACAACCGCGCTCAGGCTTCGACCTGAACGACCCTGGGTCTGTCCGGAGCTCCGCGGGTGGTCGGCAGTCGGCGACTGAGAAGTAACCTCCTCCGACGCACGTTGCCGGTGATGGTCACCCCACCAGACCATGCACGATGCCGGTCACCGCTCCGGCGGCGGCAACGAGCAGGACCAACAGCCGTATCCAGCCGCGGGCGTCGACCCGGCCGACGATCCGCGACGAGATGGCGAAACCCACGAGCATTCCCGGCAGTAGCACGAACGCCAGCTCCAGTCGTTCGGGTCGGACGTAGCCGGCATAGCCCTCGACCGTCGTCGTGCACCGTGGCCCGTCAGCCCGCCGGCGACAGCTCAAGCTGCACGTCGACGCGGCGGGCCCGGGCGTGGTGCTCGGCGTTGCGCAGCGCCTCCTGCACGATCCGGAAGGCGGCCACCTCCACCGGCCCGGGAAGGCGCCCAGGCGTGCCGACGACGGTGCAGTGGCGCTCCACCGAGGCCGCCGGCTCCGCCGCCATCAGCACCAGCTCCACCACATCGCCGCCGGAGTGGCCCTCGTCGTGGGGCAGCAGCAGGTCCGGCAGCCACAGCACCCAGGCCCACAAGGCGGCGGCCACCGACGGGCCCGAGCCGAACACCGCGGCGGCGTAGCCGACGGGAACCAGCAGCAGCCCGACGGTCGGTCACGTCGCGCTCCACCGTCCGCACGTCGAGACCCAAGGCTGCGGCGCGGGAACTACGAGTTACGGGGCCGGCCGGGGGGTTTCCACGGGCACACGACGCCGGTTCAGCGCCCGCCGAACCACCGGTCGCGCCAGGGGAACAGGTAGCGGTCGGTGACGGCGGTGAGCACCCGCCGAGCCTGGCTGAAGTGGCTGGCCATGTGGGAGACGACCACCAGGGGGGCCGTGACCGGCTGCCCGGCGGCCCGGGCCGAGGCGACCGCCGCCTGGTACCACCGGGCGCCGAGCAGCTCGAGCAGGCCGGCGCCGGTCCGGTCATCGAGGTCGGCTGCGGCCAGACCCGACACCCGCAGCAGCCGGTCGGTGGCGGCACCCGATCCCAGCGCCGGGGGGTGGTCGGGGAAGACGCCGAGCAGGAACAGGGCCAGGTCGCCAAGCCGCCGGTAGACCCCCGGCCGTTCGGCCGCCGGCACCACCTCGAGCAGCTGGGCCAACCGGCTGGGGTCGAGCTCGCTGAAGCGGCGGCGGCGCCACCCTCGGGCGGTGCGGATGTAGGTGACGCCGCTGGTCACCCGGGTATAGGAGGCCAGCAGCTCCACCAGGAAGTACCGACGCATCGGATCGGCCACCAGGTCCCGCAGGGCATCGACGTCGAACACCGGGATCCGCACCCGTGGCACCCAGCGCTCCTCGACGAAGGTAGCCGTCTCCAAGGCGGCAGCGGTGCGGTGGACGGCAACGGCGAAGGCGAGGAACGGCGACACGCCCAGGGTCATGCCCGGGCCGCCATCCGGGGCGAAGACGGCCTTCTCGAGCTCTTCGGACGCCAGTGCCTCGTAGAGGGACCTCCCCGGTCCGGCCAGGCGTCGGAGCAGCCGGCCGTCGGCGTCGCCGAGTTGCTGGCGATACAGGAGCTCCACGTCCACCACGGCCGAACCGGCGTCAGGTGTCGAGAGCGGCTCGCAGGTCGTCGAGCCGCTCCCGGTCGAGCGAGTACCACACCCACCGGCCCCGGCGGCGGCCGTGGACCAGACCGGCGTCCCCCAGGACCTTCAGGTGGTGCGAAACCGTCGGCTGGCTCTTGCCCAGTGGCTTCACGAAGTCGCAGACGCACACCTCGCCTCCCGGGGCGGCAGCCAGCAGCGACAGGACCCGCAGCCGCACCGGGTCGGCCAGGGCGCTGAACCCCCGGGCCAGCCCGGCGGCGTCGGCTGGGGCGAGCGGCGTGGTCAGCACCGACGCGCTGCAGGTGTCGGCTTCGGCGGGCATGACCAGGTCCGGTCCGCTGGCGGTGTCCGCTTCGGCGGCCATTGCCGATGCCTGTCGTCGCGCCACGGGCAGCCTCTGCTCCTTACGCCTCCGTTCATGCTACCGACCGCCCGAGGGCTCCGGGCCATCGACTCCAGAGCCCATCGGCCCCCTGAGCCCATCGGCCCCCTGGGTTGGTCGGGCCCGGCGGACGCCGCACCGGTGGGACCCGGGTGCTGGCGGGGGCTGTTCAGCCGACGGGGGTGACGGGCATCCCGGCCGGGCAGGCCCGGGGATCGTAGGGGGGCAGCGGCTCGGTGGCGGGGGTGACGTCCACCGACGGCACCGGGTTGCTGGAGGTGGACGGTGCCGACGTGGTTGGCGCGGCAGTCGAGGCGGGCGTCGACGATGGCGCCGTGGTGGAGGTCGACGCGCCCGTCACCGCCAGGTAGGTGCCGGTGACCACCTCGAGCTGGCTGCCCGACGACAGCGTCGGGAGCTCGCCCATCACCGTGTTGCCCGCCAGGTGCGACAGCACGGCTTGGGCGGCCTGGCGAGGTCCGGGCGTGTAGTAGACGATCGTCTCGGCCGGGCTCGAGGCGGCGGTGGTGTTGCCCACCGAGGTGATGGTCGCCCCGAGGCCCTGCAGGGCGCTGGCCACCTGGCCGGCCTGGCCGGCCACGCCGCTGCCGTTGAGGACGGTGACGGTGGTGCCCGACGGCAGCGACGGCACCGTCATCCCCAGCTTCGAGTAGAGGATGTTCCAGTCCGTGGGGCCGACGGGGAAGACCACCGCGCCGTAGCCCGCCGCGCCCCGGTAGGCGAAGTTGCCGGGAACCTCGAACACCGGGAGGGTGGCGGTGGGGACGCTGTTGGGGTTGATGGACCGGTAGTCGAGGGCCAGCGAGATCATCTCGTGCAGGCCGAAGCCGGAATCGACCTGCAGCTGCGGGGCGACCGACCCGATGAGGCTGTTGACCGTCAGCGGGTTGTGCAGCTTCGGCTTCAGCTGGGCGGCCAGCACCTTCAGGAACTCGTGGTCGCGGTGGATCCGGGAGATGTCGCCGGTCGGGTCGTAGTACCAGACGCCGTTCTGCTTGTAGTACATGTGGCGGGCCCGCACTACCGCCAGCGCCTGGAAGCCGTTCAGGTGGTGACATCCGGCGGCGGGGATGTTGAGACCCGAATAGGCGTCCTTCACCGGGTCGGGGAAGTCGAGGGTGATGCCACCGAGGCTGTTGACGATGCCCTGGAAGGTGTCGAAGTTGAGGCCGACGAAGTGGTTGATGGGGATGCCGAAGTCGGCCTCGATGGTCTTCACCAGGGTGCTCGGACCCTTGTTGAGGGCGTCGTCGATCCGATTGGCGTTGGTGGTGCCGGGGATGGGGACGAAGGTGTCGCGGGGGATCGACACCAGGGCGGCGGTGCGGGTGGCCGGGTCGAGATGCAGGATCATGGTGACGTCGGAGCGGTTGCCGGCGACCTGCTGAGCCGAGCCGAAGGCCTGGGCCTGCTTGCCGTTGAGGCAGGCGCGGCAGTTCTCCCCGATGAGCAGGATGTTCACCGACTTGCCGCCGGGTGCTTCGGCGGTGAGCCCCCGCACGGTGTCCTTGTGGATCTGGCCGTAGCGGTAGCGGGCGTAGCCGTAACCGCCGATGGCGACGACCAGCAGCACGGCGACGACCACGATGCCGGCGACGAGGGCGCGCCGCGGCCAGCGCCGTCGCGGCGGGCGGTGGCGGGCGGCGGCATGGCGGGGCCCGCGCGCTGGAGCGCCGGGGCCGGTCGGTGGCATTCCCACGGACATGTCGTGCGGCAACCTAGCGGATCGTCGCCCGGCCTTGGGCGCGGGGTCGGGTCGGCGGGCCCCGACGCGGGGTCGCCGGCACCGGATGACGGCGTCCTCAGCCGGCCTCGGCGGCGACGACGCCGGCACCGGGACGCGGCCGGGAGCCCCGGACGGGTCGGCCCGACGACCGGCAGCGGCGGCAGCGGACGGCCGATCTCGCGCTCGACGCGGCGCTCGATGTCGCTCAGCACCGCCCCGCACTGGGCCCAGCGGCCGGCGGCTTCATACCAGCACGGCCACTCGGGCAACACCCACCAGGCCACGACGGCGAACACGACGGGCAGGCCGCCGACAAAGAACATCGTCCGCCAACCGCTCGGATTCGCCACCGACGGGATGAGGAAGGCGGCCAGCATCGGCGAGGCAAAGTAGCCCACCGACAGCAACGAGTCGGCGATGCCGGTGAAGCGGCCGCGGATGGCCGGCGTGCAGCGGGGTAGGAGACGGTTCAGGCACGGTTGCCATCGACGGCCCTTCTGGGATCGGTCCCCCCGCCGATCCCCGGGTCGAGGTCGGCACAGAGGGCGGCGAGGGTGTCGCCGGAGATGGACGGTGACGCCGGGGTCGGCGTCCAGGCGACGTCGCTCCCGGCTGGTGTCGCCAGCCGGCTTCGCCGCGGCAGCCGGGCCCGGCCGGCGGTGGCCCGGGCCCCCGGGAGGCGGGCCAGCAGCGCGGTGAGGGCCACGGCCGCGCCGTAGACGATGACGACGGCACCACCGGCCACCACCGGCCACGGCACGCTGGTGTCGAGACGTCCCCAGCCGAGGGCGGCCAGCGCCGTGATGAACAGCACCTGGCTCAGGTAGACGCCGTAGGAGTTGTCGGCGCCCGACGACACCCAGCCCCGCATCCGGGCCGACAGCCCGGGTCGGGCCATGGCCACCCCCAGCAGGTACAAGGCGGCGATGACGGCCATGAACAGCGGGATCAGCACCGGCTGGAACGGGTCGGCGGCCCCGTCACCGGCCAGCCAGGCGAAGCTGGGGGTGCTCGCCGCCGCGTACCACCCCTCGGCCAGAGCCAAGGTGACGGCGGTGGCGCCCAACACCAGGCGCCAGCGGCGCACCAGCCAGGCGTGGACGGCCTCGTAGTGCCACGCCATCACCCCCCCACCAACCAGGTAGAGCTGGTAGTTCCACAGCTCACGGGTGGCCCAGTACCCTTGCAGCCACCCCGGGACCAACCCCCAGTGCACCAAGCCGACCAGCACCAGCTGCAGGGCCACGCTGGCCCCGACCAGCAGGCCGTGGTGGCGGCGGGTGGCGCGCAGCAGCCACAGGAACGCCGGGTAGGCGAGGTAGAGCTCCAGCAGCAGCACGAGGTAGTACAGCTGGTAGTAGCCGCGGACCAGCAGCTGGCCGAGGTGGGCGAGGCTGACCGGCACCGATCCGGTGATGCCGCCACTGGGGCGGAAGGCGGCGGGGATCCCGCTGATGGGCAGGCTCTCCATCACGAAGTAGACGAGGGTCCAGGTCACATAGGGCAGAGCCACCGCCAGCAGGCGGCGGCGCCAGAAGGTCGGCAGGGCCGCCCGTCGCAGCTCCGGATAGGCGTAGACGAGCATGGCCGCCGAGATGAACATGAAGGCGAAGCGGGTCACGTGGGTGACCAGCAGGCCGGCCCCGACGGCCACGGTGGTGGCCGGCGCGAAGAACAGCAGCGAGTGGGTGGTCACCACTCCGGCCTGCTTCACCGGCCGCATGGCGTCGACGTGGTGGAGGCGAGGGCGGCGCCGGCCGAGGGCCGTCGCCGGCCGAGGGTCAGCCGGCTGCGGTGCCTGGCCCGATCCGGCTCGGTCTGCCTCGACGGTCGACGCCTCGACCACGGTCCTCCTTCCCGTCGGCGCGGCACGCCTCGGGTCGGCGCGGACCGGACCGCCGGGATGTCCGGGGCTGGTCGTCAGCGCCTTCCCCCGGCGCCGTCACCTCGATGGGGCGACCGTAGGAGGCGAAGCTTGCGATCCCGTGAGAACGGGCGAGGGATCGCCTGAGAAGAGCGGGGACCGGGGCTGCGGGCTGTGGGTGGCGCCGCCACGCGGATCGCCTGCCAGCCGAGAGGCGCCGGGATACCATCGCCGAGGTGCCCGCCTCGGTAGACCCTACGGAGGAAACGCTACCGAGGCGGGCACGACCTGGTGGCCCGGTGGCATGGCGGAGAGGCACCGGTCGAGGCCGGCCCCTCCGGCGGCGCGACCGGCTCGCTGCTGGCGGCCTGCGTCTCGTGACGGGTGCTGAGAGCATCCCGGCACGCTCAGCGGGCTGAGCGGCGGCCAGTCGAGCCGCACCCCATAGGTTACCGATCAGTATCCGATCCTGTTGTCGGGCCGGCGAGGTTCGATGCCGGACCCGACGGGCCTGTCAGCCGCCCCAAGGCGTGGTTGTGCACCCGGTGTTGGTGCCTCGACAGCCGACGCACAACAGCGATCCGGGGGGTGGTGGCACCCGGACCCGGTGGCTAGCGTGCCTCGGCAGCCAAGCCCAGGGAGCGTCCGATGAACCGATGCAGAGCCGCTGTCGTCGCAGGTGTGGCGGTGGTCCCGTTGGCCGTGGTGCCCGCCATGGCAGGATCGTCGGGCCTGGGGGTGCCGGCCCGCAGTCAGGTGCTCATCCCGGTCGACCCCCAGGCGGTGCTCCCCTTGCACGGTGCCACCGTCGACTCGCTGAACTGGGCCGGCTACGCCGTGGCGCCACCGGTCGGCAAGACCGTGACGGCGGTGGCCACCAGCTACGTGGTGCCGACCGCCGGGGCGCTGCCGCCGGGCTTCTCGGCCACCTGGACCGGGATCGGCGGCTACTCGACCAGCGACCTCATCCAGGCTGGCACCGAGCAGAGCTCGCTGCCGGACAATCCGCTGAGCGGCCCGCAGTACTCGGCGTGGTACGAGATGCTGCCGGCTGCTTCGACCCCCCTCACCAACTGCAGCGGGGACCCGGCCTGCACGGTCAACCCGGGCGACACCATGACGGTGTCGATCACCAACGCCGGCGTCAACCGGTGGACCATCGACGAGACCGACGTCGGGCACTGGACGTGGTCCAAGACCGTCACCTACCGCTCCTCGGGCTCCTCGGCAGAGTGGATCCAGGAAGCCCCCACCGTCGGCGTCCAGACCCTGTTGGCCAACGACGGCACCGTCACCATCGGCCCCGGCAACACCTTCACCCTCGACGGCGGGTCGGCGCAGACCATCGCGGCGGGCAACCCGGTGCAGATCGTGCTGTCGCCGGCCCCGGGGGTGCTCAACGAGGCCACCCCGTCGCCGCTGGGCTCCGACGGCGACACGTTCAACGTGTGCAGCTACAGCCAGAGCTGCCCGGCGCCAACCGGCTGATCCGCCTCAGGCTCAGCAGGGCGCGTTCGGGAGCCTTCCTGGAGGCAGAAGGTTCTGGTCCTCGATGAGCGCTTGGACCAGGGCGGTCTGCCGTACGCCTTCGGAGGCGCCATCGCCCGCAACCACCACCGGGAGCCGCCCTCGACGCTCGACGTTCGTCTGGCCGATGCGGTGCGACCAGCGTCTCGATCCCCGAGGCGTAGTAACGATGTCAGGTGGCCTCCAAGCGGTCGCGGCGCTCCGTCGGCCGGTCCCGAACCCGCCGGACCGGCGCTCGACACCGGGAGCGGGACGGTGGCGGAGGTGGCCATGACCGACCTCATCGACATCGCCCGCGAGAGAGCCGAGGTGCGGGCCTTGATCGAAGAGGCGGGGTCGGTGGCGGCCACGACGTCTTCGAGGCGTTGACGGTCCCGGCGGCTCAGAGCGCTACTGCCTCGGCGAGGACCTCGGCGGCGACGCCCGGCTTGAGATCACCTGCGGGCACCAGGTCGACGCGTGCCCCGAGCAGCACTTCGAGCTCCGCCTGGCAGCGCCCGAGGGTCACCAAGCCCACGCCTGGCGGTACGTCGACAAGCAGGTCCACGTCGCTCTCAGGCCCCTCGTCACCCCGAGCGACGCTGCCGAACATTCG
>JAJZNB010000086.1 GCA_021848085.1 Actinomycetes bacterium
TCACCCCCGGCGACCGCACCAGCTGGCTCACCACCACCCGCTCGGTCCCGTTGATGATGAAGGTGCCCTTGTCGGTCATCATGGGGAAGTCCCCCATGAACACCGTCTGCTCCTTGATCTCCCCGGTGGCGGCGTTCATGAACCGGGCCCGGACGAACACCGGGGCCGCGTAGGTCATGTCCTTCTCCTTGCACTCGTCCACCGAGAACTTCGGGGGCGGGCGCAGGTCGGGGTCGTTCGGGTCGAACTCGAGCTCCAGGCTCAGCTGACCGGTGAAGTCCTCGATCGGGCTGATGTCGGCGAAGGCCTCCGCCAGCCCCTTGTCGAGGAACCACTGGAAGGAGTCGCGCTGGATCGACACCAGGTCCGGCAGGGGAAGGACCTCGTCGAGGTTGGCGAAGGAGAAACGTTCCGGGCTCTTGGACCGTGTGGGCAACGGCCTACTCCTCACAAGTGAAAGGTTCGCGGTGCTGGGTCGGACAACTCGGGCGCTGAGCGCAACGCCGCAGCGCGGACGGATCGGGGGGCGGCGACCTGCGGGCGTGACAACGACCCCGACCCGGTCAGGGTCGGTCTGAGGCCGGATCGGGGGCCCGACTCCGGCGCCGGGGACGCGTCGGCGCGCGTCAATTCAGTCGGCGAGAGCAAGAGTGGCGCGAAGAAGGGGCACGGCAACCGCACAGCATACGCGTCCGCGCGTGCGTTGACAACCCCTCGGGCAGTGCCGTCGCCGCCAGGGTACGAAGCCCCGGGGGCGCCGTCAAGCGTCCGCCCCCGGGGGTGCTGGTCTCCGAGCTGTCCCGACGTGACCCGGCCGCGCCGCCGAACGGTGTGCGGCCCGGGCTGGCCGAGGCGTTACTTGACCTCGACGGTGGCGCCGGCCCCTTCGAGCTGGGCCTTGGCCTTGTCGGCGTCGTCCTTCGAGACCCGCTCCAGCACTGGCTTGGGTGCCCCGTCGACCAGGTCCTTGGCCTCCTTCAGGCCGAGGTTGGTCAGCGCCCGGACCTCCTTGATGACCTGGATCTTCTTGTCGCCTGCCGCGGTGAGGACGACGTCGAACTCGCTCTGCTCCTCCTCACCCCCGGTCTCGTCGGCTGCGCCGCCGGCGGCGGGGGCGGCAGCCACGGCCACCGGAGCAGCCGCCGTGACGCCGAACTTCTCCTCGAACTCCTTCAACAGCTCGGACAGCTCGAGGACCGACAGGCTGGCGATGCCGTCGAGGATCTCGTCCTTGGTGAGTGCCATGGTGGATGTGCTCCTTCTTCTGTCTGTGTGCTCGGTCGTGCAGCTCAGGGGGATGGGGGTGGACGGTTGCAGCCTCGGCGGCCGGTCGGGCTCCGGGACCGACCCCCGACGGGGCCGGATCAGGCGCCAGCGGGTGCTGGCTCAGGCTCCGGCAGGCTCGGCCCCGGCGGTGTCGGCCCCGGCGGTGTCGGCTCCGGCGGTGTCGGCTCCGGCGGTGTCGGCCCCGGCGGTGTCGGCAGGCTCGGCTCCGGCGGTGTCGGCCCCGGCGGTGTCGGCAGGCTCGGCTCCGGCGGTGTCGGCTCCGGCAGCCTCGGCTCCGGCAGGCTCGGCCCCGGCAGCCTGGGCGTCGACCTCGGCGGCCTGGGTCTCCTCCGAGCTGGCGGCGGCCGGCGCCTCGGCGGCCGGCACACCGCCGCCCTGGTCGATCAGGGCCTTCAGCCCGTAGGCCAGGTTCTGGGGCAGGGCCTGCATCAGCCCGGCCAGCTGCCGCAGCGGGGCGGCGATGGCCCCGGCCAGGCGAGCCAGCACCACCTCGCGGCTGGGCAGGTCGGCCAGGGCGGTGACGTCGGCGGCGCTGAGCAGCCCGTCGCCGAGCATGCCGCCCTTGACCACCAGCGCCGGGTTGGTGCGGGCGTAGTCGCGCAGCGCCTTGGCCACGGCTGTGATCTCGCCGGTGACGAAGGCGATGGCGGTCGGCCCCTGCAGCAGGTCCTGCAGGGGCTGGTGGCGACCCCCGTCGACGGCCAGCTTCACCAGGGTGTTCTTGTAGACCTTGTAGTCACCGCCGGCGGCGGCCAGCGCGCGGCGCAGCTCGGCCATCTGGGCCACGGTGAGCCCCCGGTACTCGGTGAGGACGGCGGCCTCCACGGCGTCGAGGCGGCCGCGTACCTCTTCCACCACGGCCACCTTCTCCGGCCTGGGGTTGTCCATGTCGGCTCCTCTGCTCGGTGGGTGCGCGGTGCGCACCTGTGCGGCCGTCTCCGCAGCCACCGAGCCGGGACGCCGGTCCCCGCTGAGCGGTGTGGTGTCGTCACCTCGTCGGGCGGGCCCGGAGGCCCCTTCGGCACCGTTTCGGTGCAACCGGAGTTCTGCGGCGACGGCTGGATCTCGTGTTGTCTGAATGCTGCTGGTGCTGGTCGTGCCGGTGCTGGCCGGCCGGATCCGATGCCGCCCCGCCCGGAGCTGGCGATCGCCGGCCGCCGACGGAACCCGGCCATGCTAGCCGGTCGGCTCAGGCGGTGGCGGCCAGCTCCTCTTCGAGGTCGCGGGCCCGGGCCGGGTCGATGTGCACCCCCGGCCCCATGGTGGAGGCCAGGGTGATGGTCCGCAGGTAGCGGCCCTTGGCCGCTGCCGGCTTGGCCCGTACCAGCTCCTCCACGACGGCGTGGATGTTCTCGAGCAGCTGTTGGCGGCTGAAGGACACCTTCCCCACCCGGACGTGGACGTTGCCGACCTTGTCGGTGCGGTACTCGACCCGGCCGCCCTTGAACTCGGTGACGGCCCGGCCGACGTCGGTGGTGACGGTGCCGGTCTTCGGGTTGGGCATCAGCCCCCGCGGGCCGAGCAGCCGGCCCAGACGCCCCACCTGCCCCATCAGATCGGGGGTGGCGATGGCCACGTCGAAGTCGAGGAAGCCCCCTTCCACTCGGGCCACCAGGTCGTCGGCACCGACCACGTCGGCGCCGGCGTCGCGGGCGGCCGCCGCCGCGTCACCGGCGGCGAACACCGCCACCCGGGCGGTCCGGCCGGTGCCGGCCGGCAGGCTGAGGGTGCCGCGCACGATCTGGTCGGCCTTGCGGGGGTCGACGCCGAGGCGCACGGCGAGCTCGACCGTCTCGTCGAACGAGGCGCGGGCCGTGGCCTTCACCAGGTCGACAGCCTCGGCGGGGGTGTAGAGCGCCTGACGGTCGAAGCTGGCCAACGCCGCCTTGTACTTCTTGCCCCTGGGCACGATGGTCTCCTCTGCTGAGCGGGCGTCAGCCGACGACGGCGATGCCCATGGAACGAGCGGTGCCCGCCACCTGGCGCTTCGCCGCTTCGACGTCGGCGGTGTTGAGGTCGGGGAGCTTCACCGAGGCGATCTCGGTCAGCTGCGCGTCGGTGATGGTGCCGGCCTGGGCCCGGCCAGAGGTGGGAGAGCCCTTCTCGAGCCCGGCCGCCTGGCGCAGCAGCACCGGGGTCGGCGGCGTCTTCAGGACGAAGGTGAACGACCGGTCCTCGTAGATGGTGATCTCGACCGGCACGACCGTTCCCCGCTGGTTCTCGGTGGCGGCGTTGTACTGCTTGCAGAACTCCATGGTCTGCACCCCGTGGGGGCCGAGCGCGGTCCCCACCGGCGGCGCCGGGGTGGCTCCTCCGGCCGGCAGCTGGATCTTCACGACGGCGAGCGTCTTCTTCTTCCTCGGCGGCATCTGTGTCCTCCCGCGCCTACAGCTTGGCGACCTGGCTGAATTCGAGCTCGACCGGGGTCTCCCGGCCGAAGATGTTGACCAGCACCTTGAGCTTGAGCTGGTCTTCGTTGATCTCGGCGATCTGCCCGGAGAAGTCGGCAAAGGGTCCCTCTTTGACCCGCACCGTCTCCCCCTCCTCGTACTCGAGCCGGGGCCGGTGCTTCTTGGGGGCCTCGCCCACCACACCCTCAGCCGGCACCTGCAGGATGCTCTCCACCTCGCGCCGCGACAGCGGCATGGGCTTGGTGCCCGGACCGACGAACCCGGTGACCCCGGGAGTGTTGCGGATCACCGACCAGGCGTCGTCGTCGAGCTCGCAGCGGGTGAGGAGATAGCCCGGGAAGACCTTCTTCTGGACGATCACCTTCTTGCCGTTCTTGAACTCGGGGACGTCCTCCATGGGGATGACCACCTCGAAGATCCGGTCCTCCATGTTCATCGACACGATGCGGCTCTCGAGGTTGGACTTCACCTTGTTCTCGTAGCCGGCGTAGGTGTGCACCACGAACCAGCGCCCGGGCCGGTCGTAGGGGCTCTCCACCGGGAGGTACTCGACGTCGGCCTCCTCGCCGCCCTCGTCCTCGCCGCCCTCGTCCACCTCGGCGCCCTCGTCCACCTCGGCGGGGGCGGCACCTTCGGGCCCGGTGCCGGTGACGTCGAAGGTCTCGTCGACGTCGACAGCGGCACCGGCGTCGAAGGCCTCGTCGTCAGCGGCACCGGCGTCGGAGGCCTCGTCGACGTCGGAGGCGGGAGGCGGCACCGGATCGCCGACCGGGGCGGTGTCGCCGGGATCGGCAGCGCCGGCGGGCGCGGCCGGCTGCTCCAGGTGGTCGTTGGCGTCGGGTTCGGGGATCGTCATGACTGGAAGAGGAAGGTGATGCCGTGCGAGAAGGCGAAGTTGAGCAGGAAGATGAACGCCACCAGCACGATGAGGGCGATGAGCACCACCGTGGAGGAGCTGACCACCTCCGGGCGCGTCGGCCAGGCGACCTGCCGCAGCTCCGAGCGTATCTCGCGGAAGAACTCGACCGCCCGGCTGAGAGGTGAGGGGCTGGTCTTCGCCGGCGCGGCCGTGCGCTCCGTGACGTCGGCAGCCGCGGGGGAGCCATCGGCCTCCACCTGGCCTTGACGCTGCATCATGCGCTTGGTCTCGCGGTTCACGGCTTCGCGCGCCTTTCGACGGACGGTGAGCAGGGCAGGAGGGACTCGAACCCCCAACCGCCGGTTTTGGAGACCGGTGCTCTACCAATTGAGCTACTGCCCTCGGCGGCCTTGCGGGCCGGCCAGCGGCAGGCAGACCCCGGGGGCCGGAGCACGAGGTTAGCACCCGGCCTGCGGGAGCCGCTCACCGGGGGCTGGCGAGGGACGCAGCCGGGGTCGCGGGTCAGCTGGCCCGGGTCCGCACGGTGCGGGTGGCCGCCACGCCGGCGGTGGCCATGCCGGCCAGGGCAGCCAGGGTGAGCGAGCCGACCAGCACCAGGCGCCGACCAGGGCGGCCGGCGGCGGGTGCCGGGCCCCAGGCGGTGACCAGGTCGGGGGTGGGGGGTGTCGCCGCCGCCTCCGGCGGCAGCAGCTGGCGCAGCAGGCGGCGCAGGGTCCGGTAGCGGGCCAGCTCCGCCTGGCAGCGCAGGCACCGGGTGAGGTGGGTGGCCAGGGCCGGATCACCCAAGGCCGCCACCGCGCCGGGGCCGGCCGGGGCGCCGGGCGTCGCCGGCTCTGTCAGCAGCTCCACCGCGCTGGGCAGGGCGGCGGCCACCCGCCGGCACAGCCCCTCATCCGGCACGGGCCACCTCCACCGGTTCGGGGGCGCCACGGCGGTCGACGGGAGCCGTGGCCTCATGCCCGCTGGTGAAGAGCTGTTCGCGCAGCTGGCGGCGGGCCCGGTGGAGCCGGACCTTGGCGGCGGAGACGCTGATGCCGAGCTCGGCAGCGATGGCCTCGTGCGGCAGGTCGTAGACGTCGCGCAGCACCACCACGCTCCGCAGCCGGGGGGGCAGGTGGCCGAGGGCGGCGGCCAGGCGCTCGTGGTCGGACTGGCGCTCCGAGCAGGCCTCGGGGTCGTGCTCGGCGCGGCGGTCGACGAGCACCGCCGCGGCCTCGGCGGGGGCGAGCTGCTCCAGGGCCTGGTGGCGGCGCCGGCCCCGGTGGACCAGCACGGTGGCCGAGCAGTTGGCCACGATGCGGTGCAACCAGGTGGAGAAGGCCGACTCCCCCCGAAAGCGGGGGATGGAACGGTAGGCGCGCAGGTAGGCGTCTTGGACGGCGTCGGAGGCGTCGTGCTCGTCGCCGACCAGGCGCAGCGCCAGGGCGTAGGCATCGGCGTAGGTGTGGCGGACCAGCGCGTCGAAGGCGGCCCGGTCACCGCGACGGGCCCGGTCGGCCAGATCACTCGGGCCGACGCCGCCGCCGGGGGCCGCACCGGTGCCGCCGGCGGTGCCGTGGGGATGCGTGCCCGGGTCGGAGCGCGCGGCGCCGGCCGGCTCGTCGGCGCGTCGTCGTGGGCTCAGCGGGTCTCCTTGTGGAGGGTGTGGCGGCGGTCCCACCGGCAGTACTTGTTCATCTCGATGCGCTCACGGTCGTTCTGCTTGTTCTTCATCGTGATGTAGTTGCGCCGCTTGCAGACCTCGCAGGCCAACGTGACCTGCACACGCTTCTCGTTCTTGGCCATGGTGCTGTCCGCTCCTGTGTCGGCCGGTCCTCACGGAACCGGACCCTGGTGCGCTGTGGTGGTAGCGGCGGCGGGACTCGAACCCGCGACCCCACGATTATGAGCCGTGTGCTCTGACCGACTGAGCTACGCCGCCTGGGGAGCCCCCTGTCGGAATCGAACCGACGACACCAGCCTTACCATGGCTGTGCTCTGCCGACTGAGCTAAGGGGGCGGGCACGGCCGGCCGTCGCCACCGCGCCGAGCCAGCATAGTCCAGCCCGACGGCGCCCCCGGCCGGGGCCGCTAGCATCCTGGCGCCATGGATGTCCGGCTGGCCACCGCGGCGGACGCCGAGGCGATCCGCGCCATCTACAACGTCGAGGTGCTGGGCTCCACCGCCACCTTCGACCTGCGACCCCGGTCGCTCGACGCCCAGCGCGAGTGGATCGAGCGCCACCAGGGGGCCTACCCGGCGCTGGTGGCGGTGGAGCAGGCGACGGTGACCGGGTTCGGGTCGCTGTCGCCGTTCCGGGAACGGCCGGCCTACGCCACCACGGTGGAGGACTCGGTGTACGTGGCCGAGAGCTGGCGCGGCCGCGGGGTCGGCCGGCTGCTGCTCGGCGAGCTGGTGCGGGCCGGTCGGCGCTGGGGGTTCCACACCGTCATCGCCCGGGTGGCGGCCGACAACGCCCCGTCCATCGGCCTTCACCAGGCGCTGGGCTTCGAGCTGGTCGGGGTGGAGCGCGAGATCGGCCGCAAGTTCGGCCGCTGGCTGGACGTGGCCGTGCTGCAGCTCATGTTGACGTGACCCTGCCGCCGGGCCCGCCGGTCAAGCGCCGCCGGAGTCGCCGGTGGGCACCAGCAGCGGCGGCAGGCCGCCACGGCCCAAGCGCCCGCCACCGGCCTCACCGTCGGGCGGCGAGGAGCGGGTCAGGGGGACGGTGAGGATGAACAGGCAGGCCAGAAGGGCGGCCGCCACCGTCAGCGGGTTGGCATGGATCAGGTCGGTGACGAGCTTGCGGCCGGCGGGCAGGCCGATGAAGGCCGACGCCACCGACAGGCCCAGCAGCACCGAGCGCAGTCGTCCGGTGGCCACCGGGGCGATGAGCACCAGTCCCCACGACAGGTACCAGGGCTGCACCACCGGGCCAAGGATCACCACCAGCAGGCAGGTGATCCCCATGGCCCGCAGCATGCCGATCCGGTCGCTCCTGAGCAGCAGCACCACGCCGCTGATGACGGCGGCGATGATGCCGAGCACCCGCGTCAGCGACAGCAGGCTGGTGCGCGACACCCCCAGCCCGACCAGGTTGGCCAGGTGCGACAGGAGGATGCCCACGCCGGTTGCCGGCGCCAGCCAGGAGGTGACGGCGCCAGGGGTGCCGAGGTCGGCCACCCACCCCCAGCCGAGGCCGGTCTCGAACGAGAAGGCCCCCATGACCAGGCCGGCGATCAGGCCGGCGGTCAGCACCGGGCGGATCCGCTCGCGCACCGAGCGCCCCGGACCCATCCACGTCCAGCCGATGTAGAGGACCCCGATGGCCGCCGGGGCCTTGACGGCGGTAGCCAGGGCGCACACCACGATGCCGGCCACCGGTCGCCCCTCTCGGGCGATGGCGACGCCGAGCACCAGCAGCCCCACCATCAGCGAGTCGTTGTGGGCGCCGCCGAGCAGGTGCAGCAGCGTCACCGGGTTCAGGACCGCCAGCACGAAGGCTTCGCCCTCGTTGCGCCCGGCGGTGCGGGCCAGGCGGGGGATGCCGATGGCCAGCAGCACCACCCCGAGGAGGGCGAGCAGGCGCAGCAACACCACGGTGCCGAGCACGTTGTGGAGCGACAAGGAGGCGAACCACCCGTCGACCTGCAGGAACAGCGGCCCGTAGGGTGCCGGCGAGTTCATCCAGAACGGGTCGACGAGCTGCTGGTAGGGGGAGCCGGTGCCCAGGGTGCCCGGACCGTACAGGTACGGGCTGATGTGGTGGCTCATCATCTCGCCCTGGGCGGCATAGCTGTAGATGTCGTGGCTGAACAGCGGCGGGGCGATGAGGATCGGCACCGACCACAGGGCCAGGATCAGCGCCAGGCGGCGCACCGGGATGGTGTGCACCTTGGCCAGGATGCGGGCCAGGGTGAACCAGACCCGCATGAGCAGCACCAGGCCGCCATAGACGGCCACCAGCCCCAGGAACAGCGGGGCCGGCGAGGGGGCAGCGGCCGGCGTGGAGGGGATGCCGAAGAACCAGGCTCCGACGTGCTTGAAGACGAAGGGGGAGTTCGGCTGGGAGACCCCGGCGGCGATGGCGGCCAGGGCGATGAAGCCGAGGATGGCCGGGCGCACGAGCAGGGCCGAGCCGTCGCCGTGGATCGTGTCGGGACTTGGGTCGGGCTGGGTCAGCACCCGGAAGGGCCAGCGGGACCGCACCGCGTCGTCCCAAGCCACCAGCCGGTCGAGGCCGTGGTCGAGCGCTCGCCGCGCTCCGACCAGCCGATTGGCGCGTGGTGCTGCCGTATGGGGTTGTGCGGCCATGCCTCAGCGTCCTCGCCATCCACCCGGCAGCTGCGCCGGTGCCACGGGCCGGGCGGCGTCACGGCGCCCCCCGGGCGGGTTCGTAACGTCATTGTAATGAAGATGGTGCGCCCCGCAACGGCGGATGGGCCAACGCCGAGCGGGCACCGGCCGGTCCTGCCGCCAGGGGGCGCCTCGCGCCGTGCCTTCGGCTGCCGGGACGACCACGACCCCGCCGTGCTCGACGAGGCCCGCGTCCGCCACGGCCGTGTCGTCGACGCGGGCTACAAGGACCCGCCCGACCTGCTCTTCGCTTCGCCGACGTCCGCGCACGGCGATGTGGTGGGCCGGGAAGGATTCGAACCTTCGAAGGCGTTGCCGGCAGATTTACAGTCTGCTCCCTTTGTCCACTCGGGCACCGACCCAGTGGGCGCAGACGTTAGCAAGTCCCGCCCGCCCTCCCGAGCGGCGATCGGCCCCCGGTAGGCTCGCTGCCATGCCCAGCTTCGACGTCGTCTCCGAGGTGGATCACCAGGAGATCCGCAACGCCGTGGACCAGGCCAACCGCGAGGCCGCCACCCGCTTCGACTTCAAGGGCACCGACTCCACCATCGAGCTGGGGACGCAGGAACTGGTGCTGCACGCCTCCACCGAGGACCGGCTCCGGGCCCTGCACCAGGTGCTCGAGGAGAAGCTGGTGAAGCGTCAGGTGTCGCTCAAGGCGTTCGAGGACGGCAAGGTGGAGGAGGGCTCAAGAGGCCGCGTCCGCCAGCACGTGGCCATCCGGGCCGGCATCTCCGCCGACCACGCCAAGCGGCTCAACCGCTTCATCAAGGACCTTGGCCGCAAGGGCGTCTCGTCCCAGACCCAGGGCGAGCAGCTGCGGGTGACGGGCAAGAAGCGCGATGACCTGCAGGCGGTGATCACCGCGTTGAAGGGCGAGGACTTCGGGATCCCGCTGCAGTTCACCAACTTCCGGGACTGAACCGTCCCTCCGACGCCGCCCAGGCGCCGGGGCCGCCGCCAACGCCAACGCGTGCTGGCGCCGCCTCAGCTGTTGACCAGCTCGGGTTCCAGCTCCGCCTCCGCCACCGGGTGCTGGCGGAACAGACGGTTGAAGATCAGGAACTTGAGGATCCACAGGATGCCAAAGGCGAACAGGTTGGCGCCGTCGACCACCACGGTCGAACCCAGGTGGTGCAGGTGGTGGTCGAGGCTGAAGGCACGGGCACCGGTGGCGGTGAGGGTCGACAGGGCGATGCCGGCGAAGGAGGTGACCCAGAAGGGGACGACCTCGCGCCACAGGTGCGAACGGCCGTTCTTGCCCCAGGCCCACTGGCGGTTGAGGTAGTAGGAGGGGACGGCAGCCACCGCGTTGGCGAAGATGGTGCTGGGCACCTCGGTCCACAGGCGCAGCACGCCGTAGACGAAGGTGAGCACCGCGAACGAGACCGCCGTCGACACCACCGACACCATGGCGTAGCGAAACAGCCGCTGGCCCTGTGGCGTGTGGTACAGGCGCCACAGGCGCACCAGAGCGTCACGCATCTGTAACATTGTACCCGATCCCGCCGGTGCCCCCACCCGGGTCTTTGGACCCGCCGTCTGGACGGAACCCGGTCGGGCTGGCCGGCGCCGGGGGCTGGGGGAGCCGGCCAGGTCGCCGGTCAGCCGGCCAGGTCGCCGCCGCCGTGGCGGGCCAGCTCGCCCAGCCAGTGGGCCGACGGCTTGGGGCGCCGCTCGAAGGTGCGGCGGTCGACGGCCACCAGGCCGAAGGTGGGCTGGTAGCCGAGGGTCCACTCGAAGTTGTCGAGGAGGCTCCAGGCCACCAGCCCTCCCACGTCGACGCCGTCGTCGAGGCAGCGTCGCACCCCCTGCAGCACCCGAGAGAAGTAGGCGATGCGGTCGCCGTCCTCGGCCGTGCCGACGCCGGTCTCGGTGACCAGCACCGGCAGCCCGCTGACGGCGGCCGCCCGGCGCACCGTGGCTTCCACCGCCTCGGGCCAGAGCTCGTAGCCCATCTGGGTGACCGGCACCCCCGGCTCGGGCCCCAGCATCCCGTCGGGCCCGACGCGGATGCGGGTGTAGGTCTGGACGCCGACGAAGTCATCGCCGCCGGTGGCCTGCAGATAGACGTCCTCGCTCTGGTGGCGGAGCCGATCGGCCAGCGCCTCCCCGCCGGGCAACGCCTGGTAGTCCGACATCGACAGGGTGAGCCCCACCGGTGCCGATCCCGGTCCCGAGCGCAGCGCCTCCACGGCCAGGCGGTGCCCACGCACGAGGGCGTCGTCGACCCGTCGGCGCCGGTCCTGGTCATGCACCCCGGGCGGGAAGGCCCCCAGCACGTAGCCCATGAGGGCCACCACGTTGGGTTCGTTGATGGTGCAGGCCCAACCGACCAGGTCCCCCAGGGCAGCGGCAGCGCGCTGGCAGAAGCGGGCGAAGCGCTCGGGGGCGTCGGGCGCCTCCCAGCCGCCTCGCTCGGCCAGCCAGCGGGGGGAGGTGAAGTGGTGGAAGGTCACCATCGGCACCAGGCCCCGCTCCCGGCAGCCGTCGCAGATCCGCCGGTAGTGGTCGAGGGCGGCCCGCGACCACTCCCCTTCGGCCGGCTCGATCCTGCTCCACTCGATCGAGAACCGGTAGGTGCCGAAGCCCAAGACGGCGCACAGGTCGAGGTCCTCGGGCCAGCGGTGCCACGAGTCGCAGGCGTCGCCGCTGGGCTCCAGGCAGGGGGTGCCGGGGCGGTGCTCGAACTCCCACCAGTCGCTGGTGGCGTTGCCGCCCTCGATCTGGTGGGCGGCGGTGGCGGTGCCCCACAGGAACCCGTCGGGGAAGCTCACGCTGACCACCGGGTCACCGTAGCGGTCGGGCTGTTCGCCTGCCCGGTCGGGGCCCTGTCAGGATGTTGCCAATGAGTGACGCCCTCGACTTCCTGGTCAACCTGCTCGACATCGAGCCCATCGAGGTCAACATCTTCCGTGGGGTGAGCCCAGACGAGCGGCGCCAGCGCGTCTTCGGCGGGCAGGTGGCGGCGCAGGCTCTGATGGCCGCCGGCCGTACCGTGGACCACGGCACGGTCCACTCGATGCACTCCTACTTCTTGCGCCCCGGCGATCCGACGGTCCCGATCCTCTACGAGGTCGACCGCATCCGCGACGGCCGGTCCTTCACCACCCGCCGGGTGGTGGCGATCCAGCACGGCCAGGCCATCTTCAACCTGGCGGTGTCGTTCCACGTCGCCGAGGAGGGGCCGCTGGTCCACCAGGTCCCGATGCCCGAGGTGCCCGGACCCGAGGGGCTGCCGACGCTCAGCCAGCGGCTCGAACCGTTCCGGGACCAGATGACCGACTGGTTCTCGAGACCCCATCCCATCGACCAGCGTCACATCGGCCACCTGCCGTGGCTCGAGGAGGCGGGCGGCGAGCCGGTGCAGCGGCTGTGGATCCGGGCCGACGGCAAGCTGCCGGACGATCCGCTGCTGCACAGCTGCATCGCCGCCTACGCTTCGGACATGTCGCTGTTCGACACCATGCTGGCCTCGCACAAGGTGCGTTGGGAGGCCGCCGACTTCATGGGGGCCAGCCTCGACCACTGCATGTGGTTCCACCGGCCGTTCCGGGCCGACGAGTGGCTCCTGTTCGACATGGACAGCCCCAACGCCTACGGCGGGCGAGGCTTGGCCCGAGGCTTCTTCTTCAGCCGCGACGGCTCGCTGGTGGTGTCGATGGTGCAGGAAGGCCTGATGCGCGTCGTCAGCCACGCCCCACGCTGACGGCGGGCGGCCGGCACCCCGGCCGTCCCAGCGGCGGCGCCGGCGGCTCAGCGCTGGTTCAACGGCACGTAGTCGCGCTGGTCGGCGCCGATGTAGAGCTGGCGGGGCCGGGCGATCTTGGAGCTCTGGTCGAGCATCTCGGTCCAGTGAGCCAGCCAGCCCGAGGTGCGCGGGATGGCGAACAGGACCGGGAACATCTCCAACGGGAAGCCCATGGCCTGGTAGATGAGCCCGGAGTAGAAGTCGACGTTGGGGTACAGCTTGCGCGACGTGAAGTACTCGTCGTTGAGGGCGATCTCCTCGAGCTTCAGGGCGATGTCGAGCAGCGGGTTCTTGCCGGTGACGGCGAACACCTCGTCGGCGGTGCGCTTGATGATCTTGGCCCGGGGGTCGTAGTTCTTGTAGACGCGGTGCCCAAAGCCCTGCAACCGCCCGTGCCCCTGCTTGACCGACTCGACGAAGGCCGGGACCTCGTCGATGGAGCCGATCTCGGTCAGCATCCGGATGACGGCCTCGTTGGCGCCGCCGTGGCGCGGCCCATAGAGGGCGGCGGCCGCCGCCGCGGTGGCCGAGTAGGGATCGGAGTGCGAGGAGCCGACCACCCGCATGGCGGTGGTGGAGCAGTTCTGCTCGTGATCGGCGTGCAGCATGAAGAGGATGTCGAGCGCCCGGGTGAGCACCGGGTCGGGCTGGAAGTGCGGCTCGGCCACCTTCCACATCATCGACAGGAAGTTGGCGCAGAAGTCGAGCGAGTTGTCCGGGTAGACGAAGGGCATCCCGACGCTGAAGCGGTGGGCGGCGGCGGCCAACGTCGGCATCTTGGCGATGAGCCGGATGATCTGCTTGTTGCGGGACTCCTCGTTGAAGATGTCCTTGGCGTCGAGGTAGAAGGTCGACAGGGCGGCGACGGCCGACACCAGCATCCCCATGGGGTGGGCGTCGTAGTGGAACCCCTCCAGGAACCGCTTGCGGACGTTCTCGTGGATGAAGGTGTGGTAGGTGATGTCGTGGCGCCACGCCTCGAACTGGGCCGGGGTGGGCAGCTCGCCGTGCAGCAGCAGGTAGGCCACCTCGAGATAGGTGGAGCTCTCGGCCAGCTGCTCGATCGGATAGCCCCGGTAGCGCAGGATGCCGCCTTCGCCGTCGAGGTAGGTGATCGAGCTCTCGCAGGCCGCCGTCGCCATGAAGCCGGGGTCGGTGAACCAGATCCCTGGCAGCAGCTTCTGCCACTCCGCGGCGGAGACCCCGCCATGCTCGATCGGGATCTCGAGCTGGTTGCCCGTCCTGTTGTCGATGATGGTGATCGATTCGGCCACTCGCTCGGATCCTCCTCTGGCTGCCCTCAGACTGATCCTACGGCCCCGGGGAGGGCGTGTGTCATCTCGGGTCAGCCCGAGGAGCCGGGCCGGCGTCCCCCGCCGGAACCGGCCCCGCCCGGGTGGGCGGCGGCGGTGCCGCTCCCGCCGCGTGTCGAGGTCCGCGGTGCGGTCGTGGTGGTCGTGGTGGTGGTGCTCGGCGGCGGAGCCGGCGCCACGGCGATGGGGATGGACACGCCCCTCCCCGCGCCCGACGGGCCGTCGACCGACACCGTCAGGGTGCCGTGCAGCCCCGGAGGGACGTGCAGCGGCGGCGGGTCGACGGCCGTGGATCCGCCGGCGGCCACGTCCACCACCTCCTCGACGGGCGGGACCCGGCCCCCGGTCACCGCCAGGCGAACCACCACGCCGCGCTCGTCGACGTTGCCATGGTTGGCCAGCACCAGGCGGACCGTCACGGTGGGCGTGGGGGGCAGCACCGCCGCACCGTTGCTGTCGGCGAGCACCGGCGGCGAGAAGCCGACGGCCCCTGACAGGATCAGCAGGTCGTGGCGGACGGCCAGGGTCGACGACCCGGCCACGGCCGAGGCGGTGGCCGCCAGGCTCGATGCCGACCACAGCGCCGGGTCCGGCGCCCAGCGCGAGGTGGGGATGCGCACGTGGCCCGGGCCGCGGCCCAGCTCCGCTCGACACGATGCCCAGGCGGCGTCGGAGCGCAGCACCAGGCCTCCTTGGCGGGCCAGGCCAGCCGACGCCGTCGACGGCGACGACGGCCGGGATCCGCCGGGGCCACCCAACAGGTCTTCCAGGGCGGCGGCCATCCCGGCCGCGGCGCTGGCGCGGTCGCGCAAGGCGGCGACGCAGCCGTCGCCCCCGGCCGGCAGGAGCGGCGGGGGCACGGTCAGGTCGCTCAGCTCGGCCTGGCTGTCGTGGCGGACCCCCGACAGCACGGCGAAGAAGCGCCGGCGTCCCATCGACGGGCCCGAGCCGAGCACGCCGCGCAAGGTGGCGCCGGTCGCCTGGGAGCGGGCCGCCACCGGGGCGACCAGCAGGGCGAAGCTGCGGGCGACGTCACGCCGGTAGGGGGCGCTGGCCGGGGCGACCTGCGACACCGAGCCGGCCGCCACTCCGGCGAGCACCAGGGCGACGCCGACGACGACCAGAACCCGGATCGGACTGAGGGCACCGGCCCGTCGCCGCGCCCATCGGCGCCGATCCCGCAACATCGCCGCAGGACCCTACCGGCCCGGAGCGGACCGCTCCGCTGCACCCCTGGCAGCGGGGGCCCAGCTCAGCGCACCTGCTCGGCGAGGCCCTTGGCCGTGGGCAGGCTGCTCGAGGTGGCCGACCAGCGCACGGTGGGCAGCACCGCCTGCAGATCCACCCGGTCGCGGTGACGCTCTACCACCTCGAGCAGGCTGCGGATGGTGGACGGCTCGAGCAGGTGCGGCACCAGGCCCAGGTCGAGCAGCTTGGTGTGGGCGGCCCGGTAGTAGTGCTGCTGCAGCTCGACCCGGGGTGGGTCGAGATGCTCGATCCGCACCGGCCCGCTGTGGGCCTCGGCCACCATCTCCGCCATCTGGTTCACCGAGAACGACTCGGTGAACTGGTTGAACACCCGGTACTCGCCGGGTTCGGGCGGGTTGGTGGCGGCCAGCTCGACGCAGGCCAGCGTGTCGCGGATGTCGAGCATGCCCCGCGTCTGACCACCCTCGCCGTAGACGGTGAGCGGGTGACCGACCACGGCCTGCACACAGAAGCGGTTCAAGACGGTGCCGAAGACGGCGTCGTAGTCGAAGCGGGTGGCCAGGTCGGGGTGCAGGGCCGTCTCCTCGGTCTGCTGACCGTAGACGATGCCCTGGTTGAGGTCGGTGGAGCGCAGGCCCCAGATCCGGCAGGCGAACATGATGTTGTGGCTGTCGTGGACCTTCGACAGGTGGTAGAAGGACCCCGGCTGCTTGGGATAGGGCAGCACGTCGGTGCGACCCTTGTGGGTGACCTCGATGAAGCCCTCTTCGATGTCGATGTTGGGCGTCCCGTACTCCCCCATGGTGCCCAGCTTCACCAGGTGGATCGAGGGGTCCTGCTCGGCGATGGCGTAGAGCAGGTTCAGGTTCCCCACCACGTTGTTGACCTGGGTGTAGACGGCGTGGCGCCGGTCGATCATCGAGTAGGGCGCCGAGCGCTGCTCGGCGAAGTGCACGATCGCCTCGGGAACGCACGCCCGCAGCGTGCGGTCCACGAAGTCGGCGTCGGTCAGGTCACCGACGTACATCTCGATGTGGAGACCCGACACCTCCTCCCACCGTCGGACGCGCTGCTGCAGGCTGACGATCGGCACCAGGCTGTCCACGCCCATCTCGTGGTCGTAGTGACGTCGGGTGAAGTTGTCGACCACCGACACCTCGTGCCCCCGACGGGACAGATGCAAGGCCGTCGGCCACCCCAGGTAGCCGTCACCGCCCAAGACGAGGATCCGCAAGCTCTTGACCTCCATCTCCATGCCCGCCGTCGGTCGACGCGCGAGACCTCGACGGCGCTTCGTCGCCGCATGCTCAGGATTCCCCCTCTTGCTGGGAATTTCCTGGGACGCCCTGCAGAGCGGGCTGTGAAGCAGACGATCAGGCCGTGATCGGCTACGGCCCGGAGATCGCACGCAGCGCCGCCACGGGCCGTCGACAGCCCCGACCGGTCGTCTCCCGGGCCCGGCCGGAGCCCCCGGCCCCCGCCGCGGAGGGGCCGACGGCGACCTCTGGCCGGCGGAGGCGGTCGATACCATCACTCCGCGGGCGTCGGCACCCCCAGGGGCGTCGAGCAGAGCCCGTGGGAGGCTGGAGCGTGGGTCGAGAAGAGCGGTGAAGGCGGCTGACTCCACTGGCCGACGTCCCCGGTCCGGCCCAGCAGAGCCTGCGGTGCTGTCGGCGCCGGAGGTGGACCTGACCCTGGTGGTCCCCTACTTCAACCCCGGGCCGCGACTGCACCAGACGGTGGCCCAGGCGGTGGAGGTGCTGCGCGGCACCGGCCGCAGCTTCGAGGTCGTCACCGTGTCCGACGGGTCGACCGACGGCAGCGAGCAGACCCTCGACGACCTGTTGTCGGACCAGGTGCAGCAGGTGGTGCTCCCCCGCCAGAGCGGCAAGGGGCAGGCGTTGCGGGCGGGTCTCAGCCGTGGCCGCGGCCGGTACCTGGGCTTCATCGACGGGGACGGGGACCTGCCACCCGACCTGCTGGCCCAGTTCGTGGCCATCGTCGACGACAGCCGGCCCGACGTGGTGCTGGGCAGCAAGCGCCACCCGGGGTCGCAGGTGGTCTACCCACGGGCCCGACGGGTCTACTCGTGGGGCTACCAGCAGCTGGTGCGGGTCCTGTTCCGCCTCAACGTCCGAGACACCCAGACCGGCATCAAGCTGGTGCGCCGCCAGGTGCTGCAGGAAGTGCTGCCGCTCACGGTCGAGCGCGGCTACGCCTTCGACCTGGAGCTGCTGGCCCTGGCCCGCCATCTCGGCTTCACCGACCTGGTGGAGGCACCGGTGCGGATCGTGGAGCGCTTCTCGAGCACCATCTCCCTGCCGACGGTGGCGGCCATCTTCCGCGACACGCTGGCCATCTTCTGGCGGCTCCGGATCCGCCACGTCTACCTGCCGCGGCACGCACCGACCGCCGGCTCCGGCAGGTGACGGCCAGCTCCCGACCACGAGGCCGGCCGGCTGGGGCTCAGGCGGCTGGGGCTCAGGCGGCTGGGGCTGGGATGGCCGGGGCTGGGGCTCAGGCGGCTGGGGCTCAGGCGGCTGGGGCTGGGGCGGCTGGGGCTGGGGCGGCTCAGCTGCCGACGCGGCCGGTGCCACCCATGGAGTAGGCGCTCTCGGCGTGGTGCACCAGGTCCAGGCCGCGCCACTCCTCCTCGGGGGTGACCCGCAACCCCATGGTGGCGTCGACCGCCTTGGCCAGCAGCCAGGTCATCCCGAAGGCGAAGACGACGGTCACCGCCGCGGCCAGCAGCTCCACGCCGAAGAAGTGCAGGCCGCCACCGACCAGCAAGCCGTTGGCGCCGGCGGGATCGACCGACCGGGTGGCGAAGCAGCCCAGCAGCACCATGCCGATGAGGCCGCCCACGCCATGGACGCCGAGCACGTCGAGCGAGTCGTCGTAGCCGAGGCGGAACTTGAGGCGCACGGCCAGGGCGCAGACGACGCCGGCGACGACACCGATCAGCAGCGACGCCAGGGCGTCGACGTAGCCGGCGCACGGCGTGATGGCCACCATGCCGGCCACCGCACCCGACGCCGCGCCGAGCGTGGTGGGGAAGTGCTCCTTCACCCGCTCCACCACCAGCCAGCCGAGCAGCCCGGCGGCCGCGGCCAGCTGGGTGTTGACGAAGGCGTGGACGGCGACGGCGTTGGCGCCGAGGGCCGAGCCGGCGTTGAAGCCGAACCAGCCGAACCACAAGATGCCGGCGCCGAGCAGGCTGAGCGGCACCGAGTGGGGAGCCATGGCCTCCCCCGGCCAGCCCCTTCGGCGGCCGACCACCAGCACCACCGCCAGAGCCGAGAAGCCCGAGTTGATCTCGACCACCGTGCCGCCGGCGAAGTCCAGCACGCCACGGTGGGCCAGCCAGCCCTCGGGACTGAACACCCAGTGGGCCAGGGGGGCGTAGACCACCACCAGCCACAGGGCGATGAGCACCACGAACGACGAGAAGCGGACCCGGTCGACGATGCCGCCGCTGATCAGGGCGGCGGTGATGATGGCGAACATCATCTGGAAGACCATGACGGCCAAGGGAGAGACGTCGAGGCCGTGGAAGCCCGGCAGGGTTCGCATGTTCAGACCGGCCAGGCCCAGGTTGCCGATCAGCCCGCCGCCGGCGTCGCCGCCGAAGGCCAGGCTGCCGGCGCCCAGCGCCCAGAGCACGGTCACCACGCCCATGGTCACGAAGCTCTGCATCATCACCGACAGGACGTTCTTGGCCCGGACCATGCCCCCGTAGAACAGGGCCAGGCCCGGCGTCATGAACAGCACCAGCGCCGCGCTGATCAGCACCCAGGCGGTATCCCCGGCTCGCATCGATCCCTCCGTGTGTGGCGTGTGGCGCCCGAGGCGGCCCGAAGGCCACCGCCGGGGCATGGCCGTCCCGGCCACGCCGGGACGTGCCCCAGGGACGTCACCCGGGGACGGCCCATTGTGGTCGATGCCGATGAAGGGTGCAGAATCCCGACACGGCCAGGTCGTAGGCTTCCGGGCCATGGCTCTCGACCCGGCGCCGGTCTGCGACGGTCCCGACGACGAGCCCGGGGAGGCTTCGGGTGCCGGCGACGGAGGGGCCCGTCGGCACCGGTGGGACCTGGCCAGGACCGGCGACGTCGACCAGCAGGTGGCGGCGGCGGTGGCAGCGACGGTCCGCTACCACCAGGGCGGCGTGCCCCCCGATCGACAGGCCGTCCTCCATCCGCCGGGGCCGGCCACGGCCACGGCGCTGCGGGCCCGCCTGCAGCTCGCCGGGCTGGCTGTGCGGGGGCCGGCACCCTACCGCCTCGACCGCAGCGCGGCGGGGCGCCTGACGCTGGGTCTGGTGGAGACGGCGGCGGCCGGCTGGCCGCGGGCGGCGGTGTGCTCCTGGCTCGGGTCGGCTCCGCTGCGCACCGTGGCGGGGACCGTGGTGACGCCGGTTCCCTGGTCGCAGCTGTCGGTGCGGGCCGGGGTGGTGGCCGGAGTCGACCAGTGGCAGGACCGCCTGGGGCGGCTGGCCGAGGAGGACCCGTCGGAGCCCTCCGGCCCGGCGCAGCTGGCTCGGCTGATCGGACAGCTGGCTGCCTGTCTGCCGCCCCACGGCCCGACCTGGGAGCAGCGGGCCCGGGCCCTCGGCGCCCTGCTGCGCCTGCTGCCCGGCGCCACCGCAGGGGGCTGGCCGGCGGAGCAGCGGGCGGCACTGACCGCGGTGCAGGCGGAGGTGGCGGCGCTTGGCTCCGACGGCAGCCGGCGGCGGCAGCCGGTGACGATCGGGGAGCTCGCCCGGACTCTGCGGCGGCGGCTCAGCACGGCCGTCTGGCCGGCGGTGGGCCCCGGGGCAGCCGCCGGGTGGCGCATCGCCGGTCAGGCCGGTGCGTCGGGCACCGCCGGCCTCCTCGGCGCCACCCCAACGGACGCCGCGGTGCTGGTGGCGCCGTTCGACGGTGTCGACGCCGACATCCTCCACGGCCTGCAGGCGGTGGTGCTGTTGGGCGCCGGTGCGGCAAGGGCCGACGCCACCGCCGCCCTCGGGGCGGTGCCGTGGCTGACCCTGGTCGAGCTCGACCCCGGGTGGGCTGGGCGCGCTGAGCACGGTTGGGGTCTGGCGCCGGTGGTCGACGGCCGGCGGCTGGCGGCGGGGATGGAGGGCGTCGCCGCCCGTCGGTCGTCGGCGTTCACCCGCTTCGACGGTCACGTGGGTCCCGGGGCAGTTCCGATCGGCGGTGCGGCCAACCCGGTCTCGGCGACCCAGCTCGAGACCTACGCCACCTGCCCGCGGCGCCACCTGTTCAACCGGGTGCTGCGGCTGCAGAGCCCGGTGGTGCCCGAACGGCGCCTGCGGCTCGGCGCCGCCGAGCGCGGCGCGCTGGTCCACCGGGTGCTCGAGGCGCACGTGGCCGAACGGCTCGAGGGGGCGCGCCGCAGCGCCCTGCGCCTGGTCGAGCTGGCCGAGGACGCCTTCGCCGAGGCGGAGACGGCCGGGCTGGTGCGTCCGACGGTGCTGTGGGAGCTGCAGCGTGCCGGCATCCGCCGGGATCTGGTCCGCTTCCACCGCGAGGAGGAGCCCTCGACGCCGTTGGCGGCGGAGATGTCCTTCGGCTCCTGCGGCGCCAGAGGCGCCGTCGCCAGCGGTGACGCCGTGGTGGTGGCGCTGCCCGGTGGGCGCGAGGTGCACTTCCGGGGCAGCGCCGACCGGGTCGACCGGGCCGCCGACGGCAGCCTGGTGGTGGCCGACTACAAGACCGGTCGCCAGCCGGGGCTGCGCCGGCTGCTGCGGGACCCGGTCGACGGCGGCACCCGGCTGCAGCTGCCCCTGTACGCCCTGGCCGCCCGCCAGCGCTTCGGCGGCGAGGCGGTGCGCGCCTGCTACTGGCTGCTGTCGGACGGTCGGTCAGCCCTCCGCTACCACCTGCAGCTGAGCGAGGCGGTGGAACGGCGTCTCGGCCAGGTGGTGGGCGCCATCGCCGATGGCATCGCCGCTGGGGTCTTTCCGGCGGTCCCCGGTCCGCGCCTGGCCCACGGCCACCGGCACTGCAGCTGGTGCGACGTGGCCGCCCTGTGCCCGGCTGATCGCGGCCGCCAGTGGCGCCGCAAGCGGCGGGCGGCGGAGCTGGCGCCGCTGCAGCGCCTGGCCGTCGCCGACGACGCGCTGGCCGGGACGGTGGTGGCAGTCCCGGTCGATGGCGGGCAAGGCTCGTGAACCCGGCGGTTTCGACGGCGGCCCCGGCCCGGCGCTCCACCCTTGCGGTGCCTGCCGGACCGGCCGGGCGCTCCGCCCCTGCTCCGGAACGGTGGGGGATGCTGGCGGCGGCCGCCGGCCCGGCGCCACTCCCCGGCTCCGTGCAGACGGTGTGGGCGCCGCCGGGCACGGCCGAAGCGTGGATGGCCGGACATCTGGACCGGCTGCAGTCCCGGTCGCGCCGGCCGGTGCTGGTTGTTGGCGGCGCGGCGGCCGATGCCGGCGCGACCCGACCACCGGAGGGGGTGGAACGGTGGACGGTCGCCGAGCTGGCTGGTTGGCTGGTCGACCTGGCCGGAGACCGCAGAGCCGACGGCGGCGGCCGAGACCGCAGAGCCGACGGCGGCGGCGGGGTGGTGCACCCCACGCTGGCCGCCCTGCGCCTGCAGGAGCAGGCCCGGGAGATGGTGGACGAGCTGCTGTGCGCCGACGAGAGCGAGCCGCGGCGACGGGCCGTGACGCTGGCAGTGGCGGCCGGGATGGAGCTCGGCGAGCTCGACCTTCTGGCCCTGCAGCTGCTCCATCGGCCTTGGGCGGACAGCGGGCCCGACCCTGCCGGGGGTGGGCTGCTGGTGGACGTTTCGCCGCTGGTGACGGCGCTCGAGGAGCTGGTGGCCTGCGCCAGCTGGTGCGACGATCCCGACGACCGGCTGCTGCGCCACCTGCAGGGCCCGCTCGCCGAGGCGGCGGTGCAGCTGCGCGCCGGCGGCCACGACCCGATCGCCGCCGTGCAGCTGCTCGCCGGCCTGCCGTCGTTCGCCTGCACCGGGGGTCGCCGCCAGCGGTGGGGCGGCCGGGCGCAAGAGCTGCGGCTGGCTTGCCGGCAGGCGCAACGCCGCCGGGAGGGGCTGCTGCAGGCGGCCCGCCACCGGGCGACGGCGGCCGTCAGCGAGGCGCTCGGCGACGCAGCCCGACGAGCCGAGGCGCGGCGGCGACAGGACGGTGCGCTGACGGTGGCCGACGCCTTGGTGTTGGGACGCTCCGCTCTCGCCCGTGATCCCGTCCGCCGCCTGGTCGCCGAGGCCTTCGGTGCCGTGATGGTGATCGGGGCGGGGGTGCCCGCCGGAGCCGAGATGCCCGGAGCCGCCGCCCCGGCGAGGGCTGGCCTGACCGGCGTGGTCGGCGTCGATCCCGACGAGCTTCCGGGGGCCGCCTCCGCGCTGCTCGCCGGGCTGTTGGCCGAGCTGGCAGAGGTGGTCGGCGACGTGACGCTGGTGGCCGACCCCGATGTGTGGCCCGCCGGCTGGCGCCGGCCCGGGGACCGGTGGCTGCACGAGGAGCACCGCAGTGCCCCGGGGTTGGTGGCCCTGCGCCAGGCGCTGGCCGAAGCCGCCGATGCCCCCCAGGTCTGTGATGTCCTTGAAGCCGCCGGCCTCCTTGAAGCCGCCGGCGCCACCCCTGCCGACGGGCCCCCCGGCAGAGGTGGCCGGCCTTCTCTGGTGGCCCGGCGGCCCCTACCGGTTCTCCCCGGCGCCGTGCAGCTGCGGTTCGACGGCATGGGCGGCACCCCCGTGGTGCCGGCGTCTGGCGGCGGCCGGACCCCGGCGGTGACCGTGCTGCTGGGCGCGGCGACCGAGCTCGGCCCTGGCGCCCTGGTCCGACGGTCGGCGGCGGCGGTGGCCGGCGCCGTGCAGGCCGCGGTGGGCGATGGGTGGCCGGTCCAGGCCGCCGAACGAACCCGCCCGGCGAGGTGGTCGGATGTGGCCGTGGTGGCGCCGACGGTGGCCGGGGTGCTGCACCTGCACGAGGCGCTGGCGGCGGCGGAGATCCCGGTCCGGCTCGAGGGTCGGGCCCTGTGGCAGAGCCCCGAGGTTCGCGACCTGCTGGTCGTGGTACGGGCCGCCGACGATCCTGCCGACGCCGTGGCGGTGGTGGCGGCGCTGCGCACCCCCGGCCTCGGCTGCGGCGACGACGACCTGCTCCGCTGGCACCAGATCGGCGGGAGCTGGGATCCCACCGCGGCGCCACCGCCGGGCGCCGCCGATGAACCGGTGGCCCGCGGGCTGCACGTGCTCGGCGAGCTGCACCGCCTCCGGTGGTGGTCGGAGCCGGCGGCCGTGGTGGAGGCCGCCGTGACGGCCACCCAGGCGCTGGCGCTGGCCGAGGCGGAGCCCGAGCCGGAGGAGGCCCGACGCAGGGTGCGCTTCGCGGCCCTGGCCGCCCGGCGGTTCGAGGAGGTCGGCGGTGTCGGAACCGACCTGCTGCTGCGCTGGGCCGAGCTCTGCGCAGCCGACGGGAGCCCAGCGCTGCACCTGGCTGACGGGTCGGCGGGTGCCGCCGACACCGTGCGCCTGTCGACGGTGCACGACGGCGTGGGACGACCGGCCCCGGTGGTGGTCCTCGGCGGGCTCGAACAGGAGGATCCCGTCCCGTCCGGTCCGGTGGCGGCGGGCGCTGGCGTGGAGGCTGGTGACTTCGGACCGTCTGAGCCGGAGCCGGTGGCCAGCAGGCAGCGGTCACTTCGCCTGGCGCTACAGGCAGCCGGGCTGGCCCGAGACCATCTGGTCGTCGCCCTGCACCGGCGAGAGCCCCACGACGGCGGTGAGGCGGGCGCGGCGCAGCACCTGGCACAGGTGATGGACGCCGTGCCGAACCTGTGGCGTCGGCTGGGCCGGCAGAGGGTCATGTCGCGTCCGCTGGCCGAAACGGCGGCCGAGCCGCGGGGCAAGCGCCCCTGACCGGCCTGGTGGGAACCGGTAGTCGTCGCTGACCGGCGAGGCCGGCACCGGCTCCGAACCGGGTAGGACCGTCACCGCCACCTGGCGACCGGTGGCTCCGAAACCCGGTCTCCTCGGAGCTGGCAGATGAGTCGGAACTGGCCGATGGGACAGGCTTTGGAACCGCAGCGACGCCGGGTCACCCCCGCCGCCGCCCTCCCACCCGCCCGCGGCTCCGGCCCCGAGCCGCCGATCGGGGCCGCATCACCCTCCGGCCGCTTCGTCACCGGCCTCGCCCACCGCCTCGGCGGCCGGCAGGGCGCCCAGGGAGCCGTCGGCCGGCAGGGCGCCCAGGGAGCCGTCGGCCGGCAGGGCGCCCAGGGAGCCGTCGGCCGGCTGCAGGTGCCGCACGGCTCGCTCCACCTGGTCCGGCTCAGGCAGGTCCTCTTCTCCGGCGCCGACCACCCCCAGCTCGCGGAAGCGCCGGGCCTGGGGCAGCACGCTGCGCTCGAGGGAGCCCACCGCCTTGTTGTAGGCGTCGACGGCGGAGGACAGCCCGCGGCCGGTGCGGGCCAGGTGCTCACCGAACGTCGACAGGCGCTTGTACAGCTCGCGGCCGGCTTGCTGCACCTGGCGGGCGTTGGCGGCCAGAGCCTCGTGCTGCCAGGTGGTGGCCACGGTCCGCAGCAAGGCGATGAGCGTGGTAGGGGTGGCCAGCAGGACGTGGTTGGCCACCGCGTGCTCGAGCAGCGACGGGTCGTGCTCGAGGGCGGCGGCCAGCAGCGGGTCGCCGGGAACGAAGGCCACCACGAACTCCGGCGAGGGCTCGAACTGCTGCCAGTAGGCCTTCTTGGCCAAGGCGTCGACGTGGGCCCGCAGGTGCCGGGCGTGAGCGCTCAGCTGCACCCGCCGGGTGGTCTCGTCGACCGCCTCGCTGGCGTCGAGGAAGGCCTGCAGCGGCACCTTGGCGTCGACCACCACCTGCTTGGCCCCAGGCAGCCGCACCACCAGATCGGGGCGGAGCCGTCCGTCGTCGGTGGCAGCCGTGACCTGCTCCTCGAAGTCGCAGTGCTCGACCATGCCGGCCATCTCCACCACCCGGCGCAGCTGCAGCTCCCCCCACCGGCCCCGGGTGGCCGGTGCCCGCAGGGCGGTGACCAGGTTGCGGGTCTCGGAGCGCAGACGGTCCTGGGACTCGGCCAGCTGCCGGACCTGCTCGCCCAGCCCGGCGTAGGCGTGCTGGCGCTGCCGCTCGAGCTCGTGCAGGCCCTGCTCGTAGCGGCCCAGCTGGTCGCGCAACGGGGTCAACAGCTCGGCGATGGCTTGGCGACGCAGGTCGAGGTCGCCCACCGCCGCCTGGCGTGCCTGGGCCAGGCGCTCGTCGGCCAGCTGCAGGAACTGCTCGGCATTGCGGGTCAGGGCCTGTTGGGACAGCTCGGCGAACTCGCCCAGCAGCTGCCGACGCGACTCCTCCCACGCCGTCTGGCGCTCGGCGCCCAGCGCCCGCTGCTGCTCCAAGGCGGCCCGGACGGCAGCCAGCTCGGCCCGCCCGGCCGACAGCCGGCCGGCGGCCAGCACCCACACGACGCCGGCCCCCAGCACCGCCCCGACCACCGCTCCGAGCACCAGCCCTGCGACCACCGAGATGACGGTAGCAACGGGCTGTGTCACCGACGCCTGCCATCGACCCGGTGGCCACCGCACCCCCGGCGGCCACCGCACCCCCGGCGGCCGTCCTGACCGAGGCCGGCCCGGGCGCCTAAGGTGAACGGTGATGCGTGAAGGCGCCGTGGCCGGCACCGCGGCCGCCGGACGACAGCCCGACGGCACCGGCGATCGCCGTGTGCCCCCCGCCGGACGGCGGTCACGGCGCAGCCGCCGCCAGGCGCTCGCCGCCTACGACCGAGACGAGCTCGTCGCCGACTTCCGTCTGGCCTGCCTGTCGCGGGCGCTCGACGACCGCGAGATCATCCTGCAGAAGCAGAGCCGGGTGTTCTTCCAGATCCCGGTGTCCGGCCACGAGATCGCCCTCGCCGCCGTGGCCCACGCCCTGCGGCCCGGCTCGGACTGGTTCTTCCCCTACTACCGGGACCGGGCCTTGGTGCTGGCCCTGGGGGTCTCCCCCACGGCCATGCTGCTGCAGGCGGTCGGCTCGGCCGACGACCCCGCCTCCGGCGGGCGGCAGATGCCGTGCCACTGGGGCGACGCCGCTCGCCACATCGTCACCCAGTCGAGCCCCACCGGCAGCCAGTGCCTGCCGGCCGTCGGATGCGCCGAGGCCGGCCGCTACCTGGCCCGCCACCGCCAGCTCCCCGGCACCAGCGTGGAAGGCGACGAGCTCACCTACGTGTCGTTGGGTGAGGGTGCTGTGTCCGAAGGGGAGTTCTGGGAGAGCCTCAACACCGCCTGCCGGCTGCACCTGCCGGTGCTCTACCTGGTGGCCGACAACGGCTACGCCATCTCGGTGCGGGCCGCCGACCAGGCTCCGGCCCCGGTGTGGGAGCTGGTGCGGGGCTTTCGCGGGCTGGCCGTCACCCGCATGGACGGCTGGGACTACGCCATGTGCCGCGAACGCGGCGCCAAGGCGGTGGCCCGGGTCCGCGCTGGGGAGGGGCCGGGGCTGCTCCACGTCCGGGTGACCCGCCCCTACTCGCACTCGGCGGCCGACAGCCAGGTCAAGTACCGCGCCGCCGGCGAGCTGGCCGCCGAAGCGGCCCACGATCCCATCGACACCTTCGAACGCCAGCTGCTGGCCGCGGGTGTCCTCGACGCCGAACAGGCCGCCGCCATCCGCCGCGCCGCCGTGGAGGAGACGATGGCAGGGGCCGACGAGGCGCTGGGCGCCCCCCGGCCCGATCCGGCCACCGTCACCCGCCACGTCCTCGCCCAGGCCAACGCCACGCCCGGGCCGGCCCCGGCACCGCCGGCCCCCGACCCCCAAGCCGAGATGCTGGTACCGGCCGACGCCATCCGCCAAGCGCTCCACGAGCTGATGGCGGCCGACGAGCGGATCCGGGTGTTCGGCGAGGACGTGGCCGACGCCGACGACGAGGTGCTCGACCAGGTGGAGGGCAAAGGCGGCGTGTTCGGCGTGACGCGGGGCCTGCAGCGGCGCTTCGGGTCGGCCCGCTGCTACAACACCCCACTGGCCGAGTCGAACATCGTCGGGCGCGGCGTGGGCCAGGCGCTGCGAGGCCTGCGCCCGTGCCCGGAGATCCAGTTCTTCGACTACATCTGGCCAGCCATGCAGCAGCTGCGCAGCGAGGCGGCCACCATCCGGTGGCGTTCCAACGGGGCGTTCTCGTGCCCGCTGGTGATCCGGGTCGCCGTCGGCGGCTACCTCACCGGTGGCGCCATCTGGCACTCCCAGAGCGGCGAGTCGATCTTCGCCCACACGCCGGGGCTCCTCATCGCCTTCCCCAGCCGGGCCCGCGATGCCGTCGGGCTGCTGCGCAGCGCCTTCGAGGCCGGAGACCCGGTGCTGTTCCTGGAGCACAAGCACCTCTACCGGCAGCGATCCGCCGCCGACCCGATGCCGCCACCGGGGTGGAGCGTCCCCTTCGGCAGAGGCACCGTGGTCCGCCCCGGCCGCCATCTCACGGTGGTCACCTGGGGCGCCACGGTGGCCCTGTCGGCGCAGGCCGCCGAGCTGCTCGCCGCCGACGGCGTCGACGCCGAGATCATCGACCTGCGCACCATCAGCCCCTGGGACCGCGACCTGGTAGCCGAGTCGGTGGCCCGCACCAGCCGACTGCTGGTGGTCCACGAGGACACCTTGACCGGCGGCTTCGGGGCCGAGGTGGCCGCCTGGGTCACCGAGCACTGCTTCTGGGACCTCGACGCTCCGGTCACCCGGGTGGCCGCCACCGACACCTTCGTCGCCTACGCCCCGACCCTCGAGAACGCCATCCTGCCCCAGGTCGACGACGTGGTGGCGGCCGCCAACCGGCTGGTGCGCGTCTGATCCTGCCGGTCTGATCCTGCCGGTCTGATCCTGCCGGTCGGATCCCCGGGCCGGGGCCGGCGGCCCCCCGGCTGCGGCCAGCGGTGCGAGGTACGGTGCTGGTGTGCACGAGCAGCGCGGATCGTGGTCGAACGAAGCCGACGCGGTGGTCCAGGGCTTCGACCGCATCGACCGCCAGATCATCCAGCTGTTCGCCATGGTGGGCGAAGGCATGGCCGGCGCCACCCACGCCCTGCTGGCCTCCGATCGCGAGGCGGCCCGGACGCTGGTGGCCAGCGACGAGACGATCGACACGCTGTACCACGAGCTCGAGGAGCTGGCCCAGCGTCGCCTGGCCCAGCGCACCACCGGGCCCGAGGAGCTCCGGGAGCTGGTGGCGGTGCTGCGGATGCTGCCCGAGCTCGAGCGCAGCGGCGACCTGGCCGAGCACGTGGCGCGGCGGGCCATCCGGGGGCTGGGCGTGGAGCTGTCGCCGCGGGCCCGGGGGCTGGTGGAGCAGCTGGGTGAGATCGCCTGCGACATGTGGCGCAAGACGGCCGACGCCTACGGCGACCGCTCACGCGACGTGGCCGAGCAGGTAGAGCAGCTCGACGACGAGCTCGACGAGCTGCACGTGCTGCTCACCGCCGAGATCGCCAGCGGGTCGATGGCCCTGCCGGTGGCCATCGAGGCGGCGCTGGTCGCCCGCTTCTACGAGCGCTTCGGCGACCACGCCGTCAACCTCTCCCGGCGGATCCGATCCCTGCCGCTTCGCCCTACCTGACCCGCCCGCCGGCCTGCTCCGCCGGCTGGGCACCCCAGCAGGCTGGGCACCCCAGCAGGCTGGGCACCTCAACCCATCGGTGAGCGGCCCGTCAGCGACGGAGCCGGAGCAGCTCCTCGGCGATCTGCACGGCGTTGAGCGCGGCGCCCTTGCGCAGGTTGTCCCCGGTCACGAACAGCGCCAGCCCCGACGCCACCCCGAGGTCGCGCCGGATGCGGCCCACCAGCGACACGTCGCCGCCGGCGCAGGCCAGCGGGGTCGGGACGTCGGCCAAGGCCACCCCGGGGGCCGACTGGAGCAGCTGCCGGGCCCGCTCGGGGCTCAGTGGCCGCTCGAATTCGGCGTTGATCGACAGGCTGTGCCCGGTGAAGACCGGCACCCGGACGCAGGTGCCGGAGACGGCCAGCTCGGGCAGGCCGAGGATCTTGCGGCTCTCGTTGCGCAGCTTCTGCTCCTCGTCGGTCTCGTCGGTGCCGTCGTCGACGACCGATCCGGCCAGGGGCAGCACGTTGTGGGCGATGGGCCCCACGAACGTGACCGGGGCCGGGTACTGCAGCGCCGTGCCGTCGAAGGTCAGCTGTGCCGCGGTGCCCGACGTCTTGCCCAGCTGCTCCTCGAGCTCTGACACCCCGGCCAGACCGGCCCCCGACACGGCCTGGTAGGTGGACACCACCAGGCGCCGCAGCCCGGCCTCGCGGTGCAGGGGGGCCAGCACCGGCATCGCCACCATGGTGGTGCAGTTGGGGTTGGCGACGATCCCCTTGGGCACCTGGCCGAGGGCGTCGGCGTTCACCTCGGGGACCACCAGCGGCACCTCCGGATCCATCCGCCACGCC
>JAJZNB010000187.1 GCA_021848085.1 Actinomycetes bacterium
GAGGGTGGTGTCGGGCTCCTCGAGGGTGGCGTCGGGCTCGGCGCCAGCCGGGCTGGCGGCCTCGTCGGGCATCGGCTGGGCGGATCTGGCGCCGGCACCGGATCCGGCGCCGGCGACCTGGTGGGCACGGCCGGCCTCGTCGGCTGGCCCCGAGCCGGTGTCGGCGACCAGCACCGCCTCGGGGAGGGCACCGTCGGTGAGGGCACCGTGATGGCCGTCGAGGACGACGCCGAGGTCGTCGCGCAGGCGAGCCAGGTCGGCCACCACCGTGGCCCGGCGGGCGAGCAACGTCCGGACGGCCTCCTCGGCGGTCAGGCGCTGGGCGGCGGCCTCCGACACGATGCCGGCCGCTTCGACCTGCGCCGCCTCCACCACCTCCTCGGCCCGGCGCTGAGCCTCGCCGAGCTGGGCGGCAGCGCCGTCACGGGCCTGGCGCAGGGTCTCCTCGGCCTCGGCGGCGGCGTCGGCCCGCAGCCGCTCGGCCTCGGCGGCGGCGTCGGCCCGTGTCTCCTCGGCCGCCTGGAAGGCCGACTGCAGGATCCTGCCCACCCGCTCCCCGGCCGCCTGCAGGCTCTCCGGGGTGGTGACCGCCGCCTGTCCCTCGGCCCTCTCCAGGCGGCCGTGCAGCCCCTCGACCTGGTCACGGAGCTGGTGCAGCTCCGCCTCGGCGGCGATGGCCCGGTCGCGCCACTCGGCGACCCAGCTGGTCAAGGTGGCGACGTACTCGTCCACCTGGTCGCGGTCGTAGCCGCGCAGCCCCTGGGCGAACTGGGGCTGCTCAGGGTTGGGCTGGTTGGACATGGACTGCTCCTTGCTCGCTCGATGATCCCGTACCCACAGCCACGCCCGCCGAAGGTGACGTGGCCGGGCTTGGGCTGGCTGGTGAGGGGCTGGCCGTGGCCGGCGCCGCCCGCCGGCGGCCCGTCGGCGAGGGCCGAGGCTCGACGATCCGGCGGATGTCGATGGTGCTGCTGCCGTGGCCGAAGCGGGCCACCACCACCGAGTGGTGGACGGCCTGGATGACCTGTCCCGACCCGTTCGGGTAAGGCGCCATGGCGCTGCGCATGCCCGGGGTCTCCACCACGTAGGCGAACTCCTTCCACCCGCCGGGCAGGGCACGGGCCACCGACGGATCGAGGTTGTTGGTGAACCCCAACTTGTAGAACCACACCACCCGAAGCGGCCCGCCGAAGCCGTGCTCGACCAGGTCGACCCACATGGCGTTGCCCACCAGCAGCCGCGCCCCATGCGGGACGTTGTGCTCGATCCACGCCTCGGCCTGGAGGTAGGGGCCCCACCGGTCGGCCGTCATGGCGCTGCGGTCGGCGCTGGCCCAGGCCGGTGCCGCCCCCACCAGCACCCCGGTGGCGGCGGCCAGGCTCGCCACCTTGGCGCTCAGCACCGCCACCCGCCGCGCCCGGCCGGACCCCCAGCCCCGGGCCACCTGCCAGGCCGAGGCCAGGACGCCGACGGCCACCACGGCGGCCAGGGGCAGCATGGCGATGGGATAGGGGGCGGGCAGGTAGCCGGTGCGCAGCAGCACCAGCAGCCCGGTCAGGTAGGCGATGCCGAACGGGCGCAGCCGCCGGATGGCCAGCGCGGCGGGGGTGAGGACGGCGCCGGCACCGACCAGCCACGGGTCGATGCCCAGCCAGCGGGTCACCCACAGGTGCGCCTGGCTGTGGGAGGCGAAGATGCTGCCGCTGCCGGCCCGCCCGGCCAGCTGGAACTCGACGGCGCTGAGCAGGCTCACGTGACCCGGGCCGGGCAGCAGCTCGCCCTTGAGGATGGCGTACAGCGGATAGGTACCGCCCACCAGCAACAAGGCGGCGAAGAACGCGGTCATGCAGAAGGCCCGGGTGCGCCGGTCGGTCTGCTGGTAGACCTGCCAGACCAGGCCCGGCAGAAAGATCAGCAGCGTCTCCTTGCTCAGCACGGCCAGGGCGAAGGCCACGCCCGAGCCCGCCATGGCCCACAGGTTGCGCCGCGGCGACAGGGCCAGGGCGAAGGCGCCGAGCATCCACGGCACGGCCAGGTTGTCGAGGTAGACCATCCGCCCGTAGATGACGTCGAGCGGGCTGAGAGCCCAGAACAGCACCACCGCCGCGCTCCAGATCCGGTTCATCCCCAGCCGGCGGGCGACCAGGTACAGCAGGGCCGTGCTGACCATCTGGGCCACCAGCACCAGCTGCCGGCCGACCACCAGGGCGTGCTGCCCGGGCCGGAAGCCGTCGGTGATCCAGCCCCACAGGGCCAGCACCATCCAGCCGAACGGCGGGTGGTCGTACCAGTAGGTGTAGGGCGTCAAGGTGTGGCGGACCACCAGCGCCCAGGCCTGCGACACATAGGTGCCCTCGTCGTCGACCGGCGCCGGGTTGGCGTCCATGCCGACGCCGTGCACCGCCCCCACCACCAGCAGCAACCCGGCCACCACCAGCAGGCTGCGCCGGTGCCGGTGGGCCCACGCCCCCACCTGGTGGCGCCAGCGGCGGGCCCGGCGAGGACGCTCGAGCGGCCGCAGCTGCCCGCCGTCGTCGACCCCGGGCAGCGGGGCCCACCGGATCCCGGCCATGCCGGGCTCCGCCGGCCGCGCCGGCGGGGCGTCGATCGCCAGCGGGGAGACCATGGCCAGGGGGGGCCGCCGATCGGGGAAGCGGGTGGCGCCGCTCATGCCGCCGGCTCAGCCACGGCACCGGTCGGCACCGGCCCCCGATGGGCGCCGACATGGGCGGTCTTCTCCCAGCCGCGCTGGCCGGTCAGCTCGCGACCCACCGCTCGCACGGCGGCGCTGGCCAGCAGCACCTGGTAGGGGAACAGGCCGACGGCCAGGCGCAGGTAGTCGCGCAGGCGCGGCCGCGAGTAGTACACCCGGCCGAACTCGCGCAGACCGGCGATCTCGAAGGCCAAGGTGCCCAGGGTCGGGATGGCCGGCAGGAACGACACCAGGGCCAGGCCCACCGGCACCTTGACCGACACCATGGTGGCGATCGAGACCGGGATCACCAGCCCGGTGAAGGCCTGCAGGAACGGCATGGCCAGGGTGTAGCGGGCCAGCCACCGCTGGGAGGTGGTCGGCAGGCGCCGCCACTCCCCCTTGCGCAGCACCTGCAGGAACCCCTGGTTCCAGCGGGTGCGCTGCGTGAGCAGGCCGCGCAGCGAGTCCGGCGTCTCCTCGCGGGTCACCAGGTGGGGGTCGTAGGCCACCGCCACCCGCGCCCCCAGCGCCGAGAGGCGCACCCCCAGCTCGCAGTCCTCCGCCAGGCAGGCGTCGTCCCAGCCGCCCACGGCGCGCAGCACGTCGGCGCGGACGAAGACGGTGTTGCCGCCCAGGGGGATGAACTGGTGCTGGGCGTGCAGGTGGAGGCGGGAGCGGAACCAGAAGAAGTACTCGAGGCAATTGCGCAGGGCGTACCAGCTCGAACGGTAATTCATCAGCTGCACCCCGCCCTGGACCACGTGGGCGCCGCTGGCCCGGAAGGTGCGGTCGACCTGGCGCAGCAGCCGATGGTGCACCTCGTCCTCGGCGTCGAACACGCCGACGATCTGGCCCCGGCAGTGCGACAGGGCGCGGTTGAGAGCCTTGGGCTTGTTCTTGGGCCACGAGTGGTCGGTGACGCTGCGGATGCGCTGGGGCCAGCGGCGGGCGGCGGCGTCGGCCACGGCGGCCGTGGCCGGGTCGTCGTGGCCGGTGACCACCACCACCTCGTAGTCGGGGTGGTCGAGGTGGGCCAGCTGCTGCAGGGTGACGCCCAGCACCGCCTGCTCGTGGCGGGCCGGCACGATCAGCGAGAAGCTCAGCTCCGGTCGGTCGCTGCCGGCCGGGAAGCTGGTGGCCGCCAGGACATCGGGGGTGCGCCAGGCGTGCAGCATCCACCACAAGGTGGCGAGGGCCACGGCGAACAGGGCGAGCGACAGCAGCAGGTAGGCCGAGAACAAGAGCATGGCGCGACGAACCTCGATCTGAGATGGCTGGGCCCCGGCGCCGCGGGTCCGTGCCGACCGGAGCTGCGCCGGGACGGGGACCGGGATCGGGACGGTCGACTGGGTTGTGCCGAGGGGACGGGCGAGCCCCGGGAATCGATGCGGGCCCCCCAGGCGCATGCCGGCCGCCGCCGTGCCGCCCCGGCGGCTCTCCGGAGTGGACACCATTCCCGTTGCTGGTCCACCTATACCCCAGACGCCGGCCGTCCAGCCGGCCGTCCCCGGGCCTGTTGGATCAACGCAGGATCATGAACGGCACGGTCCGCGCTGACGTCGCCTGTGTCGTCACGGGCTGTGTCGTCGCGGGCTGTGTCGTCGCGGGCTGTGTCGTCCCGGGCCTCCGAACCGGCGCGGCTCCGAGGCGGCGCGCCCCGGCGGCCGCACGCCGCCGAGCCGGCGCCGGCCCCGCCAGCTCCGCCGCGAGCCGGGTCCCGCCCTGCGCCGGCCGCCGCCCCCGGTTGCCGCCGCCCCGCCGCGCCCGGTTGCCGCCGCGGGCCGGGGCCTCTATCATGTTTCTCCTGCGCACGGGCGCATCCTGCGACGCGCCTGGCGCACCCTCCGAGCAGTACCAGCCGTTCCCGCCATCCCCTACGCCCACGAGGTCACGCGTGCCCACCATCGAGCAACTGGTCCGCAAGGGTCGGTCGACCAAGCCGTCGAAGACGAAGACTCCGGCCCTGAAGGGCGCCCCGCAGCGGCGGGGCGTGTGCACCCGTGTCTTCACCACCACCCCCAAGAAGCCGAACTCGGCCCTGCGCAAGGTGGCTCGGGTGCGCCTGACCAGCGGCATCGAGGTGAGCGCCTACATCCCCGGCGTCGGCCACAACCTCCAGGAGCACTCGATCGTGCTGGTGCGCGGCGGCCGGGTGAAGGACCTGCCCGGCGTCCGCTACAAGGTGATCCGGGGAGCCCTCGACGCCGCCGGTGTGCGCGAGCGCAACCAGGCCCGGTCGCGCTACGGCGCCAAGAAGGAGTCCTGACGTGCCCCGCAAAGGCCCCGCCATCCGACGCGAGCTCTCCCCCGACCCCGTCTACCGGTCGGTGCTGGTCACCCAGGTGGTGAACAAGGTGCTGTCGCGTGGCAAGCGCACCCTGGCCGAGCGCATCGTCTACAGCGCCCTCGACACGGTGCGGGACAAGACCAACGCCGAGCCGGTGTCGATCCTCAAGAAGGCGGTGGAGAACACCCGCCCCGAGCTCGAGGTCCGCAGCCGCCGGGTCGGCGGCGCCACCTACCAGGTCCCGGTGGAGGTGCGGCCCCGGCGGGCCACCACCCTGGCC
>JAJZNB010000001.1:0-4438 GCA_021848085.1 Actinomycetes bacterium
GAGCAGCTCTCCTTCGAGCAGCTGCCCTGGCCTGCCTCCGGACCGGCTGGCGCCACGCCGGCCGGTCCGGGCTCGGCCGGCCCCGGCCTCGGCTCCGGACGTGACGCGGTGGACCGAGCTGTGGCCGCCGTCCGAGCCCGCTACGGTCCCGGCGCCGTCGCCCCCGCCGGCGCCGCCTCGACACCAGCGGCCGGCCGGGCACCCGACGCTGGCCGAGGTCGAGCCACCGGCCGAGGTCGAGCCACCGGCCGAGGTCGAGCCACCGGCCCGGCTCCGCCCGGCACCCCGGCTCCGCCCGGCGACGCCCCGCCGGCGGACACTGCTGCGGCCCCGCCCCCGGCCGACGCCGACAGCCCTTCGGATCGCCGCCAAGTGCCGTTGTCAGCGGGGTCCCCCTGCGCGAAGATTGGCCGCAAGCCGTGATGGGGATCAGAGGACCCGGAGACGGCGTTGAACGGGAGGTTGGGCGTGCCGCTCTCTGAGCACGAGCAGAAAGTGCTGCAGGAGCTCGAACAAGCGCTGTACCGGCAGGACCCTGCGTTCGCACACCGGGTGAAGTCGAAGAACGTCTACCGCTACGCCGGCAGGTACCTGAAGCTGTCGGTCGTCGGCTTCGTGGGCGGTCTCGCTGTCATGCTCGCGTTCTTCACCACCTCGGTCGCCGCCGGGTTCGTCGGCGTGCTCATCATGTTCGCCTCGCTGGTCATGTTCTGGACCAACCTGCGGCGCATGGGCAAGGCCGGCTGGGAGGACGTGAGCCGCTCCCTGCGCACCGACGGCATCGGCAACGCCTTCCAGGGAACCCGCACGCGGCTGCGCGACCGGTTCCGCCGCAAGCACTGAGCAGGCACCCGGCCGGACCGAACCCCAGCTCGCCCCCGATCAGCGTGGTTCGCCGGCCGCGCCCGAACCGACCGTCCCGCTAGGGTGCCGGCGGTGGACCTCTGCCTGGCCCTCGACATCGGAGGCACCAAGCTCCAAGCCGGCCTGGTGACCAGCGCAGGGGAGATCGTCAGTGGCAGCCTCCGGCGGGTCGCCACCCCCACGACAGCCGACGCCGACGTCCTGTTCGCCGCCGTGGCAGCGCTGCTGGCCACGGTCGAAGCGCAAGTCCCCGAGGAGGCGGCGGTGGCGGTGTGCGGCGTCGGGGCCGGCGGGCCCATGGACCGCGCCGGGGAGCACGTGTCGCCGCTCAACATCCCGGCCTGGCGGGGCTTCCCGCTGCGGCGGCGGCTGGTCGAGCTGCTGCAGCTGCCGGTGGCGGTGGACAACGACGCCAAGGCGCTGGCCGTGGCCGAAGGCTGGCGCGGCGCAGCCCGCGGCGTCGGCGCCTACCTGGGCATGGTGGTCTCCACCGGCGTCGGCGGCGGTCTGGTCCTCGACGGCCGGCTGCTGCAGGGCGCCGCCGGCAACGCCGGACACGTCGGCCACGTGGTGGTGGAGCCAGAGGGGCGCCGCTGCAGCTGCGGCGGCCGCGGCTGCCTCGAGGCAGAGGCGTCGGGGACCGCCATCGCCGCCATCACCGGCCGACCCGCCGCCGAAGCCGGCCCCCAGGACGTTGAGCGCTGCGGACGGCTGGTGGGCCGGGCCGTCGCCTCGGTGGCCAACCTCCTCGACCTGCAGCTGGCGGTGGTGGCCGGATCGGTGGCCCTGGGCTTCGGCCCGCCGTTCTTCGAGGCGGCCAACGCCGAGGTGCAGCGGCGCTGCCGGCTCGACTTCAGCCGATGCACCCGGGTGGTGCCCGCCGGACTGGGCGCCGACGGGCCGCTCGTCGGCGCCGGTGCCGTGGGCTGGGACCACCTCGGCGCCTTGGAACCTCTCGGACCGCAGCGACCTCCCGGACCCGAACAGTACCGAGGAGCCGCTGACCATCTTCGGTGCCTGGCCCCGCGGCACCGCCCATGACGGTGCGGTTCCCGGCGTCCTCGCCCGACGACGGGCTCCGGCTGCTTCGGCCGCTGGTCCGCCCGGTGCTGCGCCACCCAACGCTGTGGCCGGTGGCGTTGGAGCAGGCCCTGCGGCTGGCCGAGCCGGGCTGGTGGCGGTGCCGCCGGCTGCCGGCGCCGTCGCCGAGGCTGTGGGCGTTTCGCATGGAGACCGCCTACGGCGGCGGCGACGCCGCCCCCGCCGCCGACGACGTCGTCACCTACCTGCAGTGGTGCCGCGACATGCGGCGCTGGCGACGGGCCTGAGCGGGCCGGTTGGCCCACGACCCTCCGTACCGAGCAGGGCCGACGCGCCTAGCCTGTCGGTGATGCGGGCCGCGGAAGCCGGGGCGGTCGGGACCAGCCGGACGCTGGTGCTCAACGCCTCGTTCGAACCTCTCGGGGTGGTTTCGTCACGCCGGGCGTTGCTGTTGGTGCTCGACCTGCGGGCGGTGCTGGTGCACGACACCGGACGCTGCTTCCACGCCCCGAGCCAGGTGCTTCCCGAACCGTCGGTGGTGCGGCTGTCGCGCTACGTCCGCGTCCCCCACGACAGGCCGGTGGCGGTCAACCGCCGGACCGTGTTCGCCCGCGACGGCCACCGCTGCCAGTACTGCGGCGGCCCGGCCGAGAGCATCGATCACGTCGTCCCCCGCAGCCGCGGTGGCCCGCACGCCTGGCACAACGTGGTGGCCGCATGCCGGCGGTGCAACACCCGCAAGGAGGACCGTCTGCCCCACGAGGTCGGCATGACCCTGCGGGCCCATCCGGCGCCTCCCCGCCGGCAGCTGTGGCTGCTGACCGCCGGCGCCGCCACCCGCAGCGACTGGGCCCCCTATCTCGGCGCCGACATCCTCACCGCATGAGCAGCTCCATCCCGTGGCGGCTGGGCCACCGCCGTGGACCAGCCGCCACGCTGCTCGCCCCCTGGCCGCCCGAAGAGGAGCGCCACCTCCGGCAGGTCGCGATCTGCCAGGTGCAGGGCCCAGCGGCGGTGGTGCTGGGCAGCACCCAGCGCCGCGACCTCACCGCCGACAGCCAGGCCGGCTCCGACGGGCCGGGGCCGGTGATGGTGCGCCGCCGGACCGGCGGCGGGGCGGTATGGGTGGCGCCCGGTGCGCAGGCCTGGGTCGACGCCTGGATCCCTCGTGACGACCCGCTGTGGGACGACGACGTGGTGGCCGCAGCGCGCTTCCTGGGGGAAGCCTGGCGCCAGGCTCTGCTCCCGCTCGGTCTGGCCGCCGACCGGGTGACGGTGCACCAGGGGCGCCTGCTCGACGGGCCGTGGTCGGCGACGGTGTGCTTCGCCGGGGTCGGCCCCGCAGAGGTGCTCGTCGACGGGCGCAAGCTGGTCGGCCTGGCCCAGCGCCGCACCCGACACGGCGCCTGGTTCCACACGTCGGCCCACTGGCGCTGGGACCCCGCCCCGCTGGTCGCCGCCCTGGACGCTCACGGCTGGCTGCCGGTCGACGCGGCCCGAGCCGAGCACGAGCTGCGACCCCTGGCGCTGGGCCTCGGCGACGTGGTGGCGGCGGCCGGGCCCGAGGTGGTGGCCGACGCGGTGACCGCCGCCGTCGTCAGCCGCTGACCTCGACCCCTTCATCGGGAGGGGAGCCGCAACCGCGCTCCCCGGGCCGGCACGACGCACCGAGCCACGTAGCGTTGCTACCGGTGGATCTGGCCGGGAACCGAGTCGAAGCTCGAGACTTGATCGGGCGGGAGACCGACCTGGCCACGCTTGTGGCGGTCCTCGAAGACACCGCCCGGGGCAGGGGTCACGGGGTGGTCATCGAGGGGGAGGCGGGGACCCGTCGAGACGTTCGGCATCGTCTCAAACCGCCCCCTGCCGCACTGGGGGTGGGGTGACATGCCCGACCAGCATCGGCACCGATGGGACGGTGACGACGGTGAGTCGCCGCGACCGAAGGATCCCAAGTGCGCCGACCTCCCACCGCTGCGACCCGGTTGGGGCTCCGAGGGCCGCTGGTGGCGGCCGTGAGCACGACCCCGTCGCCGCCGCGTCGCCCACCGGTGCTCGGCCCCGAACCATGGGAGGCGATCGGGGGCGGGATCTGGAGCCACTGGGACCTGTGGTTCTGCGCGGTGGCCGTGGCCGACCACGATGGCAGGCTCGACCGGCTGGAGGAGCGACCGGTCGGCGAGCTGCAGGACCGCACCGGAAGCCGACATGGCACCGAGTCGAAGCTCAGTCACCTCGACGATCTCCGGGTGAGGCTCGACGATGCCGGTCTGGCTCCGGGCGACCTGGCCACGCGCGATGTCCTTTCGGAGCGAGGTCTCCTCGCCAAGGCCCGCAAGAAGCTGGCGAGCGCTGCCTCGAAGGCCGAGCCAAGACCCTGGCGATGATCGAGACGCCGCGGGTCCGCCTGGAGCGTCGATCGCGCATGGTGCACCGGGACGCCTTCCCGGTGAACCCGGAGCGCTTCTACCGCTCCTTTCGTCGCAACGTCGAGGGGAAGGACCACGTGTCGAAGAACCGGAGCTTCTCGGCA
>JAJZNB010000001.1:4448-5242 GCA_021848085.1 Actinomycetes bacterium
CTGGCGGTTGGAGAGCGCCTCGCCCTCTACCGCGCGTTCCACACGGCCGGCCTGGAGCTCGCCGACCGGGCCGACGACTCGTTCGGCAACGTCGGCGAGATGCGGCGCGAGGCATGGCACACCTACCTCGGCATCGACTGGCAGGCGGCCGGGATGGCGCCCGAGGCCTACTGGACAGACCTGTGCGATCTGGTCGTCTTCGAGGACGACGCGCTCGGGTTCGAAGAGGAGACCCTGCCGTGGCACCATGTTCCTGCCGGGCAGGCCGAGCTCGTCGAGGGGGCGCTGCTGACACTCGAGGCCGAGTGCCGCGCCTTCCACCTCGACTACCCGGCCGATCAGGCGCTCGAGCATCTGGCGTGGCTGACCGTGGCTGGCCGGCGCTTCACCCGCTACGTGGAGGTTGCTTCACGTCTCGGGACCGACCACTGGCGCGAGGTCCAGGCGCCGGCCGAGTCGGCGCTGCGCTCCAAGCGACGTGACCTGGCCGTCGAGGTGTTCCGGGCGGCAGACCGGCCGGGCTGGCACCAGACGCTGCTCAGGGAGCGCTGCGCGTCGCTCACCGGCGTGGTCATCGGCGACGCCGATGACGGCCACGCCTCGCTCGAGGTTGTCCGGGGATCGACGGGACCCGAAAGCAGAGCCTGACGCAGCGGTGGTGCCGATCCGCGCCGAACATCGTCGAACCGTTGCAGCCGAGTGAGCGATGGTGAGCACTCACGCTGTACTTCTTCTCGGGGTTGCCTTGCGGGTTCTGGTCTCATCGGGGGCGGCCTTCTGAGACTCAGACCTCC
>JAJZNB010000021.1 GCA_021848085.1 Actinomycetes bacterium
CCCAGCAACCCCACCACCGAACCCACCAGCTCCGCCACCGCCACCGCCACCGCCGGCGACCCGACCACCGCCGGCGACCCGACCACCGCCGGCGACCCGACCACCGCCGGCGACCCGACCACCGCCGGCGACCCGACCACCGCCACCAGCCACCGCCCCACCTCCTCGAGCTCCACGGCAGCTGCGCCGGTCGCCTCCGGCACCAGCGGCACCGCGTCGGTGTCCGAAGGGCCGCGGGGGCAGACCGCGGAGCCGTCGACCGCCAGAGCCGAACCGGGGGCCGCCACCCCGGCCTCGGCGGCGGACGCCAGCCACCGCCCCTGATCCACCGGCCACCGGGGCCGGGGGCGGGCTGAGCCCGCCTACGCCGACAGGCCCGGGCGCCTCCTCCGGCCCTGCTCGACGGGCAGGTCGATCGACACCATGGTGCCGTGGCGGCTCTCCATGGCGATGGAGCCGCCCAGCTGGCTGGTGACCAGGTCGCGGACGATGGACAGACCCAGGCTGGTGGTGCGGGCGATGTCGAAGCCCTCGGGCAGGCCACAGCCGTCGTCGCGCACCTGCAGGGTCATGTGCCCGTCGTCGTTGGCCAGCACGACATCGACCCGGCCCTGCGCACCGGCGTCCTCGCGGGGAGCGGTGGCCCCGAAGGCGTGCTCCACCGCGTTCTGCAGCAGCTCGGCCAGCGCCACCGCCAGCGGAGTGGCCACCCCGGCGGCGACGTCGCCGATGTCGCCGGTGACGTGGATGTCGATGTGGTGGTCCGACACCACCGAGTCCTTCGCCATGCGCACCAAGGCCTCGACGATCTCGTGGAACGGCACCTCCTCCCCCGGTTCACGCGACAGCACCTCGTGGACCACGGCGATGGAGCGGACCCGCCGCTCTGCTTCGCGCAGCGCCTCCTGGCCCTTGCCGGGCTCCAGGCGCCGGGCCTGCAGGCTCAGCAGCGACGAGATCGTCTGCAGGTTGTTCTTCACCCGGTGGTGGACCTCGCGGATGGCCGCGTCCTTCGACAGCAGCAGCCGGTCGAGGCGCCGCAGGTCGGTGACGTCGCGCAGCAGCACCATGCCGCCGGTGACCTGCCCGTCGACCAGCAGCGGCGTGCAGTGCACCAGCACGATCACGTCGGGCCGGCGCTCCACCTCCTCGATGATGGGGTGGCCGCTGCCCAGGGCCCGGGCCACCGCCGTCTCCTCGATCCCGAGCTGCTGCAGGGTGCTGCCCTCCACCGCGGCGCTCACCCCCATGCGGTGCAGGGCGCTCATGGCATTCGGCGAGGCGAAGACGATGGTGCCCTTGTCGTCGACCAGCACCAGCCCGTCGCCGACCCGGGGGGTGTCCTCACCGGTGACGTCCTCCCCGACGAAGGGATAGTCGCCGGAGGCGACCATCGACGCCAGCCGGTGGTAGACGTCGCGGTAGACCCGCTCCAGACGCCCGGTGCGCCGTCGGCTCTCCACGGCACCGATGCGCAGCATCACCGCCACCGCCCGTCCCTCGAAGCGCACCGGCACGCACTCGAGGCTGGCCTCGGAGGGGACGGTCGGCAGCTCGGCGGTGTCGGTGGCGTGCGGCACGGGCCGGTTGCGGTGCCCGGGGTGCTCGGCCACCGGCACCGGCACCACCCCCGACACGATGTCGCCGTTCTGCAGCGCCTCGATCGCCATCGGGGCGTCGTCGGCCGTCATCAGCTCGCCGACCAGGTCGGCCGGCATCAAGGTGGCGCTGGTGGTGGGCCGAACCTGGCCGATGACCACCAGCTGCGGCGGGTTGGCGCCCTGGGCCGGCGCCAGCAGCAGCAGGTCGCAGAACGACAGGTCCGACAGCACCCCCCAGCATCCGAGCAGGCGCTGCAGGTGGTCCAGGCTGGCCACGTCGAGGTCGGTGTGGAGCACGGCCAGCTCCGCCGGGGTGGTCACGGCCGCCTCTCCGACGGTCCCGCCCGTCCCGCCGGGGTCGCCGGGTGCGACGCCGGCTCGGGGTGCGACGCCGGCTCGGGGTGCGCAGACGGCCCCGGCCCCGGAGGCGACCCGCGGCCCGCTGGGGCCTCCCCCACCACCGCGTCGAGAGGCACGTCCACCGGCTGGCGCCGACGGTAGGCCCGCAGCCGCCGCACGCCGGCCGCGGCCAGCAAGGCCCGCAGATCACCGGCCCGGTCGGCGACGTCGGGGAGCCGATGGGCGTCCGACGCCGTGGTGAAGGCCACCTGGCGCTCGGCCAGGCGCTGCAGCAGCCCCGGCGCCGGGTAGGCCTCCCCCACCGGCTTGCGCCACCCGGCCGACGACACCTCGGCGGCCATGCCCGAGGCGGCGGCTGCCTCGGCCAGGCGGTCCCACCACTCCGCTGGCCGGTCGGGACGACGGCCGGCCACCTTCACCAGATCCGGGTGGGCCAGCACGTCGCACACCCCGCAGGCGGCCAGCTCCTCCATCGACTCGGTGTAGCGATCCCAGGCCTGCTCCACGCTGCGCCGCGCCCACTGGCCCATCGACACGGCGTCGTCGAGGTCGTCGAAGCGCCAGGTGCCCAGCCAGTGCACCGATCCCAGCAGCACGTCGAAGGGGTAGCCGGCCAGCAGGTCGGCCACCTGGTCCATGCGGCCCCGGTAGTAGTCCACCTCGAGGCCAAGCACCACCGGCAGCCCCGCCGCCTTGGCGCCCAGCACCGCCTCCACGTAGACGTCGAGGTCGGCGGCGGCGTGGTCGCGCCAGTAGGCCGCCATGGAGCCGGCCAGCGCCGGGTCGGGGTCGTCGTCCCACCAGCCGCCGAGCAGCCGGTCGGCCTGGGCGAAGCGGAACAGGTGCTCGGTGAGGGCGATCTCGGCCACCCCGGCGGCGGCCGCCCGCTGGCAGTAGGCGGCCAGCTGGTCGAGGCTGGGCGCCCGGTCGGGCTCGCCATGGGGCCACAGGTGGAGGTGGTAGTCGAGCACCTCCGGCATCGTAGGCGGCCCGGTGCACCGGCCGGCCCCGAAGCCGGGGTCGGCCCCGGCCCGCCGCCGGGGAGGGCGCCGCCCCCGGCCCGAGGGGCACCGCGCCTGGCGACGCGGCCCGCTCGCGCCGCACCGCCGCCGGCGACGCGGCCCGCTCAGGTGGGGCTCTCCCCCCACAATCCGGCCCCCAGGCGCAGCAGCCCGGCCACGTCGTAGACGTCGGTGTCGAAGAACGGCACGCTCACCAGCTGCTCGGGCGTCGCCCCCAGCTGGCTGCGCTGCTCGGCCTCGCGTTGGGCCACCACCCGGTAGTCGAGGAAGCTCTGGCCGATCTCGGCCAGCACCCGTTCGATCTGGGCCGGCTCCGCCCCGCGGACCCTGGGGGCGACCGCCTCGGCCAGCGATCCCGCCTGGTCGCGCATCCGCTCGGCCACCTCGGTGGCCTCCGGGTCGCGCAGGTACGACGGCAGCACCTTGTTGAGCACCACCGCCCCCAGGTGCAGCTTGCGCTCGGTGAGGGCCCGGGCGAAGAACTCCGCCTCGCGCAACGGCACCGCCTCGAGCGTCGACACCACCACGAACGAGGTGCGCCGGTCGGCCACCAGCCGCTGGACGGCCTGGGCCCGCTTGATGAACCCGTCGTACATGCTCTGGAACAAGACGAAGAACTCGGAGATGTCGGCCAGGAACTGCGTGCCGAGGATCCGGTCGGCCACCTGGTAGAACGGCCGCGAGGCCATGTTGACCAGCTTGGAGCGGTAGGGGACGATCAGCCAGCGCAGCAGCCGGCTCGAGAAGAAGTCGGCCATCCGCTCGGGGGCGTCGAGGAAGTCGAGGGCGTTGCGAGTCGGCGGGGTGTCGACCACGATCAGGTCGTAGCCGCCCTCGGCGTGGATCTCGAAGAGGCGCTCCATGGCGATGTAGTCGTGGCTCTGGACGAAGCGGCTCGAGATGTCGCGGTAGAGCGGGTTGGCCAGGATCTCGTCGCGGGTCCGGGCGTCGGGGGCGTGGCGCCGGATGAGCGCATCCCACGACTCCTTGGTGTCGAGCATGGCCGCCCACAGCTCACCTCGGGGACTGACCCCGGCGGCGGCGAACGCCTCGGCCGGGACCTTGCGCTCCTGGTTGCCGATGCCGGCCAGCCCCAAGGCGTCGGCCAGCCGGCGGGCGGGGTCGATGGTCAGCACCAGCACCTTGCCGCCGTGGTGGACGGCGGCCATGGCGGCGGCGGCGGCTGCCGTGGTGGTCTTGCCCACCCCGCCGGGACCGCAGGCCACGATGATCTCGCGCGAGGCCAGCAGGCCGTCGAGGGAGCCGGCACCGTTGGCCGGGGCGCGGCGGGTGCCACGGCGCGCCGGGCGGCGCCCGGTGGGCCCAGGGCGGGTCGACGCGGCGTGGGTGGTGCGCTCCGCCATCAGAAGCCGAGCTCCTCGCCGACGAAGCGGGCCGCCTGGCGCATGGCCCGCAGCCCGTGCCCGCGGCTGAACATCTCGGGCACGAACAGCACCGGCACCGAAGGGTCGATGCCGGCCCGCAGCCGGTCGAGGTGCCCGGCCCGGGTGCGGCGCAAGGTCACCGCCAGGCGGGCCGCGTCGAGCACCGGCGCCGGGTCGCCGTCCACCGCCCGACGCAGCTCGGCGCGTGCCGCCTGCTTGCACAGCGCCTCGAAGATCTCCTCCTCGCTGCGGCCGAACAGCTCGGGCAGCACCCGGTTGACCACCACGGCGGCGAGCTCCACCGTCGTCTGCGCCTTCACCCGCTCGGCCAGCTCCATCGTCTCGTTGACCGGCATCTCCTCGGGGGTGGTGACGATGGCCAGGCCGGTCTGGTCGGGGTCGGAGAGGATGTCGAGCATCCAGTGGGTCTGGGAGCGGATCAGGCCCACCTTGACCAGGTCGTTGATGGCCTGGGGAGCGGCGAGCTGGCCGATGATGTGGCCGGTCGCCGTGGCGTCCACCACCACCAGGTCATAGTGGCGTTCGCGCACCTCGTAGCAGAACTTGCCGACGGTGAGGATCTCTCGGACCCCGGGAGCGGCGGTGGCGACGAAGTCGAAGGCCCGGGCCAGCGGCCCGATGCGGCCCACCATGGGGATCTTCAGGTTGAGCCGCAGGTACTCGCGCAGCGACGCCTCGGTGTCCATGGCCATGGCCCACAGCCCCGGCTGAACCTCGCGCTCGGCGAAGCCGACGGGGCCGGCCTCGAGGTAGGCGGCCGCGTCACCTTTGGCGTCCACCTCGCAGATCAAGGTGCGCTTACCCTGCCCGGCGGCGAAGAGGGCCAGCGCCACCGACACGGTGGTCTTGCCGACCCCACCCTTGCCGGTGACGAAGACCAGGCTCCGGTCGAGCAGCGGCTTCACCGCAGGCTCCCGGTGGACCCTGCAGCGCTCCGGTCCACGACGGGGCACCGACGGCCCACGACGGGGCGCCGACGGGCGAGAGGGGCGGCAGGGGCGGCAGGGGCGGCAGGGGCGGGAGCTGACTCCAGGTCAGCGCTCCGGTCCGCGACGGGGCGCCGAAGGTCCACTACGGGGCGCCGAAGCCCACCCGCCGGTCAGAAGCCGGCGCTCCCACCTCGACGTAGGCCACCTTGGCGGCCGCCAACCCGACCTGGCGACCCTTGCGGTCGGTGAGCCACAGCATGCCCTTGTCGCCGCCCACCACCTCCTCGATCTGGGCCACCAGAGCCTGGCGATCGACGTCATCGGGCAGCTCGACCTCGAGCTCCTTGATGCTCTGCACGATCCCGATGCGTACGTCCACGCTGCTGTGCTCCTTTGGTGGCGGCGACCGGTGCCGGCGCCGGGTGACGGCTGGGCCGGGTGACGGCCGACGGGCCGGCCGCCGGGTTGCACCCGGCTCCGACGATCCTTCCCGGCCTTCCCGGCTCTGACGGTCCTACCCTGCTCCGACGGTCCTGCCCTGGTCCGACGATCCTGCCCTGCTCCGACGATACATCGGCACGGCACACTGGGATCACCGACGTGCCGGCACGGGCCGGCCGCATCGGCGGCCCGCCGCGGCGGGCAGCCCGTTCCCAGCCGGCCCCAGGCGAGGCACCTCGAGGAGGTGGACATGCAGATCACACCGGGATGGCAGGGTCCGGCCAGCGTCCCGCCGAGCGACCGCAGCCGGCGTTGGGCGTCGACCATGGCCGGCCACGGTCGAGGCCTGCGGGTGGCCCACGCCGACTCCACAGCGGCCGTCGGCCCCGCCGGTGCGCTGCCGCAGCCGGCGTTCGACCGGGTCCGCCGCGAGGAGGCCGAGGACCGGCTGCTGGCCCCGGGGGCGACACGGGCGTCGGGGGCGGGGTGCCGGGCCCGCCCCGAGGAGCCCGACCTGCGCCGCACCTGCTTCGAGCGCGACCGCGACCGCATCCTGCACTCGGCGGCCTTCCGCCGCCTGGCCGGGAAGACCCAGGTGTTCATCTTCCCCCGCGACCACCAGCGCACCCGGCTGACCCACGCCCTCGAGGTGGCCCAGGTCGCCCGGGGGATCGCCCAGGCGTGCCGGCTCAACGTGGCGCTGACCGAGGCCATCGCCTTGGGACACGACTGCGGCCACGGGCCCGGCGGCCACGCCAGCGAGGACGCCCTGAGCGTCTTCCTCCCCGGAGGGTTCGACCATGCCGTGTGGGGGGCGGACCAGTCGCTGACACCGCTCAACCTGTGTGCCGAGACCCTCGACGGCATCCGCAACCATTCGTGGTCGCGCCCCGCCCCGGCCACCCCCGAAGGCGAGGTGGTGAGCTGGGCCGACCGCATCGCCTACGTCTGCCACGACTGGGAGGACGCCGTCTCCGCCGGCATCGTCACCGAGCGGATGCTGCCCGACGTGGTGCGGCGCCGCTGTGGGACCAGCCGCTCCGACCAGCTCGGTGCCTTCATCGACGGGATGGTCGACACCATCGCCGGCCATGGCACCATCGGCCTGGGCGAGGAGCTGGCCGAGGCGCTGGCCGCCTTCCGTCGCGGCAACTACGAGCACGTCTACCTGCGCCCGGCGTCGGTGGCCCAGGGGGAGGCGGTGGTGGCGGTGCTGCGCTCGCTGGTGGAGCACTTCGCCGACCGGCCCAACCGCATCCCTGACGTCGGTGACGCCGGGTTGGCCGCCGGCAGCGAGCAGGCGGTGCGGGCCGCTGTCGGCTACGTGGCCGGCATGACCGACCGGTTCGCCCTGCGCACGGCGGTGTCGGAGCTGGGCTGGGACCCGGCCCGGCTGCCGGCCGGCCTCGAAGCCTGGCAGCGGCTGTAGGTCCGTCGCGGAGCCGGCACGGCGACATCTCGGCGACGATGTCAACCGACGAAGCCGCTGCGGTGTCAATGCTGCGGTGACCAGCACCATCATCGAACCGATCACCGCCGGCGACCGCACCGACCGCCCCACCGCCAGCGACCGCACCGACCGCCCCACCGCCGGCGACCGCACCGACCGCCCCACCGCCGGCCACGCCGGCGCCAACCCCACCGCTGGCCACGCCGGCGGTCACCGCCCAGCCACGACCCACGACACCGCAGGTCAGCCGATCACCACCGACGACAGCCCAGCCGAAAGCGAGCGCCGCGTGGACGACGAAGAGGGGGGCGTGGACGACGAGGAGGGCGACGTGGCGCGCTTCGTGCGCGTCGAGTACCCGTTGCTGGTGGCCGCGCTGGGCCTGGTGTGCGGAGACCGCGCCGCCGCCGAGGATGCCGTGCAGGAGGCGCTGGCCAAGGCGGTGGTGGCCGGGCGTCGCGGCCAGCGGATCGAGTCGCTGCCGGCGTGGGTGCGAGTGGTGGCCACCAACCTGCTGCGCAACCGAGGCCGATCCCTGGGACGCGAGCGACTGGCGCTGCGACGGCTGGCCACCCAGCAGACGACGACCGGCGCGGCCGGCGGCGCCGACAGCGCGGTGGCGGTGCAGCAAGCCCTCGACGTGCAGCAGGCGCTGGCCAGGCTGTCCCGACGCCAACGCGAGGCGGTGGCCCTCCACTACCGGCTCGGCCTCAGCGTGGCCGACACGGCGGCGACCATGGGCGTCGCCGCCGGCACCGTCAAGACCCTGCTGAGCCGGGCCCGCGGCGCGCTGGCCGCGGCGCTCGCCGACCCGGACGGCGACCATGCCTGACCGGTTCTTCGGCCTCGGACCCGGCACCGACGGCCCCTCTGGCCCCGGACCCGGCACCGGCGGCGCCGGTCGTCTTGAGCGGCCCCATCGCCCCGACCCTTCCGGGCCGGCTGGCGCCGACCATGGCGCCGTCGTCCGGCCCGACCCGGACGACCTCGACCGGCGGCTGCGCCAGGCGCTGGCGCGGCTGGCCCCGCCGGCCGGCACGGCGGGGGTGGTCGCCGCCGTCACCGGCCGGGCCGATCGCCGCCAGCGCCGGAACCGGCTGGGGCTGGCCACCGCCGCCGCTGCCGTGGTGCTCGGGCTGGGCTTGGCCGCGTCGCTGGCTGGCCAGCCCGGAGGCTCCCATCCGGTGTCGGTGCGCGCCAGCGGAACCGCCCGGCACGGGGCCAACCGGTCGCCGTCCGCCACGGCGGTGCCGACAGGGAAGGCGGGGGGGGCGCCGAGGATGGCGCCCGAGGGGGCGGCGGCGCCCTTCGCCGCCTCCCGGCCAGGCGAGGCGGCGGCTGGCTCCCCGCGGAGCTCGCCGGGAGCGACCACGGCGGCCCCCGGCGCCGCCACCGCCGGAGGCGGCGTTTCGGCCCAGAGCTCCGCAGACCAGCCGCATCCCTGCACGGCGGCCTCAGGTGGCCCTCCGTGCGGCGCTGGCGCCATCCCCGGACACGCCTACGCCTATCTGCTGCCAGCCCGCTGCGCCGGGGCGATCCTCTTCGACGGGCGCCGTTTCACGGCCCCACAGCCCGACCGGTGGCCGACGTCGGCGACAACCGGCTCCATCCGCCTCGACACCACCCCCGCCGCCACCGCCACCTTCACCGGGGCGGGCATCACGCTGGGGCTGGTCCCCGCCTCCGGCCCCGCGCCGATCTGCCGCTGACCCTGCGACCGCCAGCCACCCCACCCCGGCACCCCCCCGATCCCCAACCCGACCCTGACGTCGGTGAACGGCGGCGATCCCTCGCCGTCCACCTCCGGCACCGAGGAGGAGACCATGCAGCAACGACACGTCCGCCTGCTGGTGGCAGGGCTGGTGGTGAGCGCCGCCGGCGCCGGCATGGCGGCCGGCGCGGCCAGCTTCGCCGCGGCCGCCGCCCCCGCCTCGCCGGCCACCTGCGCCGGAGCGGCCCGGCTGACCGTCCACGGCTCGGGGACGGCGGTGGGCGCCCCCGACCTGCTGACCGTGCAGGTCGGGGTGGCGGTCACCGGCTCGAGCGCCAGCGCCGCCCTCGGCCAGGACAACCGCGACACCACAGCGGTGGTCCACGCTTTCGAAACCGGCGGGGTGGCCGCCGCCGACCTGCAGACCACCGGCCTGTCGATCCAGCCCCAGTACGGCTCGCCGGGGGGCGGCGGGCCCCAGATCACCGGCTACCAGGTGACCGACACCGTCACCGCCACCATCCACGACCTGGCCCGCGCCGGCACGGTGGTCGACGACGTGGTCGGCGTCGGCGGCGACGCCACCCGCATCGACAGCCTGTCACTGTCGGTGCAGCAACCCGCCGCCCTGCAGGACCAGGCCCGCACCGCCGCCGTGCACCAGGCGGTCAGCCACGCCCAGGCCATGGCGGCAGCCGCCGGCCGGCACCTGGGGCCGATCTGCTCGGTGGCCGACCAGCCGGCCCAGCAGCCGTCGAGCCCGCTGGTCTTCGGCGCCGCCGCGCCCGCCGGCGCGTCCGGCCAGGCCCACCTGCCGGTGCAGGTCGGCACCCAGTCGTTCACCGACCATGTGACGATGGTGTACGCCCTGGTGCCGTGAGCCGGCGGCGGCCGGCTCAGCTGGTCCACCAGCCGTCGGCCGACACGAACGGCGCCGTGCAGGGCGGCCCGTCGGCCACCTGCAGGTCCGGCCGGGCGGCGGGATCGTCGGGGACCCGGACCACGGCGGCCGAGCGGGTGCCGTAGCCGTCGGAGTGGACGCAGGCGGCGTAGGTGGCCGCCGGTCGCAGCCACGGCCCGTCGGGTCGCCGGGTGCCCGACCGGGCCGCGAGCGGGGCCGGCACCAGGTGGTCGGCCAGCACGGCGGGGAACGCCGGCCACAGCGACCCCTGGTGCCCGTAGGTGCCCAGCACGGCCCGAACCCGGTCGACCTTGGGGGACGGGTCGTCGAGCGGGGCGTTCTCGAGGATGTGGACACCGGGCCGCAGCGGCCGGGCGGTCGGCGGCCGCTCGGCGTCGACCTCCACGTACCACAGCGAGCGGCGGTCCCCCACCAGCAGCCAGGCAGGGTTGTACTGGCCGCCGGTGACCCGGGCCAGCAGCGCTTCCACTCCCTGGTCGGCGCTGGGGTGGCCGGCAGCCAGCAGCGGCAGCTCGCCGCGCGAGCGGCGGGTCGGGTCGCGCCCTTCAGGCGACGGCCGGTTGGTCAGCCCGGCCACCACCCCGTGCTCGTTGACCGCCAGCCACGTCCCGCCGGCCAGCTCGTCGCGCCCGCCGAGGATGCGGGGTTCGCGGCGTCGCAGCACACACAGGCTGCGGGCCGGGCGGTCGAAGCGCTCGTCGCGGTTGGCGGCGACCGCCACCGGACAGCCCCGCTCGGTCTGCCAGGCGAACACCAGCAGGCACATGCGCTGAGGGTAGCGGCCGGCGGGCCCGCCGGAGCGGCCGCCGGGGTCAGCCGTCGCGCCAGCGCTGGTAGAAGGCCAACGTCTCGGGGTTGGCCAACGCGTCGGCGCTCACCACGGCGTCGAGCGGGTCGCCGGCCAGGATGCGCTTCACCGGCACCTCGAGCTTCTTGCCCGACAGGGTCCGGGGGACGCCCGGGGCGTCGACGATCCGGTCCGGCACGTGCCGAGGGGACAGCTCGGCGCGGATGCGGGCCGCGATGGCGCCGTGCAGCTCCTCGCCGGTGGCCGCCGCCTCGGGCGCCGGCACCACGAACAGGATCAGCTCGCCCGGTCCTCCGGCCGGGTCGGCCAGGTGGACGACCAGGCAGTCGGCCACCTCGGGCATGGCCTCGACCACCCCGTAGAGCTCGGCGGTGCCGATGCGGACCCCGCCGCGGTTCAACGTGGCGTCGGAGCGCCCCGAGATGACGCACGAGCCGCGCTCGGTGATGGTGATCCAGTCGCCGTGGCGCCACACCCCGGGGAAGTCCTCGAAGTAGGTGCTGCGATAGCGTGACCGGTCGGGGTCGTTCCACAGCCCGACCGGCATCGACGGCAGCGACTGGCGCACCACCAGCTCCCCCTGGTGACCGATGTGGGGCCGTCCCTCGGCGTCGAAGGCGGCCACGTCGGCGCCCAGGGCCCGGCACGAGATCTCGCCGGCCCACACCGGCACCGTCGGGGCGTGGCCGACGAAGATGGAGCAGATGTCGGTGCCGCCGCTGACCGAGGCCAGGGGGATGTCGCGGCGGACGTGGTCGTAGAACCAGTGGAAGCCGGCGGCCGGCAGCGGCGCGCCGGTCGACCCGACGCTGCGCAGCGCACCCAGGTCCGCCCGGCCGGCCGGGTCGAGGCCAGCTCGCCGGCAGGCCATCAGGAACGGGGCCGACAGCCCCAGGCAGGTGGTGGCGCTGTCGGCGGCCAGCTGCCACAGCCGCTCCAGCCCCGGGTGCAGCGGGCTGCCGTCGAAGCACACCACCGCCGCTCCCACCACCAGGCCCGACACCAGGTAGTTCCACATCATCCAGCCGGTGGTGGTGAACCAGAAGAACCGGTCGCCGGGGCCGAGGTCGTGGTGCAGGCGCAGGTCGCGCAGGTGGGAGAGGAGGATGCCGCCGTGGCCGTGGACGATCGACTTGGGCAGGCCAGTGGTCCCCGACGAGAACAGCACCCACAGCGGATGGTCGAACGGCACCCGGGTGAACTCGAGCGGGCCGGCTTCGCCAACCAGCGCCTCCCACGCCACGGTGCCGTCGGGGGGCGGCTCCTGCGGCAGGGCATAGGGCAGCCACACCGTCGCCGTGAGCGTCGGCAGGCCCCGGCGGATCCGGTTGGCCTCGGCCCGCCGGTCGACCAGGCGGCCGCCGTAGCGGTAGCCGTCCACGGCGATGAGGACGGTCGGTTCGATCTGGCCGAAGCGGTCGGTGACGGCCCGCACGCCGAACTCCGGCGGGCACGACGCCCACAGCGCCCCCAGGCTGGCGCAGGCCAGCATGGCCACCACCGCCTCGGGGATGTTGGGCAGGTAGCCGACCACCCGCTGGCCGGGGCCCACCCCGAGCCGGGCCAGCCCGGCCCGGGCCCGGGCCACCTGGTCGCGCAGCTCACCCCACGTCATGGTGCGCGGCGCCCGGGCTTCGCTGAAGCCGAGGACAGCCACGGCATCGTCGGGCTGGCCGCTGAGGGCGTGCTCGGCGTAGCTGAGCCGGCAGTCGGGGAACCAGCGGGTGTCGTCGATGCGCTCTCCCACCCGGACCGTGCCGACGTCGCCGTCGGCCCGCACTCCGGCGTGGTGCCACAGCGCCGACCAGAACCGGTCGATGTCGGCCACCGACCAGCGCCACAGCGCCTCGTAGTCGGCGAAGCCCCCGGGCTGACCGACGCCGGCGGCGAAGCGTCCGATGTCGGTGGTCCGCCAGGCGTCGGCCGGCGGGTGCCACAGCACCGGGGGCGCAGCGGCCGGCGGTGGCGGCTCCGACGGCGGTGGCCGCTCCGACTGCGGTGGCGGCGACGGGGTCATGGGTGGATCCAGGTCATGCTGGTCATGGCACATGTTGCCCGCCCGCCGGTCCTCGGGCCAGCACCCCGCCGGGCCCGAGGACCTTCAGCCCTGGGCGCCGGCGCCACCCGGGCCGATCCTGGTGCGGGTGCCCGCCGTGATCGGCGCGGCCGGTCCACGTCACCGACCCCCACGTCAGCCGCCCGGAGCGCAAAGCCCCGCGGCGACGCGCCGGCCAGCAACGATCCGCTCCGGGGCGAGATGGGTCGTGTGCCATCTGGTACCGGTGCACGAGTCGTCGAGCCGACCTCAAGGCGCCGACCGTCGCGGCGCGATAGGCGCCTCTTCGTTCAACGCCGGCAGTCGAGCCGGTAGGCCGCCGGCGTCGACTCCAGCCGCTGGCGGAACACCTTGGTGAGGTGGCTCTGGTCAGTGAAGCCACACAGGCTCGCGATGTCGCAGACCGATAGCGTCGTCGTCCTCAGGAGATGCTCCGCTCGCTCCAAGCGCCGACGGATGACGAACTCGTGAGGAGAGCAGCCTGTTGCCTCTCGAAACTGTCGGGCGAAGTGGTACTGGCTCATCGATAGCGTGCCGGCGAGGTCACCCAACGAGATCTTGTCATGGAGGTGGGCTTGCACGAATTCGCTCACCGTGCGCACCTGCTGGGCAGTGAGCCGGCCGTTTGTCCGCAGGTCGGGGAAGTGGACATCGGCGTGGCGTCGCAGGATCTGGATGGCCAGCTGGCACGACAGGGCCTCCACGTAGAGGCGACCGCCGAGACCACCACCAGCGGCTTCCGCCGCGATCATCATGGCGGTGCGGTAGATCGCAGGGTCGTCGGCCTTGAGCACGTCGCGAAGCTCGACGCGCTCGATGTCGCGCTCGTAGACATCGGCGCAGACAGACGACAGCGCGTGAGCCGTCAAGTAGACGTGGACCACTTCGATGTTCTCGGGCCAGCGCCAGGTGGACTCTGCAGCACGAGTGAGAAGGGAGACGTCGCCTGGGCCGAGCGACTCATGCTTCCAGCTGCCGCCGAGGCAGCGATGCATCGACGTAGCCCCTCGGCGGTAGGCAACCACCATGTAGTCCCGCATCGGGGGCACGCCGACATCGGACTCGGCGTAACGGTATCCACGCACGGAGACACCGTTCCACCCCGGACCTCGGCTCGCGACGGTCAGCCGACCGGGCACCCAGGTGGGAAGCTCGTCGGGGACGATCAACGTCTGGGCCGCCATTGGCACCTCCGACTGTGCCTGGTCGACGCCTGGTCGATTGTGCAAACTGTGCCCGGTCGTCGTGACGCTTTCAAGACCTGCGGTGCACGGGAGGCGAGCCCACCAGTCGGCGCCGTCCAGGCCCAGACCCCACCAGGAGAGGCGAGCACGACCACGCCAGTCGCGCAAGATCGTACCAAAGAGACACGTGCTTCTACAAGCGGTGCGTCCCGGCCCGGCAGACGATGAACCCGCTGCAGGTCGGCGTCGAGCCCGACCCGGGGGAAACGGAGGGACGAACTGTGACAACGGCATCGCGCCTGAGGGGCCAAGCCGCCAATTGGATCGCTCTCGACGCCGGGGGAACCATGACCGACGCCGTCATCGTCAGCGAGGGGGGCGAGTTCCTTGTCGGCAAGTACCTGACCAACAAGCAGGACGAATCGCTCAGCTTCATCGGCTCCATCGCCGATGCCGCCGAGACCGAACGGTTGACGCCCGGCGCGGTGCTGCCCCACAGCGAGGTGGTCGTCTACGCCGGCACGATCATGCTGAACACCCTCCTCAGCAAGACCGGATCGAAGGTCGGGCTGCTGCTCACCCAGGGCTTCGAGGACTACCTCCTGATGGAGAAGGCCGAAGGCGGCTGGCTCGGCTACCCCTACTCCGACCGCTTGCACACCGTCACCCACCACCACGACCCGCCGGTCATCCCCCGTTCCCGGGTCTTCGGCGTGCAAGAGCGCATCGACCTGTTCGGACAGGTGATCGTGCCGATCAACGAGGAGCAGGTGCGCCGCGCCACGAAGGACCTGGTGGCGTCCGAAGTCGAGGCGATCGCCGTGATGTTCTTGTTCTCCCACATGAACGACGCCCATGAGCGCCGGGCGGCGGAGATCATCGCCAAGGAGGCTCCCGGCTTGCCGGTCGTGCTCTCTGCGGCCATGGCGCCGACCCACAAGGAGTACACCAGGTTGGCCAGCGTCGTGGCGCAGGCCTACGCCGGCGAGCGGGCCCGCGGCCACTTCGCCAACGTCGAGTCCAGAGCCCGAGACGGCGGCTTCGCCAAAGAGGTCTCGACGTTGCTCGGACATGGCGGCACCGTCCCGGTGAGCACGCCGCGCCTGTACGAATCCTACGTCTCTGGACCAGTAGGGGGTGTACTGGGCGGGCAGTACATCGGCGAGATCCTCGGTTCGGGCAACGTGGTGTGCTGCGATGTGGGAGGGACCAGCTTCGACGTCGGGATCGTCCGCGACGGCACCATCCCGATCATCCGAGAACCAACGCTGCTGAGCCTGCGAACCAACATCCCCATGATCCAGACCGAATCCATCGGCGCGGGCATGGGCTCCGAGCTCGGGATCCATCCCCTGACCGGAAAGCTGACGGTCGGTCCGCGCAGCGCCGGCTCCGATGTGGGCCGCTGCCTGCGCTGGCCGACCCCGACCATCACCGACTGCCACCTGCTGCTCGGCTACCTCGACCCCAACAACTTCCTCGGCGGCGACGTGCCCCTCGACGCCGAAGCCGCCCGCGAGGCCGTCGAGCCCATGGCCCGGCACTTCCACGCGGACCTCCTCGACTTCTGCGAGAAAGCCCATCTCTTGGTCACCGACTACATGCGCGAGTTCCTGGCCAACATGTTGCGCGGGCGCGGCTACGGCACCCAGGAGTACACCATGCTCATGTACGGCGGCGGCGGCCCGCTCGGCCTCGCCGACGTCGTCGAGGGCCTCAACTTTGCCGATGTCGTCACGTTCCCGTTCGCCGCGGTGTTCTCCGCCTTCGGCGTGCTCTGCGCTCCCCGGCGGTACCGCTACCACCAGTCGACCATCGCCGCCTGCCCTCCCGGCAACGACTCCCGCTCCCTTGGCATCAAGGCAGCAGCGATCGACGCCATCAACGCCGCGTGGGAGAGCCTGGCCATCCGGGCCAGGAGAGATTTCGAACTGCACGGCTGGGACTTCGACGAAGCGGTGCTCTCTCGCATCGCGTACATCCGCTTCACCAACCAACTGTCGGACTTCGAGGTGCCGTGGCCGAAGGAGCGCCTGGACTCGTTGGACGACCTCCACGAGCTGATCCGCCTGTTCGAGCACGTCTATACGACGACCTATCCGAAGCAGGCGCTTTACAGTGAGGCCGGCCACATGATCATGGAGCTGGCACTCAGCGCCGACATCGAAACACCCAAGCCGGCAGTGCCGATCGTGGAGATGCATGGACCGAAGCCGCCATCGGCGGCAACAAAAGGGCATCGCGATGGCTACTGGCGCGGGAGGACGGTGGACTTCGCGCTCTTCGAGATGGACGAGATGCAAGCCGGCAACGTCGTGAATGGCCCAGCGGTGATCGAGCATCCAGCGACCACGCTGCTGGTGCCCCCAGACCACCACATCGAGCTCGACGACCGCCGCCTGATCCACTACCGGCGCGGAACCCGGGACTGAGCGAATCCGATGACCACGACTGACGGAGACCACACGATGAACAGCGACGACCGCTCCATCCTGGCCCAGCTCCTGAACAGCGAGAGCCTCTTCGAGCAGACCGGCCGCTACCAGGGGCTCGAGAAGCTCGAGCTGCTGGAGTCCGATCCGTTGCGCTTCGAGGCGTTCCACTCGCGCCTCATGTCGACGATCATCTCGACCAGGGAGACGATGAAGTACATCGCTTCCTCACCGGCTGTCCGGGACTTCGAGGAGTTCGTGATCGGGCTCTACACCCCCGAGGGCGACGCCGTCGCCCTCTCGACCGGGATCATGGTGCACGTTCACACGCTCTCGGAGTTCATCAAGTTCATGATCAAGAACAATTACGAGCAGGATCCTGGGATACGGCCTGGGGACATCTTCGAGAACAACGAGGTGTGGGCCGGCGGGGTTCACACCCCCGACGTGATGACTGTCATCCCGGTCTTCCAAGACGGCGAGCTGATCGCGTGGATCGGGGCGGTCTCCCATGAGCTCGAAGCCGGCACCTACGAGGGGCCGGGCATGTCGGTCCTCACCCCCGACCGCTACGGCGAAGGCCTCCACATCAGCGCGGAGAAGGTGGGTGAGGACGACCACTTCCGTCGGGACTACCTCATCCGTCTGCAGATGAACCTGCGCAACTCGGGTTGGTGGATCCTCGACGACAAAGCCAAGCTGGCCGGTTGCCTGATGGTACGCGAAGCTCTCCGCGGCATCATCGATACCTACGGCCTGGACTTCTACCGTTCAGCCACGAAGGAGCTGATCGAGGAGGGGCGGCGGAACTTCCTGAAGCGGGTGCGCTCCACCATGGTGCCCGGGGTGTACCGGGGCATCACGATGCCGGTCCACTTGCGCACGCATGTCCCGTACGTCCACCCCCTGGCCAAGAACGACTTCATCGACTTGGTGTGCCAGGAGATGACGGTGACCGGAGAGGGCAAGATCGAGCTGGACTACGAAGGTTCCACCGGCTGGAGCTTCCATCCGTTCAACTGCGCGCCGGGTCCCATGAACGGCGGATTTTGGATCACGCTCACACAGCTCCTTGCCTATGACGGCAGGGTCAACGACGGCGCGTACCTCGGAGTGAAGCAGTACCTCCCAGAAGGATCCATCGTCAACGCAACCTACAAGGGAGCCGCGACGTCGCTGGCCTGGTGGACCCTCATCCCCGTCTTCGCCAACATCTGGCGCCTCATGGGCATCAGCTGGTATGCCCGCGGCTTCCCCGAAGAGATCATCATGTCCACACCCACCTGCATGGTCGGGGTCGCCGGCTTCGATCAGTTCGGCGGGCCGACCGGCTACCAGAACTTCGAGATGGCCGGTGAGAGCTTCGGCGCCCGCGGCGTCGCCGACGGCATGGACTGCGGCAGCCCGATCTGGAACTCAGAGGGCATCCAAGGCGACGCCGAGACGTGGGAGATGACCGGCCCCAACGCGTACCTCGGGCGTAGCTTCGTCGCCGATCATCACGGCTACGGCCGCTTCCGAGGTGGGGCGGCGTGGCAGTCGCTGTGGATGGTCCGGGGCTCCAACCTGGTGAACGTGACGCTCAGCGCCTCGGGCTGCATGAACGGCGGCGTCTTTCACAAAGGGTTGTTCGGAGGTTACCCCCCCGCCGGCTGGAAGTGCCTGTGGGCTGCGGGGACCAACGTCGGCGAGCTCGTCGCGAGCGGAGCGAAGCTCCCCTCGTCGCTCGACGAGGCCGAGGAGATGCTCAGCGACGGGCGCATCACCGCCCGGGAATGGTACTGCGGCCCACTGAACCAGTGGTCGCCCAACCTCAGTGAGAACGACCTGTTCGGCCTGGTCTACTACGGCGGCGTCGGCTACGGCGACCCGCTTGCCCGAGACCCTCGCCTCATCGAGGCCGACCTGGCCAATGGCCTGGTGACCGTCGAGGGGAGCCGGGCCGTCTACGGCTATGCCGGCGACCTCGAAGCGACAACCGCCGAGCGCGACGAACGCCGTGCTGAGCGGTTGGCACACTCGGTGACCGCGCAGGAGTGGTGGGACAGCGAGCGCGAGCGGGCCAGGGCAGGGCAGGTCTCCGACGTCGTAGCTCACATGTACGCCCGCTCGGCGAAGCTGTCGGACTCCATCGTCGAGAAGTACAAAGCGTTCTGGCAGCTCGAGGAGTTCCCCTACACCGACACCGGTGAGCCCGACTTCGCCGCTCCGGCGCCGACCGGCTTCTACTTCCCCGTCTCGTCGAGCCGACCCCGGCCGCAAACCGCCTGAAAGGAGCTCCCGTGTCAGACACCCAACACCCTCGGCCGAGCTCGGCCGAGACGGTTCAAGCCCTCGTGCGCAACGAGCTCAGCTGGGAGGAGCTCAGAGCACTGATGCGCTCTCCGAAGTCGGAGACGCGTTTCGACGAGACGATCGCCGCCTGGCAGAGCGTGGTGCCGTGGGAGGAGCAGATCCTCCTCCCGCTCGGTGAGAACCTCTTCATCGTGGCCAAGGAGGGCAAGGCCATCGTCAAGACGATGGCGGGCGCCGAGCTCGGGCCGTGGAACGGCAACTGGAAGATGCGTTGTCGCATGATCGTCCGCCGCACCCGCGAAGACCTGCTCGAGATCTACCCGTCAAAGGACATGACCATCGACCCCGACCTCGTCGAGATCCGTGAATTCCTCTGTCCGCTGAGCGGGACCCTGCTCGACACCGACTGCGTGCCGCCTGGCTACCCAGTCGAGGTTGACTTCACCCCTGACCTCCCAACCTTCTACCGGGAGTGGCTGGGCAGGGAAGTACCCGTCGCGCTCTGACGACGACCCACGGGGAGCGCAGCCTCCTGCAACGCGCCCCCGACCAACGCCGCCTTTCGGAACGTCGCTCCGGCCCGCACGGGGCAGCGAGATGCGCTCCAGCGGACCTCGACGGCGCCATCGACCTCGTGCCACGGGTCTTCCCTGCGGGCGGCGTCCGGGCCCGGCGGGCGGCACCATCCCTGCGGCCCGGCCAGGGCCCGGCCTGGACTGGTCCTAGCGGACGGTCAGCTCGCGGCGGTAGATGCGGGCCGGGCCCATCTCCACCAGGGCGTCGGCCAGGGCGTCGAAGGCTTGGGCTGCCTCCCCATCGGGGTCCGACAACCGCACCGGCACCCCCACGTCGCCGCCTTGGCGCACGGCCGGCACCAGCGGCACCTGGCCCAGCAGCGGCACCTCGAGGTCGGCGGCCAGCTGGGCGCCGCCGCCGGCGCCGAACAGCTCGTAGCGGGTGCCGTCGTCGCCGGTGAACCACGACATGTTCTCGATGACGCCACGCACCGGCAGCTTCAGCTGGCGGGCGGCGAAGGCCGAGCGCTGGGCGACGCGCTGGGCGGCGGGCTGGGGGGTGGTGACCACCACGATCTCGGCGCGCGGCAGGTACTGGCCCAGCGACAGCGCCACGTCGCCGGTGCCCGGCGGCATGTCGAGCAGCAGGAAGTCGGGCTCGCCCCAGTAGGCGTCGACCAGGAACTGCTCCAAGGCCTTGTGCAGCATCGGGCCGCGCCAGATGACCGGCTGGGCGTCCTCGACGAAGTAGCCCATCGACAGGCAGCGCACCCCGTGGACCACCGGCGGCACCAGCAAGGTGTCGACGGTGGAGGGCCCGTGGTCGACGCCGAGCATCTTCGGCACCGAGAAGCCGTACACGTCGGCGTCGAGCAGACCGACGTCGTAGCCCCGCTCGGCCAACGAGACGGCCAGGTTCACCGTCACCGACGACTTGCCGACGCCGCCCTTGCCCGACGACACCCCGATGACCCGGGTGCGCGACCCCGGCGCCATGAACCGGTTGGGCCGCCCCTCCTCGTGACCCAGCGGCTGGGGGGCGGAACCCGACGCCTGGTGGGTGTGCTGGTGGCCGGGCACCACGGTGGAGGGCTGCCCGTCGGGCGGCTCGGCCAGCACCGCCCGCAGCTGGGCCTTCTCGGCATCGTCCATGTCCGAGCGCTCCACCCGCACCTCGCCGATGCCGGGCAGCTGGCCCACCGCCGCCGCCACGTGGGAGGCCACGGTGTCCTGCACCGGCCAGCCGGGCATGGGCAGGGCGAGCTCCACCGTCACCGAGCGGCGCTTCACCCGGATCTGGCGCACCATGCCCAGCTCGAGCACGCTGCGGCGCAGGTCGGGGTCGTGCACCCCGGCCAGCACGGCCCGGATGTCGGCTTCGCTGACGGACACGATCACGCTCCGAAGACGGTGGATGGAAGATGGCAGCGGATGGACAGCGGATGCAAGATGAAGCTGGGTCGACGACGCCGAGGTCGGGCGCCGTGGGGAGCTGCTGGAGTCGGCAGCCGGCGGTGCAGCCACCACCACCACCGCCGGCGGATGCCGCTCGGCGTGGCCGTGCACCGAGATGGGGAGGAACCTCGCAGGTAGACTAGCGCCGTGAAGACGGCGGGCGACCAGAGCGCCGAGGAGCCGGCCGAGCGGCGCTTCGCCGCCGCGGTGGCCGCGGTGACGTCCGCCTTCGGAGACCCGACCCGGCGCGAGATCTACCTGTACGTCCGGGCCCATCCGGCCACCACCGCGTCGGAGGTGGCCGCCGCCTTCTCGCTGCACCCCAACGTGGCCCGCCACCATCTGGACCGTCTGGCCGCCTGCGGCCACCTGCAGGTCAGCTTCGAGCGGTCGCCGCTGGCCGGCGCCGGACGTCCCTCCAAGCGGTTCCGGGCCACCGTCGAGCACCAGGGGCAGCCGACCCTCGAGCTGCTGGGCCACAAGGACGACCTGCTGGTGTCGCTGCTGGTGGAGGCGCTGCGGCTGCTGGGCCCCGAGCAGTCGGAGCGCCTGGCCGAACGGGTCGGCGAGGACTACGGTCGGGCTCTGGCCCGGCGCATGGAGCCGGGGGAAGGCCAGCGGTCGGTGCGGGCCGCCATGCACGCCGTGGCCGACGCCTTGACCGCCCACGGCTTCGCCGCCCACGCCGAGGCGCACGGACCGGGCACGGTGGTGGTGGCCGAGCACTGCCCGCTGGGGGAGGCAGCCGCCGAGCATCCGGTGATCTGCGCCGTCGACCGGGGCATGGTGCGCGGCCTGCTGGCCGGGCTGTGCGGCGAACAGGCCCACCCCGGCGTGCCGGTGGTGCTGTCGTCACGGGCCCGCGGCGACGACACCTGCATCACCGCGGTCTGACCGGCTGCCGCTGGTGAGCCGCCACTACCTCGATCACGCCTCCACCTCGCCGCCGCGCCCCGAGGTGCGGGCCGCCGTGGGTCCGTGGTTGGAGCCGGAACGCCCCGACGCCCTGCCAGCCGCCGATCCGGGCCGGGTCCACACCGAGGGGCGCATGGTGCGGGCCGTGGTCGAAGACGCCCGCCAGGCGGTGGCCGAGCTGCTCGGCACCCGACCCCGCCAGGTCGTGTTCACCTCGGGAGCCACCGAGGCGGTGCACGCCGCGGTGTGGGGGGCGCTGCGAGCCCACCCCGGCGCCCCGGTGCTGGCCGCCGCGGTGGAGCATTCCTGTGTGCGCGAGGCGTCGGCCCGGCTGGCCGAGGTGGTGGAGCTGCCGGTCGACGGCGCCGGCCGGATCGAGCTGGGCGCCGTGGACGAACGGCTGCAGCAGGCCGCCGCCGCCGGTCGGCTCCCCGCCGTGGTCCACTGCCAGCTGGCCAACCACGAGGTGGGGACGATGCAGCCGGTGGCCGAGGTGGTGGAGCTGTGCCGGCGTCACGGGGTGTGGGTGCACGTCGACGCGGCCGCCGCCGCCGGCCACGTGCCGATCGACTTCGACGAGCTCGGCGCCGATCTGCTGTCGGTCAGCGCCCACAAGCTCGGCGGCCCGCCGGGCTGCGGGGCCCTGCTGGTGCGCCGGGGGCTGCGGGTGGAGCCGCTGCTGCTCGGCGGGCAGCAGGAGCGGGGCCGGCGAGCCGGGCTCGAGAACCTGTGGGGCATCGCCGGCTTCGGGGCGGCGGCGGCGGTCCTGGCCGAGCCGGGCCGCTTGGCGGCCGAAGCAGCCGAGGCCCGCCGCCACACCGAGGCGGTGGTGGCCGCCGCCACCGCCGTGGCCGGCGTGGCCGTGCTCGGCGACCCCGACCGGCACCTGGCCCACCTGGCGTGCCTGTCGATGCGCGGGCTGGAGGCCGAACCGGTGCTGCTCGGCCTCGACCAGGCCGGCGTCGCCGTCCACTCCGGCTCGTCGTGCTCCTCGGAGGCTCTCGAGCCGTCGCCGGTGCTGGCCGCCATGGGTGTCGACGCCGAGCGGTCGCTGCGGGTGTCGGTGGGCTGGTCCACCACCGACGCCGACGTCGACGCCTTCGCCGCCGCCTTCCCGGCCGTGGTCGACCGGCTGCGGGCCCTGCGGCACTGAGCCGTCACGGCCTCACCAGCGGCCGGCTGGCGGCGCCGTCGAGCCACCCGGCCGGCCCGACGCCGGGCGGAGCCGGCGGGTCGCGTCCGGGTACGGTGCACCCACGGTGCGTCGAGCGAAGGGAGAGGACGTGCGGGCAGCCATCTATCGCGAGACCGGCGGCAGCGACGTGCTGGCGGTCGAGGAGGTCCCCACCCCCGAGCCGGGCCCCGGGGAGGTTCGGGTGCGGATCACCTGCTCAGGGGTCAACCCCACCGACTGGAAGACGCGGTCGGGAGCCACCGGCGGCACGCCAGCTGAGCCCCAGGTGCCTCACCACGACGGCGCCGGGGTCATCGACGCCGTCGGCCAGGGCGTGGCTGACCGCCAGGTGGGCCAGCGGGTGTGGCTCTACCTGGCGGCCTTCGGCAATCGCTGGGGCACGGCCGCCGAGCACAGCGTCGTGCCGGCCGAGCGGACGGTCGTGCTCCCCGAAGGCGCATCCGACGAGCTGGGCGCCTCGCTGGGGGTTCCGGCCGTCACCGCCGCCCACTGCCTGGGCGGGAGGCCGGGGCATCTGCGGGACGCCACCGTGCTCGTCACCGGCGGGGCCGGAGCCGTCGGGCACTACGCCATCGAGCTGGCCAAGCACGCCGGCGCCCGTGTCGTCACCACCGTCAGCTCACCGGAGAAGGCCGAGCTGGCCCGAGCCACCGGCGCCGACCTGGTGGTCGATTACCGCCGGCCGGGCTTCATCGACGAGGTGCGGGCCTTCTCCCCCACCGTCGACCGGGTCGTCGAGGTGGCCCTCGGCGCCAACCTGGAGCTCGACCTGGCCCTGTGCCGTCCCGGCACCGAGATCGTCACCTACGCCGCCGAGGCCCACGACCCGACCCTGCCGACCCGGCGGCTCATGACGGTCAACGCCGTCATCCGCTACGTCCTGCTCTACGGGGTGCCCGCCCCGCAGCTGGCCGAGGCGCTGTCCTGGGTGGAGCGTGCCGTGGGCGACGGGGCGCTGTCGCTGCTGCCGCTGCACCGCTTCTCCCTCGACGAGGTGGCCGCCGCGCAAGACGCCGTCGAAGCCGGCGCGTTGGGCAAGGTGCTGGTCGTCCCCTGAGCCGCGGCCGCCCCGGCAGCACCCTCCTCGGCGAGCGGCACCCGCCGTGCGGCGGCCCCGGGCCGAACCGTTTGCCCCCGTTCGGGACAGGGCAGGCATACAGGGGCCGCCGAGGGAAGGGGTTGTGAACAGTTCGACGCAACGAGCGATCGAGGACCTGGGCGTCGCCGCCACGACCGTCAGCGCCAGGGGCTCTGGACGACATCGGCCGGCGGGGAGGTCGACGCCGTCGACGGCGAGGTCGTCCCGGTCGAGGAGGTGCACGCCCGGGCGTCGACCAACCCCGGACCTGGGCCCGACGGTGCCGCTGACCGGCCGGCAGCACCCGGGTCAGGGCGCCGGCGACGAGGATGCCGGCGTCTTGGGTGGGCTCGAGGCGGGGGTGCCGGAGGCAGGGGTGCCGGAGGTGCCGCGGGTGGTGGTGCCGGAGGTGGCGCTGACCCCGGCCGGCAGCGGCGGCAGGGGCTGGTGCACGGCGGCGGAGGCCTTGGTGATCAGCCCCATGGCCGCCTGCACCTTGGCGGCGGGCGGCTTGTTGGCCAGCATGGCCCGGAACTGGGTGACGGCGTCGGCCGGGTCGTTCTCCGTCAGGTACATCGACGCCAGGTACAGGCGGGGCCCCCAGGCGGCCGGAGAGACCTTGACGGCCAGCAGCTCTTCCTGCTGGCCACGCTGCACCAGGAGGGCGTGGTGCGACTCCACCCCCGAGGAGAACTCGATCCAGCCCGACTCGGCCAGGGCGACGGGCTGGTGGGGCCGCACCTTGAGCACCTCCTGGTACAGCGGCAGCGCCTCGGCTTCCTGCCCGAGGCTCTCGAGGGTGATGGCCTGCTCCAGCTCGCGCTTGACCTTCTGCCCGCTGTTGAGCTGCACCGACCCGGTCACGGTCTGGCCCGGCAGCAGCGGCTTGGCGATCAGCAAGGCGGCCAGCAGACCCACGCCAGCCAGCACCAGCACCAGGCCGGCGCCGAGCACCGCCCGACGCCGACGCCAGCGGTGCCGCCGCCCGGTCTTCCCCGGCGGAGCGTGCCCGGCGGCTGGCGGGGCGCCGGCCGCGCTGGTCTGCTCGGCGCCGGCCGCGCTGGTCTGCTCGGCGCCGGCGCGCGCTGCCGCCTGAGCCGGAGCGGCGTCGGCGCCGCCGACCAGGGTGGCGACGCCGGCTCCCGGCAGGACGCCGGCGGCCGTGCCGGTCTCCTGCAGCTGGCGCAGCACCGTCGCCGCCCGGGCCGTGTAGCGGTCACGCAACGCGACGAAGTCCGCCTCGGCGATGTCACCGGCCCGACGCTCCTCTTCGAGGTCGCTCAGCGAGCGCAGCAGGAAGTCGCGCTGCTCCTCGAGGGCACGGCGATCCATCACGGCTCCTGCCGAGGTGCTGCACCCGAGCCGACCGCTGTGGCCGCGCCGCCCCTGCCGGCGAGACTGCGGTGGTCAGGCTCGGCACCGGCCAGGGCTTGCTGCACCAGGTCGTGGTCGCCGGGAGCGGGGGCGGGTCCGGCCCGGGCCCGGAGGTGGCGCCGCCAGAAGAACACGCCCAGGCCGGCCACGGCCAGCGCCCCGACCACCACCGGCACCACCCACACCAGCGGGTTGCGGGGCCGCAGCAGCTCCTGCGGCCCGTACAAGGCGACGTAGTGCGACTCGATGGCCGAGGCGCTCTCGCCCCGGCGCACCGCCCGCAGAACCTGGCTGCGGATGGTGACGGCCAGCTCGGCGCTCGAGTCGGCCACCGACAGCCCGTCGCAGACCGGGCACTTCAGCACGCTGTCGATGGCGTGGGCCTTGGCCGCCGCGGTGGGGGGCGGGCCGCTCTTGGAGGCGCCGATGCCCAGCCCGACCACCACCACCACGGCCAGCGCCAGCCAGGCGCCACGACGCAGCTTCGGCGAACGGGCGGTCATTGCGGCAAGCTCTGGGCCTTGGCCAGGGCGGCGTCGAGCTCGGACACCGTCAACGGCCCGGCGAAGTGGGCCATGACCCGGCCGTCGGGGGCCACCAGGAACGTCTCGGGCTGCCCGGTCACCGCCCACTCCACCCCGTCGTGCCCGTTGGCGTCGGCCAGCGACGGCCAGGTGGCTCCCTGCAGCCGCTGGTAGGTGGCGGCCGCCGCCGGGGTGTCGTTGACCACCACGCCGACCAGCGCCGGCGCGTTGGGGCCGCGGTGCTCGAAGGCCCAGGTGATGAGATCGGGCTCCTCCTGCTGGCAGGGCGCGCACCAGCTGGCGAAGAAGTTGACCACCACCCACCGGCCCCGGTAGCTGGCCAGGTCGAGATGGCCGCCGGTCAAGGTGGTGCCGGCCAGGATGATGGTGCCCGGTTTGGGCTGGCCGTTGCGGCCGACCTGGCTGGCCGGCACGACGATCTTGCCCAGGCTGGCGTTGGGGGTGGCCAGCGTGGTGTACGAGGGGCGGGTGGCCAGCACCGCCACCAGGGCCGCCACCACGATCAGCATCCCTCCGGCGATCCAGCGGGCGGTGTGGCGACGCTTGGGCGCCGGCTGCTCGGCTGCCGCCGGACCGGGAAGCGGCTCCGGCGCGGCGGGATCGGCCGTCGTCGGCTGGTGGCGCAGCTCGGTCACGGTGCCACCACCGTGACGGGCTGGTCGTCGGGGTCGCCCTCCTCGGGGCGTCTGTCGCCAGCACCGGTTCCGCCAGCACCAGTTCTGCCAGCACCAGTTCTGCCAGCACCGGTGCCGGCCGGGACCCCGGCGCCTGCTCCGGCCGCGGCGGCCAGGGCCGCCTGTCGGGCGGCCACCGCCGGCACCGGTGCCGAGGCGGGCTCCGTGGCGGCCCGCCGGCGGCGGCTGGGCACGGCGGCCAGGATGGAGCCGGCCACCAGCACCACCCCGCCCACCCACAGCCACAGCACCAGCGGCTGCACGGCCACGCCGACGGTGACGGCCCCGTGGGGGTCGAGGGCACCGGTGGCGGTGGTGGGCAGCGAGTCGACGGTGAGGTAGACGTCGTCGACCAGGCCCGAGTCGACGGCCGGGGTGCCCACCGGGTTGGTGCCGGTGCCGTACTGGCTGACGGCCGGGGCGAAGTGCCCGGTGCCATCGACCCGCAGCACGGCCTCGGTGGCGGTCTTGACCGGGGTCCGCACCGTCTGGATGCGCTGCAGGGCGATGCGATGGCCGTCGAAGGTGGCCGACTGGCCCGGCAGCAGCCGTACCTGGCCGCGGTGGCCGAAGGACATCGCCGAGGTGAAGGCGACGGCGACGATCACCACCCCGACGTGGACGATCATGCCGCCGTTGGCCCGGCCGGTGAGCCCCCGCCACCAGCCCACCCCGTGGCGGTGGGCCGAGCGGGCGGCCAGGGCCAGCTGGCGGATGTTGGCCGAGGCGGCGAAGCCGCCGAGGGTGAAGGCCACCAGCGGCACCAGGCCGCGCAGCCCGGCGGCCACGCACACCACCAAAACCAGAGCGCCCCCCCAGGCCGGCACCAGCAGCCGGTCGCCGAGCGTGCTGACGGTGGTCTTGCGCCACGGCAGGGCGGGGCCGATGGCCATCAGGACCAGCAGGGCCAGGCCGATGGGCAACGTCATGGCGTCGAAGTAGGGGGCTCCCACCGTCACCTGCTGGTTGGTGAAGGCCTGGTACGCCAGCGGGAAGACGGTGCCGAGCAGCACCACGAAGGCGAACCCCACGAAGAGCAGGTTGTTGACCAGGAAGGCCCCTTCGCGGCTGAGCGGCGAGTCGATGCCACCCGGCGATCGCAGCCGGTCGCCGCGCCAGGCGATGAGGCCGATCCCGCCGATGAGCACCACGGCGAGGAAGCTGATGAGCACCGGGCCGATGTTGGAGCCGGAGAAGGCGTGCACCGACTCGATCACCCCGGAGCGGGTGAGGAAGGTCCCCAAGATGGTGAGGCTGAAGGTGGCGATCACCAGCGACAGGTTCCACACCCGCAGCAGGCCGCGGCGCTCTTGGACCAGCACCGAGTGCAAGAAGGCGGTGGCGGTCAGCCACGGCAGCAACGAGGCGTTCTCCACCGGGTCCCAGGCCCAGAAGCCGCCCCAGCCCAGCACCTGGTAGGACCACCAGGCGCCGAGCATGATGCCGATGGTGAGGCACGCCCAGGCGAACAGCGTCCAGCGGCGGGTAGCGAGCTGCCAGCCTTCACCGATCCGGCCGGTGACCAGCGAGGCGACGGCGAAGGCGAAGGGGATGGTGAAGCCGACGAAGCCCAGGTAGAGCAGAGGCGGGTGGAACAGCACCAGCGGGTTGTTCTGCAGCAGCACGTTGGGCCCGGGCCCGTTGGTGGGGACGGGGCCGACGACGTGGGAGAAGGGGTCGGAGGGGCCGGCCATCAGCCCGAAGAAGAAGGCGACCACCAGCAGCACGGTCAGCGTCGCCCAGGCCACCAGCGGATCCGTGGCGCGGTGGCGGAACCGCCACACCATGGCGGCCAGGTAGCCGGCCAGGATCAGGCCCCACAGCAAGATGGAGCCGGCCAGCGCCGACCACATGCCGGTGATGCTGTAGAGGATCGGGGTCTGGCGGCTGTTGTTGGCGGCGACGAAGGCCAGCGAGAAGTCGTGGGTCAGCAGCGCCCGCTGCATGGCGATGGTGGCCACCACCGCTCCGGCCAGCACCAGCCAGGCGTACACGCGGGCCGAGCGCAACAGGCCCTCGTTGTGGCGGGCCAGGCCGACGGCCAGCACCGCCGCGCCGACCAGGGAGGAGGCCAGCGCCAGCAGCACCCCGGTGTGGCCCAGCGCGCCGTTCATCGGGCCGCTCCTCGACGCCCCCCCGGGGCCGGGGCCGCTCCCCGACGCCGGCGGTGCGCCGGGGCCAGCCGACGGGGCGGGCTGTCCGGCGCGGCGCCGCGGGGCGCCGGACGGCCCAGCATCGGACGGCCCAGCACCGGACGGCCCAGCATCGGACGGCCCAACATCGGACGGCGGGGGCTCACCGGGTGGTCCCGTTGGGAGCCCGGACCCGGTTCGGGTACTTCGCCTTGTAGACGTTGGTGTGGTCGACGATGATCTGGGTCGAATCGAACAGCCGGTAGCCGGTGGTCGGGTTGGTGCCGGCGAAGTGGCCCACCACCACCACCGGCAGGTTCGCCTTGAACAGCGTCGGCGGGTTGCCGTAGTTGACGACCGACACCTTGTTGCCCTTGGTGCCCTCGGCGATGAAGGAGACCACCGGGGGGGCGTCGTGACGGTGGTCGACACGCACCGACCCGGGCTGCACCAGCCCTTCGAGGCGGAACTCCTTGCCGGCCAGCAGCTTCTGGTCGTGGAGGGCCTGATCGACGGTCTGGAAGTAGTTCAGCGACCCGCCGATGCCCTTGACCAGCAGCGCCACCGCCGCGGCGACCAGCACCAGGCCCACCACCACGTAGCGCCAGCGCCGCCGGCTGCGGTCGGGAGGCGGGGCGGCGGGAGCCAGCGTCGCTGCGGCGGTGGCCGTGGCCGCGCCGGCGGCGGGCCCTTGGCCAGCCGCGCTGGCAGGCCCTGGCGCGGCCGGGGCGGCCGGCCC
>JAJZNB010000288.1 GCA_021848085.1 Actinomycetes bacterium
GGCGCCTCGTGTGGCGGGTCGCCCGTCGCCGGCCGGCGCCGCCCCACCGGCACCGGGCACCGCCGGCGAGGAGGCGGCTGCGGCAGCCGCCGGGTCGAGGCGCGGCGCCCGGTAGCCGGCCGCCGGCGCCCCGTCCACCCAGGCGAAGAACCCCCGGCGCACCCCGAAGGCCGCCGCGTCGTCGCCGGCGAAGGCGGCGGCGAAGGCCGCCGCCATGCCGATGCCGTTCTCGTGCTGGGGGAAGCCGTCGTAGTCCGACGCCGGGGGGAACGGCCGGCCGGCCAGCAGGTAGTACTCGTCGGCGGCGTAGACCAGCCGCCGCCCCAGCACCTGCTGGTACAGCAGCTGCCACTGCTCCACCAGGTCGACCACGGCCGCCGCCTCGGCCGCCGTGTGGGGCCGCATGGCCGCCTCGGAGGAGAAGCGGCTCACCCCCAGCGGCACACAGGCCACGCTGGCCAGCTCCGGGTAGCCGTCGAGGATGCCGGCCAGGGTCTGCTCGAGCGCCTCGCCGTCGTTGACGCCGGGGCACACCACCACCTGGCCGTGGACCTCGACCCCGGCGTCGAGCAGCGCCCGCAGCCACCGCAGGCTGACCGCGCCACGGCGGTTGCGCAGCATCCGGGCCCGCAGTTCGGGGTCGGTGGCGTGGATGGACACGAACAGCGGGGACAGCCCCTCGTCCACCACCCGTTCCAGGTCGAGCTCGGTGAAGCGGGTCAAGGTGGTGAAGTTTCCGTAGAGGAACGACAGCCGGTAGTCGTCGTCCTTCAGGTACAGGCTGCGGCGCATCCCCTTGGGCAGCTGGTGGATGAAGCAGAACTCGCAGTGGTTGTCGCAGGTGCGGACCCGGTCGAACAGGGCCGAGGACACCTCGGCGCCCAGCGCCTCGCCGGCCGTCTTGGCGACGCGCCGCGTCAGCTCCTCGTGACCACGACGGAGCTGCAGCTCGGGGTCGGCCTCGTCCACCAGCAGCCGGTAGGCGATGACGTCGCGGGGAACCTGACCCTCGACGGCCAGCACCTCGTCGCCCACCTGCAGCCCGGCCCGTTCGGCAGGGGAACCAGCCGCCACCGACACCACTCGGGGCGCTGCCATGGCCACCAGGCTAGCGGACCGGCCTGCCGGCTCCGCCGTGGCCGAGTGGGGAGAGCCTGGCGGCTCCGCACCCCGGTGGGCGAAGCCAGGTCCTCGTCCCCGGTCGGTACGCTTGGAGGGTGCCCGTCGAACGTGTCCTGCTGGCCTCCCCCCGAGGGTTCTGCGCCGGGGTGGAGAAGGCCATCAAGGCGCTGGCGTGGATGGTGCGGGTGTTCGACCCGCCGGTGTACTGCTACCACGAGATCGTCCACAACCAGTACGTGGTGGAGCAGTTCCGCGAGCGCGGCGTGGTGTTCGTCGACGACGTCGACGAGGTGCCCGAGGGCGCCCCGCTGATGCTGTCGGCCCACGGCTCGGCCCCCGAGGTGGTGGCCGCCGCCCACCGCCACGGCCGGGTGGTGGTCGACGCCGTGTGCCCACTGGTCACCAAGGTCCACCACGAGCTGAAGGTCCGGGCCGGCAAGGGCTACACCGTGCTCTACGTCGGCCACCAGGGCCACGAGGAGGCGATCGGCACCATGGCGGTCGCCCCCGAGGCGGTCCGGCTGGTGCAGAGCGAAGCCGACGTCGACGCCGTCGCCGCCGACCTCGACGCCGAGACCCCGGTGGCCCTGCTGACCCAGACCACCCTCAGCCACCACGAGTGGGCCGGGATCCGCGACCGGGCCCTCCAGCAGTTCCCCGACCTGTGGATGCCAGGCCGCTCGGACCTGTGCTTCGCCACCACCAACCGTCAGGCCGCCCTCGAGGCCATCGCCGACCGGGCCGACACGGTGGTGGTGGTCGGTTCGGGCAATTCCTCCAACACCCGCGCCCTCGAGAAGGTGGCCGCCGTCCACGGCTGCCGGGTGCTGCGGGTCAACGCCGCCGACGAGCTGCCCGACGACCTCGACGGCGTGGTCGGGGTCACCGCCGGCGCCTCGGCCCCTGACGAGCTGGTCACCGCCGTGCTGCACCGCCTGGCCCCCGCCGGAGGCGTCGAAGAGGTCCACGTCACCGACGAGGACGAGTACTTCCCGCCGCCGCCGGAGCTGCGCGACCTGCTGCGGGGCCTGCTGGCGGCGGTGTCACTGGGCCTGGCCGTGCCAAGCGCCGGCGCCGTGGTCGGCGACGACCGCCAGGTGCCGGCCTCGGTGGTGCTGTCGGGCCTCGGCGTCTGAGCCGGTCCCCGCCCGACCGCCGGCCGCGGAGCCCCGTGTCCCGGCCTGGCTCGGCCCTGCCGCGGACGGAGAGCGCTGTCGATCCCCACCGAGGCCCGCAGTCTGCCCAGGCGCGACAGCGCGCCGGTCAGCCGGTCGCTCCGGTCAGCAGGTCGCGCCGGGGGCCGATCACCGTGCGCGTCTGCGCCGAGGTGCGCTTCACGGCGAACGGCTTCCCCAGCTGGGCTGGGCAATGTCTTCTTGGGTGGGCCCAGATGCGACAATGGCGGCCATGACGACCATCAGCAGCTTCCGCCGGATGGACGAATCGACGGCCGAGCAGTGGGCGGCCATCGGCGCCGAGACGGCGCACAACCAGCCCCGGGTGGCCGACACCGTGCTGGCCATGCTGGGCGGCCTGGCCGCCATCACCGACGGGTTCGCCGTCGACCAGCTCACCCACTGCCTGCAGAGCGCCACCCGGGCCGAAGCCGACGGCGCCGACCCCGAGATGGTGGTGGCCTCGCTGTGCCACGACATCGGCAAGTTCGTGTCGGTGCCCAACCATCCCCGCATCGCGGCGGAGATCCTGCGGCCCTACGTCCGCGACGAGGTGGTGCAGGTCATCGCCACCCACCAGCACTTCCAGGGCCGCCACTACTACCACCACTTCGGCGCCGACCCGAACCTGCGCGACCGCTACCGCGGCCAGCCCTGGTACGCCCTGGCTGAGCAGTTCGCCGACGACTGGGACCAGACCAGCTTCGACCCCGGCTACCCCACCGAGGCGCTGGAGCACTTCGAGCCGCTGGTCCGCCAGGTGTTCGCCCGTCCCCGGAGCGCCCTGTGATGGACCTGCTGCTGGGCGGGGTCATCTTCGGCGAGCCGCGCACCGCCAGCGGCCGGCGCCGGCGCCGGCGGGCCGACGAGCTGCGGCGGCTGGTGATGGACCTGAGCCGCCGGGACTTCGAGGGCCGCTACGGCCCGCCGGCCTTCGAGCCGGTGGTGGTGCTGATCGCCTCCTACCTCGAGGCCGACAACATCGGCGACGTGCTGAAGGCCGTCCCCGACCAGGTCGCCGGGCTGGGGGTGTCGACCCTGGTGGTCATCGACGGCGGCGACGACGGCACCGAGGACATCGTCGCCGGCGCCGGGGCGCGCTACGCCACGCTGCCGGTCAACATGGGCCAGGGGGTGGCCCTGCGGGTGGGCTACGACCTGGCGCTGGCCGGCGGGGCCCGTTACGTGGTGACCGTCGACGCCGACGGACAGAACGACCCGACGGAGATCCCCCAGGTGCTGGCGCCGGTGCTGGCCGGCGAGGCCGACTTCGTGGTGGCCAGCCGCCGCTTGGGGGTGGACCACACCTCCGACGGGTTCCGCCGGGCCGGGGTGCTCGTCTACTCCTGGGTGATCAACGCCATCACCCGGCAGCACCTGAGCGACACCTCCAACGGCTTCCGGGCCCTGCGGGCCGAGGTGCTGCGCCAGGTGCGGCTGGAGCAGGACCAGTACCAGACGGCTGAGCTGATCATCAGCGCCGCCAGCCGCGGGTTCCGGCTGGGCGAGGCGCCCACCGTCTGGCACCCCCGGGCTTCGGGCACCTCCAAGAAGGGCCACAACCTGCTGTTCGGGCTGCGCTACGCCGCGGTCATCGTCCACACCTGGCGCCGCGAGCGCGGTCACTGCTGACCCCAGGGAGGCGCCGACCGGCAGGTCAGCGGCCGGTCCGTCGACCGGGCCCAGGAGCACGGAGCCTTCGAGGATCGCGTGCACTGGCTCGGTGCCCGGCTCCCGCCCGGGCACATGACGCCAGCCCGGCACCAGCTGGGACCGCGGCGCACTGATGCCCGCCACCGCCGTGACCGTCGCCGACCACCTCGGTCTCCACAGCGCCGCCGGACGCTTCGGGTGCCGGCGGCAGGAGCCGGCCCCTGTCGCCGTGAGGCTGCGTCAGCGGGGCATCGCCGTCACCGGTGCGAGTCGGCTGCGGCCGCCTCGGCCTGGTCGAACAGGCGCTGCAGCTCGGCCCGGATCTGCTCGGAGAAGGCGTGCACCTGGCTGCGCGGCACCCGGCCTCGCCCGGTGCGGGCCGGGGCGGGCAACGCCCGGCCGACCCGCAGGTGGATCTTCACCGGGCGGACCAGCTTGGAGCCCTTGGGCATGGCCCGGGCGCTGCCCCCCACCCCGATGGGCACCACCGGAGCGCCGGTGCGGGCCGCCAGGAAGGCGGCGCCCTCCTGCAGGTCCTCCACCACCGGGCCGTGACGGCGGGTGCCCTCGGGGAACACGATGAGGGCGTCGCCGCGCTCGAGGACCTCCTGGGCCCGATCCAGGGCCAGGCGGTCGGCGCCGCTGCGGTTGACCGGGAAGGCGCCGATGGCCTCGAGGAACGAGCCCAGCAGCGGCGACTTCCACAGGTCGTCTTTGGCCATGTAGAAGATCTTGCGCCGCGTCACCTCCGACACCACCAAGAAGTCGAGGAAGCTGCGGTGCACCGGGGCCAAGATGACCGGCCCGGCGTCAGGCACCGGCTCCTCGACCTGGAGGTCCACCCGGAACCACAGCCGGTTGATGCCCCGCACCAGCCCGCGCAGCACCCGGTAGACGAGGTCGGGGACGCCGAGGCGGGCCACCCGCTCGGGCAACCCGGCGGCCGAGCCGGCCGACCCGGGCGGAGCGGCTCGAGGTTCCGACCCGGGCGGCTCGGCTCGAGGTTCCGACCCGGGCGGCTCGGCTCGAGGTTCCGACCCGGGCGGCTCGGTGGGGTTCACAGCCATGCCAGCACCTCCTGCAGCACCTGATCGGCCGTCCGGCCGGTGGAGTCGACTACCACCGCCCCCTCGGCCACGTCGTCGGGCCGTCGCAGCGGCGACACCGCCCGGGTGGAGTCGAGATGGTCCCGGCGGGCCAGCTGAGCGGCGACGTCGGCCAGCGGCTGCCCCTGGCCGCGCTCGCCGGCT
>JAJZNB010000224.1 GCA_021848085.1 Actinomycetes bacterium
CGTGCTGGTCGACGTCGGCCTGCTGCTGGCCGCCGTGGTGGTGGCCCCCGGCTCGACACCTGGGGCCGATGCGGCCTCGTGGAGCACCCCGGCCGGCGCCGGCCTCCCCGAAACCGTTCTCGGCGGCGCCGCCACCGGTGCCACGGTGGGTGCCTGGCCGACCTCGAACCCGCTCCCCACGACGGCGCAGACCGGCACCGCCGGCAGCACCGCAACCGCCGCCGCCGGGTTCGGCGCAGCCGACGGCAAGACCCTCTCGATCGTGCCGGCCGGCAACAACGGCATGGTCACCCTCGGCCAGCTCCTGCAGTTCGAGGCGACCGGACAGCGCCCCCTGGCCAGCCAGGACCAGCTGCTGCCCTACGAGCGGCTGCCCTATGCCCCGGGGGTGGCTGCCGCCAGCGGCGCGGCCGCCGGCGGGCTGACCGGCGCCTCCCTCAGCCAGCACTTCTTCCCCGAGACCTTCGCCCTGCCGGCCAGCCAGGTGGCCGGCGTGGAACGCCCCAGCCGCCACGTGCCGGTCACCATCAGCTGGGACCTCCACGGCGTGCCCCACATCGTCGGCGCCACCAGGGCGGCAGCCGCCTTCGGCGCCGGCTACGCCCAGGCCCAGACCCGCCCGTTCGAGATAGACGTGCTGCGCCACTACGGCGCCGGCGACCTGTCGCCGTTCCTCGGCCCGTCGTGCGCCGACGAGCAGATGGACCAGACCCAGCTGCTGTGCTCGGCGGCCACCACCGCCCAGGAGCAGGCCGAGATCGACCCCCTGCCCGCCGAGCTGCCCACGGACCACCTCGGCCAGCAGACCCTCGACTGGCTGCGCAGCTCGTGGCCGCCATCAACGCCTACGTGGCCCGCACCCGCACCGACCCGAACCTGCTGCCGGCCGACTACCTCGCCATCGGCAAGCTGCCCGCCTCCTGGAAGCTGACCGACGTCGCCGCCATCGCCTCGCTCATCGGCGGCCAGCTGGGCAGCGGCGGCGGCGGCGGGATGGCCAACGCCAGGCTGTGGGAGTACCTCGACGGCCGCTACGGCCCGAAGGTGGCCACCGCCGTCTTCTCCGCCTTCAAGGAGCAGAACGACCCGGCCGCCCCCAGCACCATCGTCGACCATGCCTTCCCCTACATGGACAGCCAGCCGGCCGGGCCGGCGGCGGCCAACGTGCTGCCCGACCATCCCTTCGCCGCCCTGGCCGGAGCGCCGACGGCCACCACCCCCGGCTGCAACCTGTCGTTCACCGCCCCCCAGAGCCTGGCTCCCCAGCTGGTGCCATATCTGTCGAGCCTGTCGAGCCTGTCGAGCCTGTCGAGCCTGTCGAGCCTGTCGAGCCTGTCGAGCCTGTCGAGCCTGTCGAGCCTGTCGAGCCTGTCGAGCCTGTCGGCCGAGGCGGCCAGCCCGCTCCGCTCGGCCCTCCCCGCCCTGGCCCGCTCGGTGCTGACCCTGGTCACCACCGTCGGCCAGGGGCTGCGCTTCCCCACCAGCGACTCCAACGCCTTGGTGGTCGACGCCGCCCACACCACCTCGGGCCATCCGCTGGCCGTCTTCGGACCGCAGGTGGCCTACTGGGCGCCGGAGCTGCTGGTCCAGGAGGTGATCGAGGCGCCGGGCATCGCCGCCGACGGGGTGTCGTTCCCCGGAACCGGCCTCGTGGAGCTGGGCCCACGTCTGCGGCCCCGACGGCACAGCCGCACCGCACGGCAGCGTGGCCATACCCGGCCACCGGTGGCGCCCGTCGCCAGCGTGGCGGGCGGAGCGGCGACCTGCCTACCCTCGGGGGCATGACGTGCACCTCAGCGACGGGCTCGAGGCCGCCGGCCGGCCGGGCCGCGTCGGCCGCAGGCCGATGAGCGGAACCGAAGCGACCCGGACCGACACAGGCGGGTCCGGGGAGGCCGGGACCGAGGCCGCCGGAACCCACGCAGGCGGGTCCGGGGAGGCCGGGACCGAGGCCGCCGGAACCCACGCAGGCGGGTCCGGGGAGGCCGGGACCGAGGCCGCCGGAACCCACGTAGGCGGGTCCGGGGAGGCCGGGACCGAGGCCGCCGGAACCCACGTAGGCGGGTCCGGGGAGGCCGGGACCGAGGAGCTGGTCCACCGGCGGATCATCGAGTACGAGGTGCGCCAGCGCGGCGACGGGTTCGACGTGGTGGGGCGCCTGCAGGACCAGCGGCCGTGGGCGGGCGGCACCACCTCCCCGATGGTGCTGCACTCCATGGAGCTTCAGGTGACGGTGCAGCTCCCCGACCTGGTCATCACCGACGCGGCGGCCACCATGCACCGCTTCCCCCACGCCGAGTGCCGGGCCATCGAGCCGGCCTTCGCCGGCCTGGTCGGCTTGTCGGTGGCCCGCGGCTACACCCGCGAGGTGCAGCGCCGCTTCGGCGGGGCGCTGGGCTGCTCCCATCTGGAGCACCTGGCCCGCTCCCTCGGTCCGGTGGTCATCCAGGCCGTCGCCTCGGCCCGGGCCCGGGCCCGGGCCGTCGCCAACGACGGCGACGCCAGCGAGGAGATGGCCCCGGGGGCGGCCACCTGGATGCGCAACACCTGCCACATCTGGGCCGATGGCGGCATCGGCGAGCAGAAGGTGGCCATCGGCTGGCGCCCCGGACGCGGCGCCTTCCCCGCTCCACCCCTCGAGGAGCTGCGCACCGAGTCGCCGGCCGACGGCCCACGGCCGGAGCTGAGCGAGCCGGGTGCCGCGTCGGGGTGACCTGCCCCGCCTGACGGTCCTGACGCAGCCCGGGCGCAGCCCGGACGCAGTCCGGACGCAGTCCGGACGCAGTCCCGACGCAATCCCGCCGTCCGGACCCAATCCCGCAACCCTGACGCAATCCCGACGCAATCCCGCCGTCCGGACGCAATCCCGACGCGGACAGGAGCAGCACGATCACCGCTGGTACGATCGGCGGGATCGGTGCGGGCCGCCCGCGATCGACGCACGACAGGGGGGAAGGGCCATGCCGGAAGGAACGCTGCTGACCCGCGAGCCGGAGCAGGTCGCCACTCGGCCCCGGTCGGGCGCCATGTCGATGAGCGCCCCCCCGGCGTCGCTGCAGTCCAAGGTCGGGAACCAGGCCATGATCGGCGGCCACCGGCCGGCGGTGCAGGAGCCGGCGGTGCAGGGGCCGGCGGTGACCGAGGCCACGGCCACCTCGGCCTTCGCCAAGCTGGCTCCCTTCATCGACTTCGTGGTGCCCACGGCCGGCAGCTCGGCGGCGGTGGACTTCGAGCTGCGGATCCCCATCAAAGGCGGCATGGTCGGGATCCACGTGGCCGGCTCGGTGGCACGGGTCAACGAGACGTCGGTGCGGCTGTCCGTGGAGGCCAACGTGACCGGAGGCGCCAGCGTCGGTGTCGCCCACGCCACCTTCGAGCTCGGCGCCTACCTCGAGGTGCAGGGCTCCAACAGCTCGAGCGCGCTCACCATCGTGTCGTGGGTGCTGTACCGGCAGCTGGCCGAGTCCAACGCTCCCCGCGAGATCGGGGAGGCCTGGTTCGGCTCCAAGAAGAGCGGGACCGCCCCCGAGTACGACGCCGCCGTGCGCAAGGTGCACTTCGCCAAGGAATCGGGGAACTGGGCCGAGATCGGCGCGCAGGCAACCGGTTCGGTGAAGGGCGGCATCGCCAGCGTCAAGGGGTCCGCCGGCATCAAGGGCCGCGTCGGGCGCGTCTACGACGCCACGTCCATCGAGAACCGAGCGCCGGGGGTGTCGCTCACCCAGCGCTTCCTCTCGCTGTTCGGCTCCAAGCGCGGCCCGCAGGCCAGCTTGGGCGACAGGATCTTCACCGTCATCGGCAGCGGCTCCATCGACGCCGCCGTCGCCGGCGGCAGCCTGACCGTCACCGTCGCCCTGCGCCAGGTGAAGGACAAGCGCAAGGGCTCGGAGTCGACCTCCTACAAGCTCGACTCGCTGCTGGTGGACGGCACCGCCCACTGCAAGGGGCTGGCGGCGCTGGCCTCGCTCACCGGCGGCACCGAGGCGCTGGTCGACCTGCTGTCGAAGGTGGTGCAGGCGACCAACACCGCCACCGAGCAGGCCGGGAAGCAGCTCAAGGAGGAGAGCCGGGCGGCCAAGGCCGGTGACGTCACCGGTGAGCTCGACTCGGTGCGCGACGGGCTGGCGACCGCCTCGGACAAGCTGAGCACGGGCCTGAACTTCAGCATCCCCGACGTCACCGCCAGCGGGCAGATCCACATCATCGGCGGCTTGGAGCGCGGCAAGACGACGTTCAAGGTCCTGTTCGAGAAGATGACCAACCTGGCCATGGATGTCGGCGTGGTGTCGGGCAGCGTCACCAAGACCGAGCGGCTGGCCTCGATCGAGTACGACGGCACGACCTGGACCGCCCACCTCGGCAGCCTGTCGAAGGAGCTGCGATCCACCTCCGGCGCCAAGCCCAAGTCGGGCTCGTGGTTGCCGGCCACCCCCAACGGCCAGAACGGCAACGGAACGGGCGGCGCCAAAGGCGGCGCCAAAGGCGGCGCGAAAGGCAGCGGCAAGGGCAAGTGAGCGACAACGACGACGACACCCCCCAGCTCCCGCAGGCGGTCATCGACCTGGCTGCCCAGGCGGCCGGCTCCGTGGCGGTCGGCCTGCTCGACGACGACGTACCGGCGGTCGAGGGCACCGTGGAGCGTGACGGGCACTCGTGGAAGCTGCAGGTGTCGGCCTATCCGGCCGGGACGCTGGTCGCCCTGTCGATCGCGGCGGAGCCGGTCCCCGCAGCGCGGCGCACGGCCGTCGGCCGGCTGCTGCAGCAGGTGAACTGGGGGCTGCTGGTCGGCGCCGGTGAGCTCGACGACCGCGACGGCACCGTCCGGGTGCGGACCTCCCTGTGCGCCTTCGACGCCCCGGTCGATGAGGCGCTGGCCGCCGGGCTGATCCTGCCGAACCTCGGCACGGCCAAGCTGGTGCTGGCCGCGGTGGCCGCGGTGGCCGCCGGCGCCGACCCCGAGGCCGAAGCCGAGCGGGTGCTCGACACCATCGACGCCGAAGGCGTCGACCTGCGGATCGGCTGAGCCGGCCCGCCGACGGGGCCGGCGCCCCAGCCCCCAGCCCCACGGCCCCCAGCCCCAGCCCCAGCCCCACGGCGCCCAGCCCCAGCCCCACGGCCCCCAACGCCACAGCGCCGCCAGCCCCACGGCGCCCAGCCCCAGCCCCACGGCCCCCAACGCCACAGCGCCGC
>JAJZNB010000203.1 GCA_021848085.1 Actinomycetes bacterium
GGCCACCACGTGGGTGCCCGGCGCCAGGTCGTCGAGGTCGACGTCGACCTGCAGCCCGTGGCGCTCGGCCAGCGGGGTGGTGAGAGCCACCGCGTCACGCACCACCGGCGCCACCTCCACCGGCTCCAGCACCAGGTCGAGGTGGCCGGTCTCGATGCGGGTGATGTCGAGGACCTCGTCGATCAGGTCGAGCAGATGACGGCCGGCCTGCAGGATGTGGTCGACCGCCTCGTGCTGGGTGGGGCCCAGCTTCTCCATCTGCAGCAGCTGGGCGAAGCCGAGCACCGAGTTGAGCGGGACGCGCAGCTCGTGGCTCATGCGCGACAGGAACTCGCTCTTGGCCCGGTTGGCCTGCTCGGCCCGGCTCACCGCGGCGCGCAGCTCCGCCTCGAAGGCGAGATCGGCGGTGACGTCGCGCGACACCACCACCACCCCCTCCATGCGGCCGTCGTCGCTGATGATGGGCCGGGCCCGCGAGTCGAACGTCACCCAGTGCCCGTCGCCGTGGCGGGCCCGGTGGCGCAGCTCCACCGCCGGAACCTGCTGGGCGTAGAGGGCGGCGAAGGCCTGCTGCGCCTTGGGCAGGTCGTCGGGATGCAGGCGCAGCACCAGCTCGTCGTGGACCAGGTCCGGCGGCAGCCCCAAGATGGCCTGGGCCGCCTGGCTGACCTCGGTGATGCGCCCGTCGGCGTCGATCATGGTGACGATGTCGGGAGAGGCCTGCACCAAGGTGTCGAGGAGCCGCTCCTGCTCGCGCAGCCCGTGCTCCATGTGCACCCGATCGGTGATGTCGCTGACCACCCCGCCCAGACCGATGACGGCCCCCGTGGCGTCGCGCAGGGGGAAGCGGATGACCAGCACGGTGTGGATCCCGTCGGCCAGCGGCACCTGCTCGTCGGTGATGTGTGCCACCCCGGTCCGCATGACCCGCCGGTCGCGTTCGACGTCACCCTCGCCGGGGAACACCTCCTCGGCTGTCTTTCCCACGACGTCGGCGGGGGTGAGGCCCCGGGCGCCGGTGAAGCACTGGTTGGCCAGCACGTAACGTCCGTCGAGGTCCTTGGCGAAGATGCCGACGGTGGCGTGGTCGAGGATGGCCTGCAGCACCTGGCGGGTGGTCCACAGCGCCTGCTGGGCGCTCAGCCAGTCGGAGCGGTCACCGGCCGCCGCGCACAGCAGGCCGCTGTCGGGGTCGACCTCGACGTGAAAGCGCAGCTGACGGTAGCCGGCGGCGGTGCGCAGCCGGGCGGCGACGCTGGCCCGGCCGCCGTCGCACAGCTGGCGCACCAGGTCGCGGTAGCGGGCCCGGTCGTCGGGGTGCAGCAGCTCGACCAGGTCGAAGCCCGCCACCTCCTCGTCGCCGAGGTCGAAGGCCCGGCGGTGGGCCCGGTTGCTCCATCGCAGCCCGCTCGCCGGGTCGTAGACGACCAGCAGCTCCTCGGACAGCTCGGCGAGCGCGGCGGCGTCCTCGTCGGTCAGCTCCCCCCGCTCGGCAGGGGTGCCGGCGACGGGGGCGTCTGTGGCGGCGTCGCTGAGGGGATCGGTCACGGTCAGGTCCTGGCCCGGGGCGATGCGCTCACACCACCCGCCTTGAAGGTATCGGCATCCGCCGGGCCACGCTGAGTCGCGTGGCCAAAACCTCACTCAGCGGACCGGTCGCCACCGCGCCGGCGCTCAGCCCGGTGCTGCTCTCCGCGCTGCTCCCCTGCCGTTCCGTCGGCGGTAGGGGCCTGGTCCGACCAGCCGGCCCGGGCCCGCAGGTCGCCGACGGCGTCGGGACCAGCGGCAGCGGCCAGATGATCCAGGAAGCGCTCAGGTCGCACCTCCACGAAGATCCCCTCGGCCTCGGCGGTCAGCACCGAGCCGTGGTGGATGGTGCCGGTGGTGACGATCTTGCGCCCCCGCCGACCGTGGCAGCGGGCGTCGACGGTGAGCGGTGCCCGCAGCGGGGTCGGCTTGTGGTAGCGGACGGTCAAGGTGCCGGTCATGCCGGGCGTGCCGGCCGCGATGTTGGCCATGCCCAGCACCTCGTCGAACAGCATGGCGATGACCCCGCCGTGCACGCACCCCGGAGGCCCCTCGTAGGGGAGGTCGAACCAGGCGGTGCCGCGCAGCCCGTCCCCGTCGCTCTCCACCTGCACCGGCGGGGCCAGCGGGTTGGCCAGGCCGATGACCGGGCTGGTCAGGAAGTACTCCGGGGCCGGACCGAACGGGTCGGGCACCGCCCGGGCCTGGCGCCGGGAGCCGCTGGCCTCCAGGGCGTCGGCCACCTCCTGGAGCCGGGTCGCCGCCGCCTGCAGCGCCTCGGCGGGCAGCTCGGCGGCCACCGTGGTGGTGATGATCCGGCGCAGCACCTCGGCGACCCGGTGGCGCGGCTCGGCGGCCACCCCGGGCTCGGGGAGAGCGGCTCCGGCGCCGGGGGCAGCCTCGGCGGGCTCGGTGGTGTCGATGGGACGGGCGATCCCGTCATTGTGCCCGACCGGCAGGGGTGGGCCGGCACCGGGCCGGTTCAGGCCCCGCCGGCCGAGCGTCGCGGCGTCGGCTCGTCGTCCTCATCCTCCATCCCGTCGGCACTGGGCCTCGTCGCAGCGGCACCGGACATGGTCGAAGCGGCCCGGGACCACGTCGCGGCGGCAGCCGGCTTGGCCGGGTCGGACCCGGCGGCATGACCCGGGGCGATCGGCGGCAACGGAGAAGGCGCCTCGGCTGTGGCCCCCTCCGGCACGGCACCCTGGCTGTGGACGTACCTGCCCCCGCGCAGCAGCGAGGCCACGGCGGCCAGGGCGCAGGCGATGGCTCCGAAGGTGAAGGCGATGGTGAGGCCGTCGGAGAACGGCTTGGCCAGCAGCGTCGGGAAGAAGCTGCGGCCCCGCAGGGTGGCCAGCGAGTGGGCGGGGAGGTGGGCCAGCACCGCCGCCGGCAGCAGCCGCGCCATGGGGTTGTAGCCCAGCAGCGAGGCGAACAGGCTGGTGATGGGTGGGAGGTGCGATACCGCGGCGGCGGCCGACACCGGCACGTGCTGGGCCACCAGCCCGTGGTAGAGGCTCTGGGGCAGCACCGAGGCGATGCCCGAGATCATCAGGGTGAAGAAGATCCCCATCGACAGCACCATGGCGGCGTTCTGGAAGACGCCGGACATGCCGGCACCCGCCCCGCGCTGGTCCGGCGGCAGGCTGTTCATCACCGCCGCCCGGTTGGGCGAGGCGAACAGCCCCATGGCCAGGCCGTTGACGGCCATCAGCACGGCGAACGGCAGGTACGAGAAGTTGATGGGCAGGAAGATGAACCCGACGAAGGTCAGCGAGGCGATCACCATGCCGGTGGTGGCGAAGGGCCGGGCCCCGTAGCGGTCCGACAGCACCCCGGAGACGGGCCCGGCCACCAGGAAGCCGAAGGTCATGGGCAGCATGTAGATGCCGGCCCACAGCGGAGTCTGGGAGAAGCTGTAGCCGTGGAGCGGCAGCCAGATGCCCTGCAGCCACATGACGAACAGGAACATCAGCCCGCCGCGGCCGATGGCGGCCAGCAGGGCGGCGACGTTTCCGGCCAAGAAGGCCCGGATCCGGAACAGCTGCAGGCGGAACATGGGGGCTGCCACCTTGGTCTCCACCACGGCGAACGCAGCCAGCAGCACGATGCCGCCAGTCAGCTCGGCGATGACCTTGGGGCTGGCCCACCCCATCGGGGAGTGGCCGTAGGGCTCGATGCCGTAGGTGATGCCCACCAGCACCAGGGTCAGCCCGACGGCGAACAGCCCGTTGCCCCACCAGTCGATCTTGGCCGGCGAGCGGACCCCGTTGTCGTGCAGCTTCAGGTAGGCCCAGGCCGTGCCGAGCAGCCCGAAGGGGGCGGACACGATGAACACCAGGCGCCAGTCGACGGGGGCCAGCAGCCCGCCGACGACCAGGCCGATGAACATGCCGGCGATGCCGGCCACGTTGTTGATGCCCAGGGCCAGGCCCCGCTGGTTCTCGGGGAAGGCGTCGGTCAGGATGGCCGCCGAGTTGGCGAACAGGAACGAGCCACCGATCCCCTGGCCGATGCGCATCACGACGATGAACAGGCCGGCGGCGGCGCCGGTCAGCCAGTTGACCGACAGCAGGACGGAGAAGACGGTGAAGACGGCGAAGCCCAGGTTGTACATCCGGACCCGGCCGTAGATGTCGCCGATGCGGCCCAAGGTGACCACCAGCACGGCGGTGACCAGCATGAAGCCGAGCAGGATCCACAGCAGGTAGAAGGAGTTGCTGGGGATGAGGGGGTTGAGCTTGATGCCCCGGAAGATGTCGGGCAGGGCGATGATGAGGATCGACTCGTTGATGGAGACCAGCAGCACCCCCAACGTGGTGTTGAACAGGGCCGACCACTTGTAGCGATCGCTGCGGTCACCGCCGGTGGCGGCGGACTGCAGGGTCCGGACGCCGTCGCTCATGCCGTCCTCCCGTCTTCGGCGCCGGGCAGCACCGTGTCGTAGATCCGCACCAAGGTGGCCAGGTCGTCGGTGTCGAGGACCGACAGCAGCTCGGTCAGCCGGTGGCGCTTCAGCTCGCGGTAGCGCTCCACCATGGCCCGGGCCTGGCCGCTCAGCGCCAGCCGCACGACCCGCCGATCCTCGGCGTCGTGGCGGCGCTCCACCATGTGGCGGGCCACCAGACGGTCGCAGAGGGCGGTGCCGGCGCTCTCGCTGATGTCGAGCCGGGAGCACAGCTCGCCCATGGTGTGGCTGCCGGCGTCGAGGGCAGCCAGCGCCTCGAGCTGGTGGACGGTCAGCGACTGCCACAGGGCCCGCTCCGACGGGTCGGGGCGCACCTCGAAGGCCCGGCGCACGGCGGGGGCCAGATCGGCGATCCGGGCCAGCAGCGCCGCCCGCGGCGGCTGATCGGCTCCCGCCGCCCGCGGCGGCTGATCGGCTGGGCCCTGGCCCCCCGGCGGCGTGCCGCGGCGCCCCGAGCCCCGGTGCGATTGCAAAGATGGACTGTTCATCAGGTGAACATCTTATTGCACGCGGCGACTGGGGTGGCCGCGTGCCCGGTCGCCAAGCGCCCACAGGCGCCGACACCCACAGGCGCCAGGCAGGCACACGCCAGGGCAGGCACACGCCAGGGCAGGCACACGCCAGGGCAGGCACACGCCAGGGCAGGCACACGCCAGGGCAGGCACAC
>JAJZNB010000230.1:0-15220 GCA_021848085.1 Actinomycetes bacterium
GAGCCGGCCCCGGCCGCAGCCCGGGCCCGGCCGGCGGCTGGAACGGGGCCAGGCATCGCCGGTGGCCGCCGTGCCGCCGCCGCCGGGGCGGGCGGTGCGGAGCCGTGGGTGGGGCGGCCGCCGCCGGTACGGGCCCACCAGTGCCGAAACGTCTCGGCTGGCGGTGGGGGCAGGTCGCGGGCCGCCGTCCACGCCGACATTGGCGGAGGCAGCCAGCGGATCCGGCCCCGGCGCCGGGCGGCGGCGGCCAGGCCGGTGGCCAGCGACCAGCGGGACGGCGAGGCCATGACCCAGGCGGCGGCCCCCATGACGGCCCGCTCCGCCCCCGACACGCCGCGGTGGTGGCCGCGGCTTTCCTCGACGACGCGGGCCCGCAGGTGCACCAGCATGGAGGGGATGTCGATGGCGACGGGGCAGACCTGGTAGCAGGCGCCGCACAGCGACGAGGCGAACGGCAGCGAGGCGTTGTCGGCCACCCCGGTCAGCTGGGGGGACAGCACGGCGCCGATGGGTCCGGGGTAGGCCGAGCCGTAGGCGTGGCCGCCGGTGCGCTCGTAGACGGGGCAGACGTTGAGGCAGGCCGAGCAGCGGATGCAGTGCAGCGCCGAGCGGCCGGCGGGGTCGCCGAGGACGGCGCTGCGGCCGTTGTCGACCAGCACCACGTGCACCGCCCGCGGCCCGTCGCCAGGGGTGACGCCGGTCCAGGTGGAGGTGTAGGGGTTCATCCGCTCGGCGGTGGAGCTGCGCGGCAGCAGCTGCAGCAGCACCTCGAGGTCACCCCAGGTCGGCACCAGCTTCTCCACCCCGACCACCGAGACGAGGGTGTCGACCAGCGAAAGGCACATCCGGCCGTTGCCCTCGGACTCGACCACCACCAGGGTGCCGGTGTCGGCCACGGCAAAGTTGGCACTGCTGATGGCCACCCTGGCCGACAGGAACTTGCCCCGCAGGTAGCGGCGCGCCGCGGCGGCCAGGTCGGCCGGGTCGTCCGACAGCGACGCCGGGGCGCCGGGCATGGCGTCGAGGAAGATCCGGCGGATCTCGGCCCGGTTGCGGTGGATGGCCGGCACCAGGAAGTGCGACGGCTGGTCGTGGCCGAGTTGCACGATCAGCTCGGCCAGGTCCGTCTCCACCGCGGCGATGCCGGCGGCGGCCAGCGCCTGGTTGGTGCCGGTCTCCTGGGTGGTCATCGACTTCACCTTCACCACCTCGTCGGCGCCGGTGCCGGCGACCAGGTCGACCACGATGCGGTTGGCCTCCTCGGCGTCGCGGGCCCAGTGCACCTGCCCGCCGGCGGCGGTCACCTTCTGCTCGAAGGACACCAGCAGGCCGTCGAGGTTGTCCATGGTGGCCGCCTTGATCGCCTGGCCGGCTCGGCGCAGCTCCTCCCAGTCGGGCACCTCACCCACCGCTGCGGCCCGCTTGGCCCGGATGGTGGTGGTGGCGTGGCGCAGGTTGACCCGCAGCTGGGCGTCGTCGAGGGCCTGCCGGGCCGCCTCGGGGAACGGCCGGCGCTGGCGCAGCTGCCCGCCGGGCGAGGCGAACACCGGCGCCACCTGGACCACCGACCTCGGCGGCGGTCCCGGCCGCCGGTCCGCCCCACGCCGCGGCCCGCCTCGGTCAACGCCGGGATCCGGGTCCGACGGTGGGCGCTGTCTCACCGCGACGCCTCGGTGGCCGCCAGGATCTCAGCCAGATGGACGGTGCGGATCCCGCTGCGCAGCCGCGACAGGCCGCCGCCGATGTGCATCAGGCACGAGGCGTCACCGGCGGTGCAGTGCTCGGCGCCGCTGCGCAGCACGGCGGCGAGCTTGTCGGCCAACATGGCCGTCGACGTCGCCGCGTTCTTCACGGCGAAGGTGCCGCCGAACCCGCAGCAGGTCTCGGCGTCGGCCAGCTCCACCAGGTCGATGCCCCGCACGGCCCGAAGCAGCCGCCGCGGCCCGTCACCCACCGACAGGAGCCGGAGCGAATGGCAGGTCGGGTGGTAGACGACCCGGTGCGGCCACCAGGCGCCGACGTCTTCGAGCCCGCAGACCTCGGTGAGGAACTGGCTCAGCTCCCACGTTCGCCGGCCCAGCGCTTCGGCCCGCTCGGCCAGCGCCTCGTCTCCGGCCCGGCGGGCCACCATGGCCTGCTGGTGACGCGCCGACGCCACGCACGACCCCGACGGGCCCACCACCACCTCGTACCCGTCGAAGGCCTCCACGTGGCGGCGGATCAACGGCAGCGCCTCGGCCTGGTAGCCCGAGTTGACGTGCATCTGCCCGCAGCACACCTGCCCCGCCGGGAGCTCCACCTGGTGGCCCAACCGCCGCAGCAGCGCCACCGTCGCCCGGCCCACCTCCGGGAACAGGGCGTCACCCAGACAGGTCACGAACAGCGCCACCCGCATCACCACCAGCCTGCCCGCGCGCGGGCCGGTCCGGCTACTGCGACAGGGCGGCGATCACCGACGGCGGCACCGGCGCCACCGTGCACGACACCTGTAGCTCCCCGGGTCGGACGACCAGCGTCATGGCGCAGGCCGGCACCACCGGGCTCTGCTTCAGGTCGACGCTGAGCAGCCGCACGCCGGCCGCGCTGAGGGTCAGGGTCTGGCCCTCGACGCCGATGACGGCCGGCACCGTCACCCCGTGGACGGCGGCGCTGACCACGTTCCCCGACGACAGGCTCACCGGCGCGCCGGCGACAGCCGAGATGGGGGCGGCGGTGACCGTGACGGTGGCGGTGGCCCGGGCGATGGCAGTGACGTGGATCCGGTGGTCGGCGACCAGCTGGTGCCGATCGATCTGCACCTGATGGGCCGACACCGTCACCTGCTGCAGCCGCAGCGGTCCGGCCGGCACGCCGTCGGCGGTGGCGTCGACCTTGGTGACCGAGCCGTGGGCCAGCACGTCGTAGACGAAGGGGAACGAGTGGATGGTGGCGCTGGCGCTCGAGGCCGAGGTCGACTGGCGGATGTGGGCAGCCAGCTGGTCCTGCGCCACCTGCCGGGCCGCGTAGTCGGCACCGAACAGGAGGGCGGCCACCACCACCACGGTGACGAGCAGGCGAAGCGGCCAGCGCCGCCTGGTGCCGCGGCCTGCCATCCTGGCAGCCACGGCGTCAGCGCCCCGGCGGCGAAGGCGGCGGTGAAGACGGCGCGCCGGACGGCGGCGGGCTGGGCCTCAACGACGGCGGCGGGCTGGGCCTCAACAACGACGGCGGCGGCGCAGCACCACCACCGCGGCGACGGCGGCCGCCACCGCCACCAGCGGCACCAGCCGCTTGGCCAACGCCGGGCCGACCAGCTTCAGCATGTCGATCGACGAATCCTCGGCCGCCGGCTCCGCCGCCGGGATGGTGCTGGTGGCGCCGGCCCCGTCGGCCCTCGGGCCGCCGCCCGCAGCCGGGACCGACTCAGGGGTGGGTGCCGCCGACCCGGCCGGCTCGGTGGCCGCCTGGCCCACGGCGGACGCGGCCTCGGTTGGTCGCTGCCCGGCCTTGCCGCCCGGCTCTGCCGTCTTGCCGCCCGGCTCTGCCGTCTTGCCGCCCGGCTCTGCCGTCTTGCCGCCCGGCTCTGCCGTCTTGCCGCCCGGCTTCCCCGCGCCGCCGGCTGTCCGCCCTGCCGTGCCGCCCGGCTGCTCGGCCGGCGCGTCGCGGCCGCCGCTGAGCACCATCTGCTCCAGGCGCTCGACGAACTGCCCCAGCAGCTTGTTGCTGACGTCGGCCAGGACCCCGCGGCCGAACTGGGCCACGCGTCCGGTGATGGTCAGATCGGTCGTGACCGCCACCTTGGTGGCCCGGTCCACCGGCTGCAGCACGGCGGTGATGGTGGCGCTGGCGTTGCCCTGCCCGCGGGTCTCGCGCCCCTCGGCCCGCAGCACGGCCCGATGGGCCTGCCGGTCGCGCTCGACGAAGGTGGCGGTGCCGCGGTACTCGGCGGTGATGGGACCGACCTTCACCTTCACCACCCCGTGGTGCTCGTCGCCGACCACCTCGCGCAGCTGGGCGCCGGGCATGCACGGGGCGATGCGCGGCAGATCGGTGAGGATGTCCCAGGCCTGGTCGACCGGCACGTCCACCGTGAACTCGTTGGTCAGTTCCACCGCAACTCCATCGGATCGGCTTCGGTTCCCTCCAACGAGGCTACCCGGCTGCCGCGGCGACGGCCGAAGCGCCCGGTCACACCGGGTCGGCCACCGGCGCCGGACGGTGGATGGGACCTGTCCCGTCGCGCAGCGGTCCGCCGATCCGGCCGCTGCGCACGGCGATGATCTCGGCGCAGATGGCCACGGCGGTCTCCTCGGGGGTGCGGGCGCCGATGTCGAGGCCGATGGGCGCCATCACCCGGCCCAGCCCGTCGGCGTCCACCCCGGCCTGGCGCAGCCGCTCACTGCGCTCGGCGTGGGTGCGGCGGGAGCCCATGGCGCCGATGTAGCCGACGTCGCTGGCCAAGGCGCCCAGGATGGCCGGCACGTCGAACTTGGGGTCGTGGGTGAGCACGCAGATGGCGTCGCGGGGCCCGAGGCGGCCGCTCTGGGCCGCCAGGTAGCGGTCGGGCCAGTCGACGACCACCTCGTCGGCCATGGGGAACCGGACCGGCGTGGCGAAGGCCTTGCGGGCGTCGCACACCGTCACCCGGTAGCCCAGCACCTTGGCCACCCGGGCCAGCGCGGCGGTGAAGTCGACGGCGCCGAAGATCACCATCCACGGCGGCGGCGCGAACACCTCGATGAACACCTCCACCGCTCGCTTGCGGGCCTCCCCGTTCCAGCCGTAGTGGCGGGTGGTGGACAGGCCGGTGTCGAGCGCCCCTTGGGCGTCGCGGCGGATCACGTCGGCCACCTGCGGGGGGTCGAAGCCCCCCTCGCAGCGGCCGTCGGCGTGCACCAGCAGGCTGTCGCCCAGCTGCGGGGCGGCCACGTCGGCCGGGCGCTCCTCGGCCTGGTCGCCACCCACGCCGACCACGGTGGCCAAGGCGACCGGCTCGTCGGCGGCGACGGCCTGGCGCAGCTCGTCGTACAGCGGCGGCAGGTCAGGCTCCACCAGCACGTGGATGGTGCCGCCGCAGGTCAGGCCGACGGCGAAGGCCTCGTCGTCGGAGTAGCCGAAGGTGCATCGGCGGGCGCCGCCGCCGGAGGCCATGGCGTCGAGCGCCTCGGCCACCACCGCCCCCTCCACGCAGCCGCCCGACACCGACCCGGCCACCTCGCCCGCCTCGCTGACGGCCATGGTCGCCCCGGGGTCGCGCGGCCCGGATCCTTCGAGCCCGACCACCCGGGCCAGCGCCACCCGCTGGCCGGCCCGCCGCCACCGCTCGATGTCGGCACCGACCTCCCGCATCGCCTCTCCTCCATCAGCTCGTGCCCGCTGGTGCCGTCGGCTCGTGCCGGCGGCACCCACGCCGTCCCACCGGGTCGGCGCAGCCAGTCGGCGGCCCCCGTCTGCCGGCGGTCTCGACCCGCACCCGCCGCGCCACGCCGCGGGCCTTCCCCGATCCTTGCACCGCCGGCCCTGGTGATGCTCGCCACCCGCCTACGCTGAGCGGCGGTCGCTCCAACCCGACGGACAGCGAGAACGCGAAGCTTCTCGCTCCGGAGCGAGAAGCAGCGAGAAGGAACGATAAGGAGACCACCTCCATGAGCATCCTCGGCAACTGGGTCCCGCGGGTCGAGGATCCGCGGCTGCTGACCGCCGGCGGCACCTACGTGGCCGACGTGGCCCTGCCCGGGGCGCTGCAGGTGGCCTTCGTCCGCTCCACCTCGGCCCACGGCCGGCTCCTCGCCGTCGACACCACGGCGGCGGCGGCCGCCCCCGGGGTGGTGGCCGTGGTCACCGCCGCCGACCTCGACACCCCTGACCTGGTGCCGCCGCTGGGGCTGGCGCCGACCATGGCCCGGCCCCTGCTGGCCCGCGACACGGTGCGCTTCGTCGGCGAGCCGATCGCCGCCGTGGTGGCCGACAGCCTGGCCGCCGCGGTGGACGCCACCGAGCTGGTGGAGGTCGACGTCGACCCGCTGCCGGCCGTGGTGGACCCCGAGGCGGCCGGCAGCGACGAGGTGCTGCTGCACCCGGCGGCCGGCACCAACGTCTGCTGGCGGCTCGAGCCGGCCGCCGAAGGCGACGACCTGTTCGCCGGCTGCGAGGTGGTGGTCAGCCAGCGGATCGTCAACCAGCGCCTAGCCCCCACCCCCCTGGAGGTCCGCAGCGCGGCGGCGGCACCCGCCGACGACGGGCGGCTGACGGTGTGGGTCTCCACCCAGCATCCCCACGGGGTGCGCGACCTGGTGGCCGACGAGCTTCGCCTCGACCCGGCCCAGGTGCGCGTCATCGCCCCCGACGTCGGCGGCGGCTTCGGGGCCAAGATGCGCCCCTACCCCGAGGACGTGGTGGTGGCCTGGCTGGCCCAGCACCTGCAGCGGCCGGTGCGGTGGGTCGAGACCCGCTCCGAGAGCATGGTCAACCTCGGCCACGGCCGGGGACAGACCCAGCAGGTGACCATCGGCGGCTCGCGCGCCGGCACCGTGGAGGCCTACCGGCTCGAGGTGGTGCAGGATGCCGGCGCCTATCCAGCGTTCGGCGCGGCGCTGCCCATGTTCACCCGGCTGATGGTGAGCGGCGTCTACGACATCGAACGGGTCGACTTCAGCTCCACCTCAGTGGTCACCAACACCACCCCCACCGTCGCCTACCGGGGGGCGGGCCGCCCCGAGGCCACCGCCGCCGTCGAGCGGGCCATGGACCTCTTCGCCGCCGCCGTGGAGCTCGACCCGGCCGAGGTGCGCCGCCGGAACCTGATCGGCGCCGACCGGTTCCCCTTCACCACCCCTGTCGGCGCCGTCTACGACAGCGGCGACTACGCCGCCGTCCTGCAGCAGGCCCTCGACACTGCCGACTACCCGCAGCTGCGGGCCGAGCAGGCCCGCCGCCGCCAGGCCGGCGACGTCCGCCAGCTCGGCATCGGCCTGTCGGTCTACGTGGAGATCACCGGCGCCATCCCCGGCGCCGAGCTCGGCGCGGTGGAGATCCGCGCCGACGGCACCGCCGTGGTCCGGGCCGGCACCTTCTCCCACGGGCAGGGCCACGCCACCGCCTGGGCCATGCTGGTCAGCGAACGGCTCGGCATCCCCCTGCAGCGCATCGAGCTGGTCCAAGGCGACACCGACCTGGTCCCTCACGGGCTGGGCACCGCCGCCTCCCGCTCGCTGCAGAGCGCCGGGGTGGCCGTCGACCGGGCCGCCGCCGTCGTCCTCGACCGGGCCCGGGCTCTGGCCGCCGAGCAGCTCGAAGCCAACCCGGCCGACGTGGTGGCGAGCGGCGACGGCCGGGGGCTGCACGTGGCCGGCACCCCGGCCCGCCTCGTCGGCTGGGACCAGCTGGTGGAGGCGGCCGGCGGCCGGCTGGTGGCCGAGGTGGATTTCACCCCGAGCGGTCCCACCTTCCCCTTCGGGGCCCACCTGGCGGTGGTGGAGGTCGACGTCGAGACCGGCCAGGTGCAGGTGCTGCGCCTGGTGGCCGTCGACGACGCCGGACGGATCCTCAACCCGCTGCTGGCCACCGGCCAGATCCACGGCGGGCTGGCCCAAGGGGTCGCCCAGGCGCTGCTCGAGGAGTTCGTCTACGACGCCGAGGGCAACCCGCTCACCGCCAACCTGGCCGACTACCCGATGGTCAGCGCCTGCGAGCTGCCCAGCTTCGAGCGGATCGCCATGGAGACCCCCACCCCGCTCAACGAGCTGGGGGCCAAGGGCATCGGCGAGTCCGGCACCATCGGCTCCACCCCCGCCGTCCACAACGCGGTGTGCGACGCCCTGGCCCACCTCGGGGTCCGCCACGTCGACATGCCCACCCGCCCCGAGCGGATCTGGCAGGCCATCGACGGAGCCCGGACGGCCGCCGCGGCGGGGTGATCTCGGCGCTGGCGCCGGCGTTGACCGGGGCCGGGGGCGCCCGGGGTCGGCGGCGGGGAACACGGCCGGCAGGCGCCGGGCAGATGGGATAGAACGGGACGGCGAGCCACGCGGGGAACCACCTCGGCGCCGGCTCGCCGAGGGGGTTACATGCGCATCTCGGTCCGGGTGAACGGACAGGACACCAGCCACGACGTCGAGCCTCGGCAGCTGCTGGTCCACTACCTGCGCGACACCGTCGGGCTCACCGGCACCAACATCGGTTGCGACACCACCTCGTGCGGGGCGTGCACCGTGCTGGTCGACGGCGAGTCGGTCAAGTCGTGCACGATGCTGGCCGTCCAGGCCGACGGACGCTCGGTCACCACCATCGAGGGCCTCGCCGCCGACGGCGAGCTGCACCCGATGCAGGCCGCCTTCCGAGAGCACCACGGCCTGCAGTGCGGCTACTGCACCCCGGGCATGGTGCTGGCCGCCGTGTCGCTGCTCAACGAGCATCCCGATCCCACCGAAGCCGACGTGCGCGTCGGGCTCGAGGGCAACCTCTGCCGCTGCACCGGCTACCACAACATCGTCCAGGCCGTGCTGGCCGCCGCCCGCCAGGACACCGGCGCCGCCAGCGCCGGTGTCGGCGCCGGAGCGGCGTCATGACCGCCGTCGCCCCGCCCCAGGGGGCGGCCGGCAACGGGGTGGTCGGCCAGTCCCTGCGCCGGCGCGAGGACCCCGCCCTGCTCACCGGCGAAGCCCGCTTCGTCGCCGACCTGGCCGTCCCCGGGACGCTGCACCTGGCCCTGGTGCGCAGCCCCTACGCCCACGCCCGCATCCGGGCCGTCGACCTGTCGGGAGCGCTGGCCACCGGCGGGGTGGTGGCGGCCTTCTCCGGCGCTGACCTGCGCGACCAGTGGGCGTCGCCGCTGCCGTGCGGCTGGCCCGTCACCCCCGACATGAAGAACCCGCCGCACCTGCCGCTGGCCGTCGACACCGCCTGCTACGTCGGCGACGCCGTGGCCGTGGTGGTGGCCACCTCCGAGTACGCCGCCCACGACGGGGCGGAGGCGGTGCTGGTCGACTACGACCCGCTGCCCGCGGTCGTCGACCTCGAGGAGGCGGCCAGCGACCGGGTGCTGGTCCACGACGAGCTGGGTACCAACATCGCCTACACCTGGGAGCTGGCCCCCGACGCCGCCGCGGTGGACGCCGCCTTCGCCGCCGCCGCCCACACCGTCTCCGCCCGCTACGTGCAGCAACGGCTCATCCCGTCGGCCATGGAGCCGCGCGGGGTGCTGGTCGTCCCCCAGCCCTTCGGCGGCGACTACACCGTCTACTCGGCCACCCAGATCCCCCACATCCTGCGGGTGATGCTGGCGCTGACCGTCGGGGTGGCCGAGACCGACCTGCGGGTGGTGGCCCCCTCGGTCGGCGGCGGGTTCGGCTCGAAGCTCAACGTCTACGCCGAGGAGGTGCTGGCCCTGGCCCTGGCCCGCAAGCTGCGCCGACCCGTCCGCTGGATCGAAGAGCGCAGCGAGAACGCCCAGGCCACCATCCACGGACGCGGGCAGATCCAGCACATCGAGCTGGCCGCCGACGCCGAGGGCAAGGTCACCGCTGTGCGGGTGAAGCTGCTGGCCGACATGGGCGCCTACCTGCAGCTGGTGACGCCGGGCGTGCCGCTGCTGGGCGGCTTCCTCTACAGCGGCGTCTACGACGTGCCGGCCTACGCCTTGTCGTGCACCGGGGTGTTCACCACCTTGACCCCCACCGACGCCTACCGGGGAGCGGGCCGCCCCGAAGCCACCTACGCCATCGAGCGGGCCATGGACGCCCTGGCCGCCGAGGTCGGGGTCGGACCCGACGAGATCCGCCGGCGCAACTACATCGCCGCCGACCAGTTCCCCTACTCGTCACCGGCCGGGCTGGTCTACGACAGCGGCAACTACCAGGCGGCACTCGACCGCTGCCTGGAGCTGGCCGGCTACCAGCAGCTGCGCGAGGAGCAGGCCCGCCGCCGCCAGAGCGGCTCCCGCCGCCAGCTCGGCATCGGGCTGGCCTCGTACTTCGAGATGTGCGGCCTGGCCCCCAGCCGGGTGCTGGCCTCGCTCAACTACACCGCCGGCGGCTGGGAGGCCGCCACCGTCCGGATCTTGCCGACCGGCAAGGTGCAGGTGGTGACCGGCACCTCCCCCCACGGCCAGGGACATGAGACGTCGTGGTCCATGATCGCCGCCGACCGGCTTGGCATCAGCCCCGACGACGTCGAGGTGCTGCACTCCGACACCGCCATCGCCCCCTACGGCCTCGACACCTACGGGTCGCGCTCGCTGGCCGTCGGCGGCGTGGCCGTGGCGCTGGCCTGCGACCGGGTGGTCGACAAGGCCTGCCGGATCGCCGCCCACCTGCTCGAAGCGGCCGACGAGGACGTCGAGCTGAGCGCCGGGACCTTCACCGTGCGCGGCTCACCGGAGAAGACCTTGCCGCTGGCCGCCGTGGCCTTCGCCGCCTTCAGCGCCCACGACCTGCCCGAAGGGATGGAGCCCAACCTCGAAGCGTCGAGCCACTACGACCCGCCCAACTTCACCTTCCCGTTCGGGACCCACCTGGCGGTGGTGGAGCTCGACGCCGACACCGGCAAGGTCGACCTGGTCGGCTACCACGCCGTCGACGACTGCGGGGTGCAGATCAACCCGCTGATCGTGGCCGGCCAGGTCCACGGCGGGGTGGTCCAGGGCGTGGCCCAGGCCCTGTGGGAGCAGGCTGTCTACGACGCCGAAGGCAACCTGCTGTCGTCGAGCTTCCTCGACTACCTGGTGCCGTCGGCGGCCGAGGTGCCCAACATCTCCACCGCCTCCACCGTCACCCCCAGCCCCACCAACCCGCTGGGGGTCAAAGGCGTCGGGGAGGCCGGCACCATCGGCGCCGCCCCCACCGTCATGAACGCCGTGCTCGACGCCTTGTCCCCCTGGGGCATCGCCGACCTCGACATGCCGGCCAGCCCCGAACGGGTCTGGCAGGCCATCCACGCCGCCGAGCAGGCCGGCCACGGCCCGACCCCGTCTGGAGGCACCCGATGATCCCCGCACCGTTCGACTACCGGCGGGCCGACAGCCTCGACGAGGCGCTGGCCGCCCTCGCCGAGCTCGGCGACGACGCCAAGGCCCTGGCCGGCGGCCACTCGCTGCTGCCGCTGATGAAGCTGCGGCTGGCCACCCCGGCGGTGCTGGTCGACATCGGCCGGCTCTCGGACCTGTCCTACGTGCGGGCCGACGGGGAGCGGATCCGCATCGGGGCGCTCACCCGCCACCGCGACCTCGAGACCAGCGAGGTGCTGGCCCGCCACGTGCCGATCCTGGCCCACGTGGCTGGGCAGATCGGCGACCCCCAGGTCCGCCACCGCGGCACCATCGGCGGGTCGCTGGCCCACGGCGACCCGGCCTCGGACCTGCCCGCCGTCTGCCTGGCGCTGGGCGCCACCTTCACCGTCGCCGGCCGCTCCGGGACACGGGAGGTGGCCGCCGCCGACTTCTTCCGGGGGTTCCTCGAGACCGCCCTCGGCTCCGACGAGCTGCTCACCGAGATCAGCGTCCCCGACGTGGCCGGCGCCGGCTGGTCGTTCCAGAAGTTCAACCGCCGGGCCCAGGACTGGGCCATCGTCGGGGTGGCCGCGGTGCGCAACGGCACCACCGGCGTCGGGCTGATCAACATGGGGCCGACCCCGCTGCGGGCCGTCGCCGTCGAAGCCGCCCTGGCCGGCGGGTCGTCGGTGGAGGAGGCGGCCGGGCACGCCGCCGACGACCTCGACCCGCCCGCCGACCTCAACGCCAGCGCCGAGTACCGCCGGCACCTGGCCCGGGTGCTGGTCCGCCGGGCCCTCGAGGAGGCCGGACCATCGCACTGACCGTCGCCGAGGTGAGCGACGCCCTCGCCGCGCAGGGCTACCTGGCCGACGAGGGGCTGGCCACCGCCATCTTCTTGGCGCTGGCCCTGCACCGGCCGCTGCTGCTCGAAGGCGACGCCGGGGTCGGCAAGACCGAGGTGGCCAAGGTCCTCGCCACCTGGACCGGCGGGCGGCTGCTGCGGCTGCAGTGCTACGAGGGGATCGACGCCGCCCAGGCCCTCTACGAATGGGACTACGCCCGCCAGCTGCTGTACCTGCGGGCCGCCGAGGGTGCCGCCGGCCACGACCGGGCCGACCCCGGCCAGGCCATCGACGAGGTCTACTCGCCCCGGTTTCTGGTCCGCCGGCCGTTGCTGGCCGCCCTCGAGCACCACGGCGGGCCGCCGCCGGTGCTGCTCATCGACGAGGTCGACCGGGCCGACGACGAGTTCGAGGCGCTGCTGCTCGAGGTGTTGTCGGACTACAGCGTCACCATCCCCGAGCTGGGCACCATCCGGGCCGAGGTGGCGCCGCTGGTCGTCATCACCTCCAACCGCACCCGCGACGTCCACGACGCCTTGAAGCGCCGCTGCCTGTACCACTGGGTGGAGCACCCCGACTTCGAACGCGAGGTGGCCATCGTGGTGCGCCGCGCCCCGCAGGTGCTGCCCGGCCTGGCCCGCCAGGTGGCCGCCGCGGTGGAGCAGCTGCGCGACCTGCACCTGTTGAAGCCGCCGGGCGTGGCCGAGACCATCGACTGGGCCACCGCCTTGGCCGCCTTGGGTCGCAGCACCATCGATGAGCACAGCGTGGAGCAGACCCTGGGGGCGGTGCTCAAGTACCGCGAGGACCAGGACAAGGTCCGCGACGCCGGCATCGGCGACCTGGTGCGGGCCGCCCTGGCCCGCGGGGCCTGAGGGCCTGCGGTGCCGGAGCCCGAGGTGCCGGAGCCCGAAGGCGCGGGGCTCCAGGTGCCCGGTTCCGAGGGCGCGGTGCCCGACGTGTCGGGGTCCGAAGGCGCGGTGCTTCAGGTGCCGGGTTCCGAGGTCCCCGGTTCCGAGGTCCCCGGTTCCGAGGCCGGCGGCGGCGGCAGCCGAGCCGGGCGACCCGAGCGGATGGCGGTCGGCTTCGCCCGCCTGCTGCGCGCCCGGGGCCTGGCCGTGCCGACCGACGCCGTGGCCACCTTCACCGAGGCGCTGGGCGCGGTCGGGATCGACGACCGGCCCCACGTCTACTGGGCGGGGCGGGCCACCTTGGTGCACCGCCCCGAGGACGTCGCCGTCTACGACCGCTGCTTCGCGGCGTGGTGGCTGGCGCAGCCGCTGGCCACCACGGTGGTGGCGGTGGAGCCGGCCGTCGTCGCCCACGACGCCGACGAACCCGACGATCCCGGCGACGACGACGCCGAGGGGGAGGAGCGCCTCCTGCAGGTGGTGCGCTACAGCGCCGCCGAGCTGCTGCGCCAGCGCGACTTCGCCGACTACGACGAGCGTGACTGGGCCGAGGCCGACGCCTTGATGGCCGCCTTGCGGGTGGCGGTTGCCCCCCGACGCTCCCGGCGGCTGCGCCCCACCCACCACCGCCGAGGCCGCCCCGACCTGCGCCGCACCCTGCGCCTGGCCCTCGAGAACGGCGGCGAGCCGCTGCGCCGGGCGTGGCGGGCCCCCTCGCAGACCCCCCGACGGCTGGTGGTGCTCATCGACGTGTCGGGCTCCATGGACAGCTACGCCCGCGGGCTGCTGCGCTTCGCCCACGCCGCCATGGTCGCCAGACCCGGCCGCACCGAGGTGTTCGCCATGGGCACTCGCCTCACCCGCCTGTCACGCGAGCTGTCGCACCACGATCCCGACACCGCCCTGGCCTCGGCGGCCGAGGCGGTGGCCGACTGGTCCGGCGGCACCCGCCTGGGGGAGGGGCTGGCCGCCTTCAACGACCACTACGGCGCCCGGGGCATGGCCCGGGGGGCGGTGGTGGTGGTGCTCTCCGACGGCTGGGACCGGGGCCGCCCCGACCAGCTGGCCGCCGAGATGACCCGGCTGCGTCGCCTGGCCCATCGGGTGGTGTGGGCCAACCCGCTCAAGGCCAGCCCCGGCTTCGCCCCCCTGGCCCGGGGCATGGCCGCCGCTCTGCCCCACGTCGACGCCTTCGTCGAAGGGCACTCGCTGGCTGCCCTGCAGGAGCTGGCCGAGGTCATCGCCGAAGGTCCCGACCGGCGGCGGCCGGTGCCTGTCAGCTGAGGCTGCGGGGTCGTCGTCGCCCGCAGCCGGCCGCCGGCCGCGGTCCGGGCATCGGCGCTCAGATGCCGGCCAGCCGGTCCTCGTCGGGTGGCGGCGCCAGGACCAGGGCGCCGCGGGGATCGAAGGAGACCGTCTGGTGGGGGAAGGGGATCTCCACCCCGGCTGCGTCGAGGGCGGCCTTGACGGCGATGGCGGCATCGTTCTGGATCTGCCACAGGTTCGACACCGCCACCTCGAACCACAACAGCACCACGACGTCGATGCTCGACGGCCCGAAGCCGGTCACCCAGGCGGCCGGCGGCGGATCTTCGAGGACCCCGGCCACCGACCGCGCCGCCTGCACCAGCAGGCGCTGGACCGTCTCGAGGTCCGAGCCGTAGCCGACCCCGACGTTGAGGGTGAGCCGGCGGGTCGGGCTGATGGTGTAGTTGACGATCGGGTCCTGCAGCACCGTCCGGTTGGGCATGTAGACGTCGAGCCCGTCGAAGGTGCGCAGCAGCACCGTGCGCAGGTCGATGTCGAGGACCACCCCCTGGTAGCCGCCGATCTGGACGGTGTCGCCGCGGCGGATCGGCCGGCGGGCCTGGATGATGATGCCGGCCACCAGGTTCTGCAGGATGTCCTGCAGGGCGAAGGCCACGGCGATGCCGCCGATGCCCAAGGCGCCGATCAGCGGCCCGATCTGGACGTGCAGCGCCTGGAGCATGTACACGAAGCCGGCTGCCACCACCAGATAGGCCAGGAACCGGCCGATGATCCGAACCGCCACCCGCTCCGAGGCGGCGCCGAAGGCCCGCACCGCCAGGCGGCGCACCACCTGGGAGAGCACGATGGTGACGGCCAGGATGATGCCGGCGCGGATCCCGTCCCACGCCGTCAGCCCGTGCGGTACCACCAGCTGGGTCGAGGTGGAGGCGGCCAGCAGCATCCGGACCGAGCCTAGCCGGGGTGGTCGGTCGGGCCGGGGTGGCCGGTCGGGCCGGGGTGGCCGGTCGGGCCGGGGTGGCCGCGACGGTCAGCCGACGCGGCGCAGCTCGGCGGCCAGGTGGTGGGTCAGGGGATGACCGACGGCCGCCATCCGCAGCGCGTAGCGCAGCACGTCGCCGTCGACGAGCAGCCTCACCCTGCTACGGATGTCCGGCGCAAAGGGGTTCAAGCTGGCGGAAAGGTCCAGAATCTCCCAGGGGTTCATGCCCAGGCCCGCCGCCACCGCCGCA
>JAJZNB010000230.1:15230-28911 GCA_021848085.1 Actinomycetes bacterium
GCAGCACGTCGCCGTCGACGGTGACGTCGCGTTCGAGAGCGGTCACCTCCTTGGCCGTGGTGCTGCAGGCCACCGCCGTCGAGCGCAGGGCGATGGTCGTGTCGGCGACGGTGCCCTCCTGCAGCTCGGTGATGCCGGTGGGGTGGGCGACCACCAGCTCCACCCGGTCGGGCGGCGCGACCCGCCAGTAGCCGGTCTCGGCGTGCAGCGGCCGGCCGTCGGCGGCGTCGACGGTGCGCTGGCTGTAGACGAGGAACGGCTTGCCGACGTGGGTGACGGTGATGGTCTCGGTGTAGCGGAACCCCTCGATGGTGGGGTACTCCCCGGTCCCGTGGCCCGACCAGGTGCCGAGCAGGAAGGCGAGCGGTTCGAGGTCGGGGTGCAGCGGGGTCGGTGCGGGCATGCCCGAGCTTGGCACGCGCCGGCCGTCGCGGCGGTGACGGCGTGGTGGCGCCCCCGTCCCGGTGGTCAGCGGAGCTGCCAGCGCCGCCAGGTGGCCTGGGCCGCCGCCCGCGGCTTGCCGTCCCAGCGCAGCTCCAGGGCGACGCGCATCTCGGCTTCGGTGGCGTCGGTCACCTGGGCCCACAGCTGCAGCGGCTCGCCGAGTGGGGTGGGCCGCAGGTAGCGGACCTCGATGCCGGCGGTGACGTAGGGCAGGACGGTGTCGTCGAACGTCGCCCAGCGGCGCCGCTCGGCTTCGACGATCACCGCCGCTGCGCTGTGGCAGTCGAGGACGGTGGCGATGATGCCGCCGTTGAGGTAGCCCAAGCCGTTGCCGTGCTCGGGCCACGGCACGAAGCGGGCCCTCACGGCGTCGCCCTCGTCGTAGCTGCGCAGCTTCAGGCCCTTGTCGTTGGCGTGCCCGCAGCCGAAGCAGGTCAGCCAGGGGTAGAGCCGCTCCTGGATGCTCAGCCGGTCCGGGTCGGGCAGGGGCCGGTCGGCGTGGTGCCGGCGGTCGCCGTGGGGATCGTCGCCAACCATCGCCTGTGAGGCTACGTGGTCGCACCGAGCTGGCCGACCGGCCCCTTCGGCGGACCGTGGATCCCCGGGATCGGGGGCGGCCACCACCGCGGTGGGAGATGTCCGCCGGCCAAGGCGTGACGGTGGTGCCGATGACCGGCGGAGCAGACCGCCGATGGTGTTGGTTACCCTGCCGTGGTGATCCGCCCGGCCCGGCCCGACGACGTCTCCGAGGTGCTCCGGCTCATCCGCGCCTTGGCCGCCTACGAGCGCGAGCCCGCCGCCGTGCAGACCACCGCCGAAGACCTGGCCGAGGCGCTGTTCGGCCCGGCGCCGCTGGCTCACGCCCACGTGGCCGACGACGACGGGCAGGTGGTGGGGATGGCCCTGTGGTTCCTGGCCTTCTCGACCTGGAAGGGCCGACCCACCTTGTACCTCGAGGACCTGTTCGTGGAGCCGGACCGGCGCGGCGGAGGGCTCGGCGCCGCGCTGATGGCCGCTCTGGCCGAACAGGCGACGCAGCTGGGCTGCGCTCGCATGGAGTGGTCGGTGCTCAACTGGAACGAGCCGGCCATCGGCTTCTACCGCACGCTTGGTGCCCCGCCCATGCAGCAGTGGACGACGTGGCGCCTCGACCTGCCCCTGCTGAGCTGACCTGCTCGGCCTGGCTGGCAGATCGACAGGCGCTCAGAACAGACCCCTTGAGAAGGTGAAGCGCCCTACCCGGATGTGGAAGGCCGCCGGGAGGTGACGTCGTGCCGGCGTCGACGGCGGCCGGATCCGGCAGCTCCTTCAAAGCGGTGTCGGCCACCAGCCGGGGATCGCCGGTCACGATCCGCTGCGACGTGGCGGCGATCCGGCTGATCCGGCCCCGGTGCACAGCATCCCGTCCTGCAGCAGGGCGATCAGGGTGACGAGCTTGTACGACTTGGTGGCGCTGTCGGTCTCGACGCCGAGCAGCACGTCGCCGTGGCGGCGCAGCACCTCGGCCTCTTCCGGGCCGAGCAGAACGAGATGGTCGAGGAAGCCGAACCATCCCCGGTGGGCCGAGCGCACGGTGGCCGGGTTGAAGCCGGCCCGGAGGGTCTGCATGGCCGGGGGCCGGACCCCGTCCTGCTCGAGGGCAGTCCGGCAGTACTGCTCGAGAGCCGAGCGGGCCGTGGTCACCCCGGGCAGGCGGGCGAGCAGGTCGACGGCTTGCGGGTCGAAGTCGACCGAGCAGCCCGGTGGCAGCCGGAGCTCCCCGCTGCGCATGGCCTCCTCCACCTGCGCCGCGCTCGGCACGCGGCTGGCGGTCACGGCCAGCAGGGCCCGCGGCTTGCCGAGGGAGGAGCGGTGGCTGCCGATCAGGTCGATCACCACGAGGGCGTCCTTGCCCGCCGACCGGCGCAGGCCGCGGCCCAGCTGCTGCAGGAAGACGACCGGCGATCCCGTCGGGCACAGCAGCACCGCCTCGATCTCGGGGATGTCGAGGTCTTCGTTGAAGACGTCGACGGTGAAGATGACGTCGACCGTCCCCTGGCGCAGCTCCTCCACCGCCCGCCGCCGCCCGGCGCTGTCCGGCCGCTGTGGACGGCGACGGCCGTTGCTCCCTTGGCCGTGAAGAAGTCGGCCATGAACCGGGCGTGGGTGACCGACACGCAGAAGCCCAGCGCCCGCCGGTGGCCCCGCCGGGCTCACTCGTCCCACGCTTGCTGGGCCCGCTGCCGGGTCTCCACCGCCTCGGTCAGCGCAGCCGGGTCGAAGCGGCGGTCCCGCCAAGGATGGGCCGGAAGTCGACCGGGCCGGGGATGCGAAGCCGTGGAACGGGCTCAGCTCACCGCGGCGGATGCCCTCCACCAGGTTGCACTCGTAGACGAGGTTGTCGCCGCACAGGGCCAGCAGGTCGGCGCCGTCCATGCGGTCCGGAGTGGCCGTCAGGCCCAGCAGGAAGCCGGGTCGGAAGTGGTCGATCACGGCGCGGTAGCCGCGGGTGGCGGCATGGTGGAGCTCGTCGACGACCACGTAGTCGAAGCCGGGTGGGAGCTGGTGCAGCCGGCCGGCCAGGGTCCGGACGCTGGCGAACACCACCTTCGCCTCGGGTTGCTTGGCGTCGCCGGTGCACAACCCGAGCTCGGCGGCAGGATCGACAGCGTGGAACACGTCGCGGGCCTGGCGCAGGATCTCGTCGCGGTGGGCCACGAACAGCACCCGGCGGAACTGGGGCCGGGTGGCGTCGAAGGCGACCAGCCACGTCTTGCCCAACCCGGTGGCCATCACCACCATGGCGGCGCCATGTCCGGCCTGGCGGGTCTGCTCCAGCGCCTGCACCGCCTCGACCTGCACCGGGCGCGGGGTGGGCGGCGCCGGCGGCGGCTCGGCCGGCGGGACCGGCGGCCGCCCCGGCTCGGCCGGCCGCCGGTAGCGGCGGAGCCAGCCGGCGGTGAGCGGCGTGGAGCGCGGGTCGTCCCACAGCCGATCGAAGCCCTGCTGTGGCTCACCTCCGTCCTCAACGCGCCGATCTCGGGCCCGATCTACGCCGGCGACACCGCCGCCATCTCCGCCGAGCAGCGGGCCAAGGGCGCCAACGTGGGGCTGGGCCCCACCATCAACCCCCACCATCAGCATCGTGCGTGACCCCGGCGGGGCCGGGCCTTCGAGACGCTGGGCGAAGGCTTCCACGCCGTGTCGGTCACCGGGCAGCCAGCGCCGTGCTGAGAGGGGCTGCCGCGGGATCGAGGCCATGCTGGTGGGTGGAGTCGCTCCGCCGCCCTCCGGAGGACCGGCTTCGCTGGGAACGCGAGAGCCGACCGCGATCGCCGCCTGCGGGAGATCAGCCCAAAGCGCCTGGACGCGGCGAGCGAGGCAGATACCGACCCCAGCCAGCCTGCCCGCAGAAGATCCCATCGCGGGAGACGACCCTTCCACGTGCCAGCACCAGCCGTGGCCACCCTCGGGCGATGCGGCCGGCGTAGGGCGAATGATCGGTGCGCATGTGCAGCGCCCCAGCCGTAAGAGGCTGCTCGGCGGCGGCGTCCCAGACGACCACGTCGGCATCGGCGCCGACCATCAGCGAACCTTTCGTCGGCCACAGCCCAAAGGTGCGGGCTGGCGCTTCGGCACATAGGCGCACCCAGTCGGCGATCGTGATCCGACCATGGTTCACACCCTCCCACACCAGCGCCAGCCGGGTCTCGATGCCGGGCAGCCCCCCTGGGATCTCCGTGAAGTCGGCAAAACCCTCCGGCCGCCCCCGGATCCCTGCTCGCCGTTCCGCGGTGGTGAAGGGACAGTGGTCCGTGGCTACGGTGTGGATCGTTCCCCGAGCAAGGCCTTCCCACAGCTCCTCTTGATGCCAGGCTTCTCGGAGCGGAGGCGTGCACACGAAGTCAGCCCCATCAGGCCCCAACAGCACCGCCTCGTTGAGGTGCAGGTACTGCGGGCACGTCTCCGCCACCATGGAGATGCCGCGCTCTTGGGCCAGGCGGACGGCGGCCAAAGCCGGCGCCGAGGAGACGTGCACGATGTACACCGGCGTACCCGCCACGTCAGCCAGCGCGGCGGCGCGGGTGATGGCCTCCGCCTCAAGGATGGCGGGACGCGTGCGCGCGTGCTCGATCACCGCCGATCGGCCGGCGCTGACAGCCTGGCGCCGTAGCCGCTCGATGGCCGATCCGTTCTCGGCGTGCAAGGTGACCAAGCCGCCGTGACGACCGGCGGACTGCATGACGTCGAGGATCACCCCATCGTCGACCTGAAGGCTGTCGGGATAGGCCATGTACAGCTTGAACGACGTGACGCCCTGCTCGATGCAGGCCACGACGGTGGACTCCGACACGGCCTCGGTGAAGGTCATGTGCAAGCCGACGTCGATCGCGGCGGGTTCGGCCCACCGCCGCCAGGTGGCCAGGGCCTCACGTGGCTCTTCACCGCGGTAGGCCGTGACGTAGTCCACCACAGTGGTGGTCCCTCCGATGGCGGCCGCGATCGTGCCGCTGGCGAAGTCGTCGCTGGCTCGGGCCGCGCCCACAGGCAGGTTGAGGTGGGTGTGGGCGTCGACGCCTCCCGGGATGACGAGAAGACCACCCGCCTCGAAGACCTCTTCGCCGGGCCGGCCATGGAGGTGCGGCTCAACGGCGACGATCTTGCCGTCAGATCCGGTGCGGATGTCGGCGAGGCGGTCGCCAGCCACGTCGATGACGCGGCCGGCCCGGATCAACATGGAGGGCTCGGATCCGGAGCGGCCCTGCGCCGCGGAGGCGGGAGCATCGGTTGCCGGCTTGGCGCGCACCCCAGCATCGCAACCCCCTGACGGTTCGGCACGAGCAGTTGACAGTTTATACAAGTACCGTCATGGTGGGGGCCATGGCTGACACCACTGCCGGGATGGTGTGTGCGCACCACCACCTCTACTCGTCGCTGGCTCGCGGCATGCCGGCGCCCCCGGTGGCGCCGACGACCTTCATCGAGGTTCTCGAGCAGGTCTGGTGGCGCCTCGACGTGGCGTTGGACCTCGAGATGATCCGCTGGTCAGCCATGCTCGGCGCGCTCGAAGCACTCGAGTGCGGGACGACAACCATCATCGATCATCACGAAAGCCCCAGCGCCATCGAGGGCAGCCTGGATGTGATCGCAGAGGCCTGCGCGGAGGTCGGAGTGCGGGTGGTCTGCGCCTACGGGGTGACCGACCGCCACGGACGAGACGGCGCCCGCCGAGGGATGGAGGAGAACCGGCGGTTCCTCGAGGCCGGCGGCAGGGGCATGGTCGGCGTGCACGCCGCATTCACGTGCAGCGACGAGACCCTGGAAGCGTGTGCTGGGCTTGCCGCCGACCTCGGCGTGGGTGTCCACATCCATGTGGCCGAAGGCACGATCGATGCCGATGCAAACCAGCGGCTGGCCGCGCTCGCCTCCGATTCGTGGCTCGTCGTCCATGGTGTGCACCTCGACCGAGACCTGCCGGGCACCTTGGTCCACAACCCCCGGTCCAACATGAACAACGGTGTGGGCTACGCCGGGCCCCGTCGACGAGCGGGAAGCGTGGCGCTCGGCACCGACGGCATCGGTGGAGACATGCTCGAGGAATTCCGTCTCGCCTACGTCCGAGCACGTGAGGCCGACCTCAGCACCACGCCCGACGATCCCTGGGCCTGGCTGGCCACCGGCTGGGATCTGGTGCCCGAGGCGGCCGCTGATACCGTTCGGTGGAGCTACGACGGCGTCGACGACCCTTGGCGCTTGGCTTTCACGACTGGGGTCCGAGCCGTCGACGTGTGGACCGATGGCCAGCAGGTCCTTCGCGACTCGCAGCCCACCCGGGTCGACGCCGCCGAGATCCGGGCCAAGGCTGACGAGCAGGCCCAACGGCTCTTCCGGCGCCTGTAGCGAAGGCAGGCCCCTATGTCACCTGGAGCGATGCTGGGTGCTCTCAGCGCGCCCGGGGAGAGGCGCGGGTGGCGTTGAGATAGTTGTAAACGGTGACTCGGCTGACCCCCAGGGTGTCGGCCACCTCGTCCACCGCGTTTCGCAAGGCGAACGCCCCCCGCTCGTCGAGCAAGCGGACGGCGCGCTGCTTGTCGACGCGGCTGAGCCCGGCGAGCGGACCGCCCAGCTCCTCCTCGAGCTGCTGGATGAGGCTGCTCACCCCCTCGCGCAGGTCGCCCGGGATGGTCGTCCGCATGCCGGCCACCACCCGACCTCTCCACACCAGGGGGACCACCCCACGCCCAACCTCGGCCGCCGGTACCAGCCGGCCTCCGACGGCACGGACGACGGGGCCGATCGCAGCCAGAAAGTCCGTCGCGTCATCGTCGGTGGTGACGGCACGTGCCGAGAGAACCATGCCGGTGGCGCCCGCTGCGAAGGAGGCCGCCGCCGCCGCAGCGACGGCAGCGAAGAGAGACTCGGTCTCGCCCTCGACGGCGTTGCCGAAGGGCCCGATGTCGGGTTCGAAGCCGGCCTCTCGAAGACGGTCGAGCGCGGCGGCGACGTGCGTCCCGATGACGCCCTCTTCGAAGGGTTCCACGGTGAACTCCAGACGCACCATCCCCACCGGGCGGATGGTATCCGACCTCGCTCCGCCGGCCGAAGCGGCGTCTGGAAGAGACCTTGACAAAACGTTCAACTCCGTGCAGGGTTGGGCTATGCCGGTGAGGACGGGGGCGGGGGAGGTGCGATCATGAGTGGTCGCTCGGTCTGCGTCGACGGGAACGAAGCAGCCGCCAGGATCTCCTACGCGTTGAGCGACGTCATCGCCATCTACCCCATCACCCCGTCGTCCTCTATGGGGGAGATGGCGGACAGCTGGAGCGCGGCGGGACGCCCGAACCTCTGGGGCTCGGTCCCCGAGGTCGTGGAGATGCAGAGCGAAGCCGGTGCCGCCGGTGCTCTTCATGGAGCGGCAACCAAGGGCGCACTTGCCACCACCTACACCGCGTCACAGGGCCTGCTCCTCATGATCCCCAACATGTACAAGCTGGCCGGTGAGCTGACACCGGCCGTGATCCACGTAGCGTCCCGAGCCGTGGCGACGCATGCCTTGTCGATCTTCGGTGACCACAGCGACGTGATGGCGGCCCGCACGACCGGGTTCGCCCTGCTGTGCTCGTCCTCAGTCCAGGAGGCCCACGACCTCGCTCTGGTGGCCCACGCCGCCTCCTTGCGGTCGAGGATCCCGTTCCTGCACTTCTTCGACGGGTTCCGCACGTCTCACGAGGTGAACAAGATCTGCCTCCTCTCGTCCGAGGACATGGCGGCGGTGGTGGACGAAGCCGACGTGCTGGCACAGCGCCGGCGGGGCCTGTCTCCGGACCATCCGGTGGTGCGGGGAACCGCCCAGAACCCAGACGTCTTCTTCCAGTCCAGAGAGGCAACCAATCCGTTCCACGCGGCCGTCCCCGGCGTCGTGGACGACACCCTGGCCGCCCTCGCGGCGCAGACGGGCCGTCGGTATGGTCTCGTGGACTACGTCGGTGCACCCGACGCCGAGCGCGTCCTCGTCGTGATGGGGGCTGGGGCCGGCGCTGCCGAAGAGGCCGTGGACTCGCTCAACGCAGCTGGAGAGCGCGTCGGGCTGGTGAAGGTGCGGCTCTACCGTCCGTTTCCGGTTTCGGGGTTGCTGCGATCACTTCCGCCGACGGTCCGGGCTGTTGCGGTGCTGGACCGGGTGAAGGAGGCGAACGCCGTCGGAGAGCCGCTCTATCAGGATGTGCTGACGGCCATCGCAGAGGGTGTGGCGGCCGGCGATGCACCGTGGACCTCCCCGCCGAGGCTGATCGGCGGGCGCTACGGCCTGTCGTCGAAGGAGTTCACCCCGGCGATGGCGAAGGCCGTGTTCGACGAGCTGGCCCAGTCGCGGCCCAAGCGGCGGTTCACCGTCGGCATCACCGACGACGTCACCAATGCCAGCCTCGCCTACGACCCGACGTTCCTGACACCGTTCGACGGGAAGCAGGCGGTCTTCTACGGGCTTGGCAGCGACGGGACGGTGAGCACGAACAAGGCCTCGGTGAAGATCGTCGGTGACGGGACGGACCTGTTCGCTCAGGGATACTTCGTGTACGACTCCAAGAAGGCAGGGGCAACCACCGTCTCACACCTCCGCTTCAGCCCGTCTCCCATCCGGTCCAGCTACCTCGTACAGCAGGCGGACTTCGTCGCCTGCCACCAGTTCAGCTTCCTGGCGCGCACCGACGTGCTCCAGCTGGCGCGGCCGGGGGCGACGTTCTTGCTCAACAGCCCTTACGGGGCCGACCGGGTCTGGCACGAGCTTCCCGTGGAGACGCAACGACAGATCATCGACAAGGATGTCGACGTCTGGGTGGTGGACGCCTCTGCGGTGGCCAGAGATCTCGGGCTTGGACGCCACGTCAACACCATTCTCCAGACGTGCTTCTTCCGCTTGTCTGGCATGCTCCCTCACGAACAGGCCACGGACGCCATCAAGAGGTTCATCGAGCAGCGCTACGCCAGCAAGGGGCAGGCCGTCGTCGAACGGAACTGGAAAGCCGTCGACCAAGCCCTCGGAGGGCTCCAGCGGGTCACCGTCCCCGACCATGTCGATGAAGACCACCGGCGGCGCTGGAGCGTGTCCGACGCCGCCCCTGAATTCGTGCGGACGGTCATCGCCCGGCTCCTCGCCGGCGAGGGAGACAAGCTTCCCGTCAGCGCTCTGCCGGCTGACGGCGTCTTCCCCTCCGGTACTGCCCGATGGGAGAAGCGTTCCCTCGCCGTTGAGATCCCGATCTGGGAGCCACGCCTGTGCATCGACTGTGGCAAGTGCACCATCGTCTGTCCCCATGCGGCGATCCGGATGAAGGTCGGCGACCAGGCCGACATCGATGGCGCCCCCGAGCAGCTTCCCCGCAAGAGCTTCCGCTCGCGAGAGCTGCCCGACACGCTGCTTGTGCTCCAGGTGTCACCCGACGACTGCACCGGATGCGGCGTCTGCGTCGAGGCATGTCCCGCCCACGAGAAGGGTGACTCCTCGCGGCGCGCCATCACCATGCAGCCTGTCGAAGAGCACCGCAGGCGGGAGCAACAGAACTGGGAGATCTTCGTCGCCCTCCCCGAGCTCGACCGCCGCCTGGTATCTCCGACCACGGTCAAGACCTCCCAGCTGCTCCAACCCCTGTTCGAGTTCTCTGGAGCCTGCGCCGGATGCGGCGAGACGCCCTATCTGAAGCTGCTTACCCAGCTGTTCGGCGACCGGGTCCTCATCGCCAACGCCACGGGCTGCTCGTCGATCTACGGCGGGAACCTCCCGACGACGCCGTGGACCACTGACGGAGCGGGGCGCGGGCCCGCTTGGTCAAACTCGCTGTTCGAAGACAACGCCGAATTCGGGCTGGGCATGTTGCTCGCGTTGGAGCACCAGGTCCGGACGGCGAGACGGCTCGTGTGGTCGTTGGCGCCGACGATCGGGCAGGAGCTGGCGAAGGGGCTGCTCGACGCCGAGCAGAACGACGAACAGGCCATCGCCGCCCAGAGGGAGCGGGTCGTGCTGTTGAAAGAGACCCTCGCCTCCCTGGGTTCGGGGCCGATCAAGGACGATGCGCGCCGACTCTCGAGCGTGGCGGACGAGCTGGTCCGCAAGAGCGTGTGGATCGTCGGCGGGGACGGCTGGGCCTACGACATCGGGGCCGCAGGCCTCGATCACGTGCTCGGATCCGGCCGGAACGTCAACGTGCTCGTGCTCGACACAGAGGTGTACTCCAACACCGGCGGCCAAGCTTCGAAGGCCACACCACGGGGAGCGACGGCGAGGTTCGCGGTGGCCGGCAAACCGACGCGCAAGAAGAACTTGGCGCTGCAGGCGATGAGCTACGGCGACGTGTACGTCGCGCAGGTCGCCCTCGGCGGAAGCGACATCCAGACCGTCAAGGCCTTGGCGGAAGCCGACGCCTGGCCAGGTCCCTCGCTGGTGATCGCCTACGCCAGCTGCGTGCCCGAGCACGGCTTCGAGGAGTCTCAGTCGATGGTCCAACAGCGCCTGGCGGTGCGATCCGGCCACTGGCCGCTGTTCAGGTACGACCCGGGAGCGAAGGCGCCCAAGCGACCGTTCCAGCTCGACTCTCATCCGCCGTCAGTCTCGCTGCAGGAGCTTGCCCGCTCCGAGGCCCGGTTCAGCCACTTGGCCCACCCGGGTACCGAGCGCTGGTCCGAGCTGCTCAAGCTGGCACAGGCCGACATCGACCGCCGATGGCGGATCTACGAGGAGCTGGCCGCCGCGAGCCAGACGTCCGGCGGGACCGACAGGCGGGGTGGACAGGAAGCCGAGATGAACGAATTGTCAACGTCAGCGCCGGTTGGGCGATGACGGGGCCGGCAGAGCTGCAACGGCTCCGCGTCCGACAGGATCGGCTCGTGGCCAGGCTCGAGGAGCTGGGCCAGGTGGGAGCCATCGCCGGCGGCGGCTGTGCCCGCCTGGCCCTGAGCGACGCCGACCGGGCCGGTCGCGATCTGGTGGTCAGCTGGATGCGGGACCTCGGCCTCGTGGTGACCGTCGACGCCATCGGCAACGTCTTCGGGACCCGAGCCGGGCGCGAAGACCGCCCGCCGGTGCTGTGCGGATCCCACATCGACACCGTGGCCACCGGAGGGATCTACGACGGGAACCTCGGCGTCCTGGCCGGCTTGGAGGTGATGGAGGTCCTGGCCGAAGCCGGCGTGGTGACGCGGCGTCCGCTCACCGTGGCGTTCTTCACCGACGAAGAAGGTGCACGCTTCGCCCCCGACATGCTGGGGAGCTCGGTGTTCGTCGGGGGGATGGCTCTCGAGACAGCCCACGACATCGTCGGGATCGACGGCGCCCGGCTCGGCACGGAGCTGGAGCGCATCGGCTACCTCGGCTCGGTGCCGTGCCCAGGCCTGGTGCCCTACGCCTATGTCGAGCTGCACATCGAGCAAGGTCCGGTGCTCGAAGCGCACGGCGATGACATCGGTGCCGTCACCGGTGTGCAGGGCATCTCATGGCAAGAGATCACCGTCCTCGGACAGTCCAATCACGCGGGCACCACCCCGATCGCCTATCGGCACGACGCGGGCTATGTCGCTGCCGCGACGTCCGTGTTCCTGCGGGGGCTGGCGCGAGAGCTTGGTGGTGACCAGGTGGCTACCGTTGGCCGCGCGACGTTGCATCCGGACCTCGTCAACGTCATCCCTGGGCGAGCGGTGTTCACCGTCGACCTGCGCAACACCGACGAGGCGGTGCTGGTCGAGGCTGAGGCGCGCCTGACCGAGGAGCTCACCCGCCTGGCGGCGGAGGAAGATGTCAGCATCGAGCGGCGGGTGCTGGCGCGCTTCACTCCGGTCGAGTTCGACCAGAAGGTCGTCGAGATGGTGGAGGCGACGGCGACGTTGTTGGGTCACCGGGTCCGCCGGCTGCCGTCGGGCGCCGGCCACGACGCCCAGATGCTCGCCAGGGTCTGCCCGGCCGGGATGATCTTCGTCCCGAGTGCCGGGGGTATAAGCCACAACCCGGCGGAGTACACCAGCCCCGAGGCGTTGCTCGCCGGCGCCGACGTGCTGCTGCACGTGCTGGTCGGGCTGGCCGAGGAACCCGATGGGGCGCGCCAGGGTCGACGTCGCCACGGGACAGACGAAGGGGCGGGCGGCGTCGGCGCGTCCGATGCGCCTGACGAGACGACGGGACATCCACGATGAGCCGGATCTTGACCGTGGCAGCCGCGCAGATGGGGCCAGTGGCACGCGATGAGCGGCGCGAGGTGGTGGTGGAGCGGCTGCTCGTCCTCCTTCGCCGGGCAGCCGACCACGGCGCTCAGCTGGTCGTCTTTCCCGAGCTGGCGCTCACCACCTTCTTCCCACGGTGGTGGCTCGCCCAACGAGCCGAAGCCGACCATTGGTTCGAGACCGAGATGCCGGGGCCGGTGACCAGGCCATTGTTCGATGAGGCAGCCCGTCTCGAGGTGGGGTTCAGCCTGGGCTACGCGGAGCTCACCGCGGACGGACGCCACTACAACAGCCAGATCCTCGTGGAGCGCAACGGCGATCCGGTTGCCGTCTACCGCAAGGTCCACATCCCAGGTCACGAGACCGACGAGCCGTGGCGGCCCTTTCAGCACCTGGAGCGGTACTACTTCGAGCCCGGACCCGACGGGTTCGGGGTGTGGCCAGCCTTTGGCGGTCGCGTCGGCATGATGATCTGCAACGACCGGCGGTGGCCCGAGAGCTACCGGGTGATGGGCCTCGACGGAGTGGAGCTCATCTGCTGCGGATACAACACCCCGATCCACTACGCCCCGGATCCCTCCCAGGACGCCCTGGCCGGGTTCCACAACCATCTGGTCATGCAGTCTGGGGCCTACCAGAACGGTACCTGGGTCGTCGGCGTCGCCAAGGGAGGGGTCGAAGAAGGCGTCGACTCGCTGGCCCAGAGCTGCATCATCGCTCCATCGGGGCAGATCGTCGCCCAGGCTCTCAGCACCGCCGACGAGGTGATCGTCGCCGACTGCGACCTCGACTGGTGCGCCCGGTACCAGAAGACCCTGTTCGACTTCGAGCGCTACCGGCGTCCGGAGGTCTACGGCCGGATCACGGCTCAGCGAGGCGTGCATCTTGACTTGGAGGTGCCCAGTTGACGGTGACCGAGCTAGACCGGGTGACGTTCACCTTGAATGGCGCGCCGGCATCGGTGCGTGCCGACCACCCACACCTGCTGGCTGCCCTGCGCGAGGAGCTCGATGTCACGTCGATCAAAGACGGGTGCTCGCCGTCGGGGCAGTGCGGCTGCTGCACGGTGATGGTCGACGGCAAGGTCCAGATCTCGTGCACCTTGCCGGTGGCGAAGGTGCAGGGCAAGTCCGTGCTGACGCTCGAGGGGCTCGATCCACGTGAGCGCCAGCGCTACGCAGACGCGTTCGCCGCCCACGGCGCGCTCCAGTGCGGCTTCTGCACGCCGGGCATCGTGATGCGCGCCAAGGCTCAGATCGACAAGAGAGGAGCCGACCTGACGCGTGAGGACATGGAGCGGCATCTCGGCGCACATCTCTGCCGCTGCACCGGATACGTGAAGATCCTCGACGCGGTGCTCGCGATGGCCAACGGCAAGGACGAGACCCCCATGGTCCCCGGGGGGATCGGGAGCCGCGGGGCGAAGTACGAAGCGACGTCGCTCGCCCTCGGCGACCGAGGCTATGTCGACGATCTGCGGGTGCCGGGCCTGATGCACGCCGCGTTGCGTCTCACCGACCACGCCCGAGCCGACGTGGTCAAGATCGACATC
>JAJZNB010000279.1 GCA_021848085.1 Actinomycetes bacterium
GGCCTGTGGATGCGGCGTGGTCGTCGCAGCGCTATCTCGTGACCCGGTGATCGATCCGGCCGGGGACTACCTGGTCGGGACCAAACGTGAAGGCCTCACGGACCAGTCCTCCGCACGAACCTGTGCGGCGCTATCGGGCTGGTCGCAATCGTAGAGGGTGAGTGTGACGTCGATGGCGTTCTCGCCCGGGTGGTAGGCAATGTCGAGCTGGAGTTTCTCGAACAGCGCCCGTAGTTCGCCCTGGGGCGCCTGGGCGAGCCGGTCGGCGAGGAGTGGCAGGCGGTCGAGCAGCGGGGCGACGTCGGCCAACGTGGGCGGCGCTGTGGTGGCCTGTTCGGCGAGGGTGGCGAGGCGCTGGTGGCGGTCGGCGATCGCTGCTTCGAGCTCGGCGATGCGCTCGGCGACCCGGCGGCGCAGGGCCGGGCTGACGTCGTCGTCTTCGAGGTTGAGCAGTTGGTGGGAGAGGCGACGTTCGAGGTCGGCGATCTCGGCTTCGACCTCTTTGATGCGTTCGGCCGCCGGGGCTGCCTGTTCGGGCTCGGCGGCGGCAGCGAGGCAGTGCAGCCAGTACTCGGTCCGGTTGGGGCCGAACAGCGCGGTGGTGAGGAATGGGATCAGCGCGGCGTCGAGCCGGGCTTCGTTCAGGTAGACGTGGGCGGGGTGTCCGGCCGGGATGTCCCTGGCCCGTTGGTGGGAGGGCTGGCAGGAGTAGTAGGTGGAACGCCGGCGATGGTTGCCCCACATGCGCAGCCCGCAGATCCCGCAGCGCAGCAGGCCTCGGTAGAGGTAGTCGGTCTTCGCTGTTGGCCGGGCCTCGGTTGCGGGGACGCCTTGGCGGGAGCGCTGGTTGGCCACGGCCCGGGCCTGGACCGCCTCGTACTCCTCCCGGATGACCAGCGCCGGATGCGCCGGTTCGTCGGACCAGATCCACGCTTCGGGCGGGTTCTCCCGGTTGTGGCCTTTCTTGCGTGCCCGCCGGTTCCACACCTGATGGCCGGTGTACTTGGGGTTGCGCAGCACCTCCCAGACGGAGGAGCGGCTCCAGGCACCGAGCGAGCGGGCCGGGTCGACCGGGATCGGCGGCGGGTAGCGGTCGCGGTCGGCGTTGAGACGGTCGCGGATCTGGGTGAGCCCGAGGCCGCCGCCCAGGTACCAGTCGTAGATGGCCCGCACCACCGGTGCGCGTACCGGGTCGAGCTCCAGGGTGCGCTTGGCCTGGCCTCTGGAGGCCTTGTGGGGGTTGGGGTGGTCGTGGATGGCGAAGCGGTAGCCGTAGAGGGCTACCCCGCCGGTGTGCCAGCCCTGGCGGGTCGAGGTCTCCAGGCCCTGGCGGGACTTGACCATCAGCTCGTGGTGGTAGCCCCGGGCGATGCCGATGTTGACGTGGCGGAGCACGATGGTGCCGAAGGACTCCTCCATCGGCTCGTCCGCCGCGCACAGCCGCACCCCGGCTGCCCGTAGCTCGTCTTCGACCCGGAAGGCGACTGAGGAGTTTCGCGACAGGCGGCTGATCGACTCCACGATCACCCGGTCGAAGCGGGCCGGCCGGCGGGTGGCGTCGGCGAGCAGTTCCTGCAGGCCGCCGTCCCGGGGGATCGCGATGTCGAAGCCGGCCAGGCCACCCGACCCGCGCGCCGCGTAGGCGCGGGTGCCGGACTCGATGTCGTAGTAGTGGGCCACGATCCGCCCGCCCGAGTCGGCCACCTGCCGTTCGGCGTTGGCCAGCTGGCGGGGGAAGGAGAGGGTCGGGTCCTGCTCGTCCTCGGTGGAGACCCGCCCGTACCAGGCGTAGCGGGGAGCGGGACCGGCGGTCTTCGAAGTCATGGCGTGTCCTCCTCCCCCCGTCCTACCTCCACCGGGACGACGGAAGCGAGCAGGTCGGCCAACGCCCGGCCCTGAGCCGCCGCGAGCGCCCGCCCGGCTTCCCCGCCGACGAGGCGCACCTGGCAGCGCAGGTGCAGGGAAGGCTCAGGAACGGTAGTCCCGCCGTCCGGCGTACTGTCGCCCAGCGAGCGGCGAGGAGCCAGACGGCGGCCGAGTCTCGGCTGGGCGCGGTGCGGTGCCGGTCGGGGGTCCCGGTCCGGCATAGGGTCGCCCGCCGGGGCCGGGTGGCTCATTGCCGCCCTCCTTTGCCAGCTGTGCTGGGCAGTTCGACGAGGTGCCGACGCGGACCTTCCGACCCGAGGCGCAGCCATACCGCCCCGCCCGCACCGGTGCCGAGCTCGGCCGCGGCGGTGACAACCGCCACCGTCGGGTTGTTCAAGACCTTGCGCGCCTCAGCCTCCCGGCCGGATGCGGGGAACCAGAAGGCCACCCACGGCGACCAGCCAGTGGCACGCATCAGGTCGGCGTAGCCGTCGAGCTTGGCGGCCAGCCGGGCGAGGGTCTCGGTGCCGGCGTCGTACTCGACGAAGAACTCGACCACCGCCTCGCCTCGACTTACCACGCCGAAGGCGTCGGGGCGCACCACCTGGCCCCACTCGGATACGCAGCGCCGCTCCGGCCACCACTCGGCAAGCTCGGCGTCACCCCGGCTGCGCGCCCAGCGGGCCAGGGAGCAGAAGATGCCGTTGACCCCGAGCAGGTGGGCGAGGCGCTGGCTGTCGGCAAGCGCCAGGGCTCGGGCATGGTGCGCGGTGGGACGGGGCACCTCGATGCCGCGGTCGGCGGCGACGACCTCCACTCCAAGGGAGTCGAGGACCCAGTGCCAGGGGGCGGAGCCGGTGGGCCGGAACGGGCGGAACCGGTCGAGCACCCGCAGCTGGTGCAGGACCGCCAGCCGGTGACGTGCCGTCGTCACGTTGGCGAAGCACAGATCGACGACCTGGTCGGTGGTGAGCACCCGGTGGTCGAACAACACCTGACAGATCGCCCGGTCCCGGGGTGTCAGCCGAGGGGCCACCACTGCGGCGAGGTCACTGTCGCCCCGGCGGCGGACGGGAGTGGGAGAAGCGGAGCTCATCGATCACTCCAGGAGTCGGGGTGACCGGCTGCCGGGGTGATCCGGCCACTGTCGTGGCGTTTCGCCCACGGCGACCCCGGCAGCTCTGGGCTGCCGGCCGACCTGCCGGCCGACCTGCCGGCCGACCTGCCGGCCGACGACTCGCCGCCCTCGCTCCCACCACGCTGCCGGTCGGCGCCGCGAGCGCTGGCCAAGCTGCGCCGCAACTCCTCCTCGTGGCGCTGGGCCGGGCTGCGCCCGAACCGTGCCCGGGCGGCGGCCCGCACTGCCTCGGCCCGTCCGGGGACCGGCGGCGGAGCGGGGTCGGTGCGCAGCGTGAACGCGGGCGCCTCCTGGAAGTCGACCACCAGCCGGGCGGCGACCTGGTGGGCGCCGAGGTGGGACAGGTCGTGCTCGGACAGCTCCGGGGCGACGTGGCGTTCGAGGGCCCGGGCGTCCTCGGGAGAGCAGTTGAAGAACACCTTGTTTCTGGCGTTGGCCGACACCGCGTCGCGCAACTCTCGGGGCAGCTGGGAGAGGTGCTGGTGGGCGGCGACTACCGAGAGGCGATAGCCGCGGGCCTCGGCCAGCATCTCCGCGATCGAGCCGGGCAGGGTCAAGAAGTTCTGTGCTTCGTCCAGATACAGCGCAGCATCGACCCTGGCGTACTGACCGGCTCGCGCCCGTGCGGTCACGGTCTGCCATACCTTGGCCACCACGAAGCTGCCGAACAGGCGGGCGGAGTCCTCCCCGAGGCTCCCTTTGGGCAGGCGGGCGAGCAGCACGCCGCCGTCGAGCACATCGGCACCCAGGTCGAAGCTGGAGGCCGACGAGCCGAGCACCGCGGCCACGAACGGGCGGGTGAGCACCACCCGCAGCTTGTTCATCACCGGGCCAACCATGGCTGCCTGGGCGGCCGGGGAGAGCTTGTCGTAGCCGTCCCAGAACCCACGCAGGCTGGCATCGGCCAGCCCGCGGGTGCAGGAGGCGCGGAAGCTCGGCTCGGTGAGCAGCCGGGGGATGTCAGCCAGCGTTGCGCCCCGTTGGCGCAGCGCGGTGAGCGCGGCGACCCGCAGCACGTCGTCGGTGCGCGGGCCCCAGTAAGCCTCGAACAGGCGGTGGAAGATCCCGACCAAGTGGTCCACCGCCAGGTACGGGTCGACGCCGTCGAGCACGTTCATCGCCGGCGGGGCGCTGGCGTCGTCGGGATCGAGGACCACCACCCGCCAGATCGCGCGGTCAGGCAACCGATCCAGGATGTCGGTGATCAGGTCGCCCTTGGGGTCGCAGACCACCGCACCGCGCCCGGCGGCCACGTCGCCCAGCACCAGGTTCGTGATCAACGTCGACTTGCCCGATCCGGTCGCGCCGAGGACGTGGAGGTGCTGGCGGGCCTCGGCGACGCCGAGTGCCACCTGGCGCCGTTCTCCTACCTCGGCATGGCCGAGCACCTTGCCCACACCGCCGACCTCCGGCGACGGAGCGACGGCGTGCGCCCCGGCGCGCGACAGCCCGGCGACGCTGCGGTCCGTGGGCAGGTGCGCCAGCGCGGCCAGCTCAGCCACCGTGAACAGATCGCCGCGACCGAGCCGGCGGGCGACCAGCGCCCGGGCGGCCCGAGGCAGGCGGCGCCGGGTCAGCCGGTTGCGCCCGTCGAACAGGGCGAAGGCCGCCACGATCCCCTGGGCCTGCGAGCGCAGCTGCCGGCGTGCAACGCGGCCTCCGCGGGTACTGGCGACGCCGTAGCGGACGGCTGCCTCGAAGCCGAGCGACGCCGACTTTTCGGTGATCGCCCGGATGTCAGCGGCCCGGGTTGGGTCGCCCGACAGGTTGGCCGAACGAGGGACGCCCTTGGTCAGCCAGAAGTCGACGAAGCGGACCAGCATGCCAATCGACCGCCCGGTTCGAAGCGCCACGGCCGCCTTGCGACAACGCCGGTAGCGGCTGGCGGCGGCGGGCCGGGCCAACACCTGGACCACGGCGGACTGGTCCGGGTCGAGCCCGCTCAGGGCGCCGAGCAACATCCGGTAGGGGTCGGCGGGGTGCTCGGTGCGGACTGCCAACCACTCCGGCTCGGCCAAGCGCAGCTCACCGGCAGCCAGGGCTGCCCCGGCGGAAAGCGGCGCCCCTGCCGGGACCGATCTCGGTGTT
>JAJZNB010000273.1 GCA_021848085.1 Actinomycetes bacterium
TCGGCGACGAGCTGGGGCCTGCTACCGGGCTCTCCGGCGATTACCCGGACGGGACTTCCACCCGCAGGGCTGGTCCAGCTTCCAGGACGCAACATGGCTCCCAGCATAGGGAGGGGGCCGGCCGGTCGGGAGCCCGCACGGGCGGGCGGTGGCCGGGGGGTCAGGCGACGGCCCGGCCCCGCAACCGGGGTAGCGCCGGCCGCTCGTGGCGGTAGCACAGCTCCGAGGCGTTGTAGATCGACAGGCGGGTGTCGCAGCCCGGATGGTGGCAGACGCGGCCGCTGGGGTAGCGCCGCGGCGGGCGGGCGTGCCCCACGAACGCTGTCGCGCCGACGAGCACCTCGTGCCGTTCCAAGGTCTCCACCGTCATGTCGCATCCCCCCTTGTGCACGGGCCGGCCGGCCCCGGCCGACGCTGGGAGGGGAACGGCAGACCGGCTCTGCTCTTGCGCTGCGTGATGCTCCGATGACGAAACGCGGCCGCGTCGGGTGGCGGGCTCAGCCGGTGTCGGACAGGCCTTGGCGCCGCTCCTCTTCGAGCAGCGCGGAGCGGACCCGGTCGAGCAGCGAGTCGGGGACCTGGTCGTGGCAGCGGTTGGCGATGACGTGACGCAGCTCCGCCTCGAAGCCGTAGGCCTCCACGCACGGTGGGCAGTTGTCGAGATGCTGCTGGATGGCGAGCCGGCGTTCCTCGGTGAGCTCCCCGTCGAGATAGTGGTAGATCCGCTCGATGGTGTCGCCGCAGTCGAACGCGCCGTCTCCGCTTCCCATCGCCTCGAATCCCTCTCCGGGCTCGTACCCGGCTCAGCGGCCCGAGTCGGCGGTGCCGACCAGCCCTCGTTCCCGTGCAAACTCGAACAACGCCTTCTGCAGCGCCTTTCTTCCGCGGTGGATGCGGCTCATGACGGTCCCGATGGGCACGTCGGTGATGTCGGCGATCTCCTTGTAGGAGAAGCCCTCGACGTCGGCGAGCAGCACGGCGATGCGGAACGCCTCGGGCAGCGACTCGAGCGCGCCCTTCACCTCGGTGTCGGTGAAGTGCGAGAACACCTCGTCCTCGGCGGAGCGGCCCACCCCGGCGGCCTGCAGGTCGCCCACGCGATGGTAGAGGTACAGGTCCTCGACGTCTTCGACGTCGGCCTTCTCGGGCCGCCGCTTGGCCGCCCGGTAGCTGTTGATGAAGGTGTTGGTGAGGATCTTGTACAGCCAGGCCCGCAGGTTGGTGCCCTCCTGGAACCCGTCGAAGGCCCGGTAGGCCTTGAGAAAGGTCTCCTGCACCAGGTCCTCGGCATCCGTGGGATTGCGGGTCATGCGCAAGGCGGCGGAGTACAGGGCAGGCATGTGCTCCATGGTGAGCTCCGAGAAGCGCGCCCTGTCGGCCATGGCTGCACCCTATCCCTCGGCCGCGACAGCGGCAGCGCACCCGGGCCGGCCAGCCCCAGCGCACCCGGGCCGGCCAGCCCCAGCGCACCGCGGCGCTGACCCCTGAGCGGGACCTGGGCGCGGCCCGGTGGCGGTGGAGCTGGACGTGGAGGTGGGGTGGAGCCTGGGAGGGGAATCGAACCCCTGACCTGCGCATTACGAGTGCGCTGCTCTGCCGGCTGAGCTACCCAGGCGTGGCCGCCCAGGCTACCGGAGCGCCGGGGATGGGCGCGACGCCGGCTGGGCGTGGCTCGTCCCGGGCCCGACGGCCAACCGAACCATGTGCGGCCGGCGGTGAGGCGCCACCGGCGGTCAGCCGGACCCGCCGCTTGCCCCGCCGGCCGCCGCGGGGGCAAGCGCACCGCGTGCGGCGGGCTGTCAGGCGACGACGGCAGACAGCCTGACCAGCAGGGCCTGGAGCAGCAGCGTCTCGTTGGGGTTGCGGACGAGCTCGGCGGCGGCAGCGTCCACCGCCGCGACGGCACCGGCCAGCTGCCTGATGCGGCCGTCGAGCCTCGGCGCCTGGGAGTCGACCCGGCGCTGGTGTGCCGCATCGGCCAGCCGGTCCCGGTAGGCGCCGCTCAGGGCGCCGAGCCCGGCGCGCAGCTCGTCGGTGCGCCAGCGCCGCTCCTCGCGTCGCTGCTGCGCCTCGCGCTCCTGGCGCCCGCCGATCCGCAGGCCGTGCGCCTCGGCCTCCTCGGCGTCGGCCCGCGACTGGTCGGCCTGCTGCTGACGTCGTGGTGCCAGCGCCTCGTCGATGGAGGCCAGCAGCTCGTCGGCCAGCGTGGCGGCGGCGGCGCCGGTCCCGTCGAGCCGGCCCGGCACAGAACGCCAACGGTCGAGGCGGGCGGCGAAGCCGGCATCGCCCGACAAGGTCACGGCCCGTTCCACGTCGCCGCCGGCGGCCTCGGCCACGGCTGCCGCCGTGTCCGGCTCCACCCCCCGGGCCGCCAGCCACCGGGCGATGACGTCGGCGGGCACCGGCACCAGGTCGATGCGTACGCAGCGGCTGGCGATGGTGGCCAGCTCGGCCGGCACCGACTCGGCGAGCAGCACCAGCACCGTGGCGGGCGGCGGCTCCTCGAGGGTCTTGAGCAGCACCGGTGCGGCCAGACGCGCCGAGGCGATGTCGGCCACCACGATCACCTGGCGGGCGGCCTGCGACGGTCGGCGCTGAGCCAGCTGCACCACCCGGCGGGCGTCCTCGACGCTCAGGGCGGCTCCGCTGCGCTCCACCTCGGTCAGGTCCTGGTGGATCCCCTCCAGAGCCCGCCGGCAGGTGCCGCAGATGCCACAGCCGCCCTCGGGGCAGAGCAGGGCCGCGGCGAAGCCCCGGGCCAGCTGCCGGGCCCCGGCACCGGCCGGCCCGACCAGCAGATAGGCGTGGACCGGCCGGCGACTGGCCGCGGCCAGCTGCGCTACCGCCTCGGGTTGGCCGACGACCTGCCCGAACAGCTCAGGCGACGGACGCGTTCCGTCTTGGGCGCCGACGGAGGCTCGGCACGTCGTACCGGCCTCGCCGCTCACCGGTCACCACCGGAGGGCCAGGGGCCGAGCCGGCCGGCGACGGCGGTGGCGACGACCTCGGTGACCACGTCGGCGGGGGCGGTGGCGTCGACCACCACCCAGCGGGCGGGATCCCCGGCCGCCAGCTCCCGATAGCCCTGCCGCACCCGCTGCTGGAACGGCAGGCCGAGCTCCTCGAAGCGGTCGGGCCGCTGGTGGGCCAGGCGCAGGGCCGCCTCCTCCACCGGCAGGTCGAGCAGCACCGTCACGTCCGGCTGCAGACCGCCGGTGGCGAACTCGACCAGCTGGCGCAGCTCGGCCAGCGCCAGGCCGCGCCCAGCGCCCTGGTAGGCCAAGGTGGAGGCGGCGAAGCGGTCGGTGACCACCCAGCGGCCGGCGGCCAGGGTGGGGGCCACCAGCTCGGCCACGTGCTGGGCCCGATCGGCGGCCAGCAGCAGCGCTTCGGCCCGGCTGGCCAGCGGGGGCAGCTCCGGGTCGAGGAGCAAGCGGCGCAGGGCAGCCCCCAGACCGGTGGCCCCGGGCTCGAAGGTCGCCAACGCGCCGGTCCTCTGACACAGACGCAACACCTGGGTCGACTTGCCGCAACCGTCGATGCCCTCGAGCGCCACCAGGCGGCCGGGGTGCCCGACCGCCCCTGGCGTGGTCAGCGGATCGGCGGCCACGTCACCAGGGCCGGCGGGCGGGTCACCAGGGCCGGCGGGGCACCCGGCGGTGCTGCCCACCGCTGGCCGTCACCCATCGGAAGTGCGACCGCCTCCCTCGTCGGCACCCGAGGTGCCCGGCCGGCCGGCGCCAGCCGCCGTCTTGGCCGTGTCGGTGGCCCCGACCGCCTTGGCCGTCTTGGCCGCCGTGGCCCTGGCCGCCTTGGCCGCCTTGGCCGCCTTGGCCGCCTTGGCCGCCTTGGTGGCCCCGACCGCCTTGGCCGTCTTGGCCGCCGTGGCCCTGGCCGCCTTGGCCGCCTTGGCCGCCTTGGGCGTCTTGGTGGCCTTGGCCGCCTTGGCCGCCTTGGGCGTCTTGGTGGCCTTGGCCGCCTTGCTTCGCTTGGCCGGAGGACCAGCGGCTCGTCGGTCGGCCAGCAGCTCGAAGGCCCGCTCGGCGCTCAGCGTCTCCGGATCGTCCCCGCGGCGCAGGGAGGCGTTGGTGGTGCCGTCGGTCACATAGGGGCCGAAGCGGCCTTCGCGCAGCACGACCGGAGTGCCGGTCACCGGATCCGAACCGAGCTCCTTGAGCGGCGCCGCCGCGGCGCGCCCCCGGCGCTGCTTGGGCTGGGCGAAGACGGCCAGCGCCTGGTCGAGCCCGATGGTGAGCAGCTGCTGCTCGTCGGCCAGGCTGCGGGTGTCCGAGCCGCGCTTGAGGTAGGGGCCGAAGCGGCCGTTGAGGGCCACGACCTCCTCGCCGGTGGCGGGGTCGGTCCCGACGGTGCGGGGCAGGCGCAGCAGCTGCAACGCCTCCTCCAAGGTGACCGTGTCGAGCGACATGGTCTTGAACAGCGACGCCGTGCGCGGCTTCTCACCGCCTTCCACCGGCTCCCCGAGCTGTACGTAAGGGCCGAAGCGGCCGGCCCGGGCCAGCACCGGCAGCCCGGTGTCGGGGTCGGTGCCCAGGGTCCGGTCGCCGGCTGGCGCGGCGAGCAGCTCCAGGGCCCGCTCGACGGTCAGCTCGTCGGGGGCCAGATCCTCGGGAATGGAGGCCCGGTCCTCACCGCGCTGCAGGTAGGGGCCGTAGCGACCGACCCGCACCACCACTTCGGTGCCGTCGGGGGCGGTGCCGATGGGGATGGAATTGATCTCTCGGGCGTCGATCTCTCCGAGGTGAGCAGCGACCTCCTCCTTCAGACCCCGGCGGGGCCCGCCGTCGGCGCCGCCCGAGCCGCCGACGTCGTCGATCGCCCCGAAGTAGAACCGGGTGAGCCAGGGCAGTGCCTCCTGCTGGCCGCGGGCGATGCCGTCGAGGTCGTCCTCCATGGCGGCGGTGAACCCGTAGTCGACCAGCTCGCCGAAGTAGCGCTCCAGCAGCCCGACCACGGCGAAGGCGGTGAACGAGGGCACCAGCGC
>JAJZNB010000113.1 GCA_021848085.1 Actinomycetes bacterium
ACCCGGACAGCTTCATGCACTCCATCATGACGAGAGGGTGTGACACTTACGCTCGGCTGAGACAAAATCATCCATTCCGCTCAACAGTTGGCAGCCCTCCTCCCTCCTTGTGGTGTCGGGGAGGTCACCCTCTGGTGCGCCCCACGGCCTCGACCGAACCCGGTCGACCGCGTCATCCCACCAGCGTATGGTCAGTGGTATGCTCTGGCCATGAGTGGGACGTATCAGGTGACGATGGGTGATCGGGGCAGGCTCGTGATCCCTGCCGAGGTCCGCGACCGCGCCGGGCTCGCAGAAGGCACTCCCGTCGTCCTGTTCGAGACCGCGGCGGGCCTCGTCCTCTTGACGCGGGCGCAGTTGCGTGACCGGGTTCGTGCGGACCTGGCCGGGCCGGACCTCGTAGGAGAGCTGCTCGCCGAGCGCCGCGCCGAGGCAACGGCCGAAGACGCGGCGTAGCGGCTTCGGAGACGGGGTGAACGTCCTCGACGCCTCGGCGCTCCTGGCGTACCTCCAAGGTGAGGACGGATCGGTGGTGGTCGAGGCTGCTCTCGAAGCGGGAGGGGTCTGCGGCGCGGCGAACTGGTCCGAGGTCGCCCAGAAGGTCCATGGGCACCATCGGGACTGGGTCCTCGCCCGCTCGCTGCTCCTCAGCTATGGCCTGGTCATCGAGCCCGTGACCGTTGATGACGCCGAAGCGGCAGCGAGGAGCTGGCCATCGAACCAGGGCCTGTCGCTCGCCGACCGGCTCTGCCTGGCCCTTGGGGACCGCTTGGACGCGCCGGTGCTCACAGCTGACCGAGCCTGGGGCGTGTCGGGCAGGATCCGCCAGATCCGCTGACCAGACACCAGGCTGCTCGAGGAGCCGCCGGGGCGCTGCACCCGGCTCGGCTCGGCGCAGGCTGCAGCCGGCGGTTCAGGGCTGGGCCGGTCTCGGACCGCCGATCCGATGGCCGTTGGTGACGGCCGCCGCCAGCTGGTGGCGCAGCACCTTGCCGGCTGGGTTGCGGGGCAGGGCGTCGACGAACACCACCTGGCGGGGAACCTTGTGGCGGGCCAGCTGGTCGCGCACCAGCGCCTTCAACTGTGCCTCGTCGGCGGCGGCGCCCGGTCGCCGCACCACGTAGGCGGCCAGCCGCTGGCCGAGCTCGGGATCGGGGACGCCGACCACGGCCACGTCGGCCACCCCGGGATGGCTCCGCAGCAGCTCCTCCACCTCCTGGGGGAAGACGTTCTCGCCGCCGGACACGATCATGTCGTCGGAGCGCCCCTCCACCATCAGCCGCCCGGCGCTGTCGAGGTGGCCCACGTCGCCGGTGTCGATCAGGCCGCCGATGACCGTCTTGGCCCCGCCGTCGCTGTAGCCCGAGAAGCCCAGGCCGTTGCCGACGAAGATCCGCCCCCGTCGGCCGCGGGGCAGCTCGATGCCGTCGTCGTCGAGGATGGCGACGGTGGTCCCCCGCGGCGGGGTGCCGGCGGTGGTCGGCACGGCCCGCAGCTGGCCGGGATCGGCCACGGTGGCCCAGGCCACCTCGGTGGAGCCGTACAGGTTGTACAGCACGTCGCCGAAGCGGTCCATGAAGCGGGTCACCACCCCCCCGGGGATGGCCGATCCGCTGACCGCCACCACCTGCAGGCTGTCGGTGGCGAAGCCCCGGCACTGCTCGTCGGGCAGGTCGGCCAGGCGCTGCAGCATCACCGGCACCGCCACCAGCATCCGGGCTCGCTGCGTCGAGATGTCGCTGAGGCACACCAGCGGATCGAACCGGCGGCGCAGCACCACCGTCGACGACAGGGCCAAAGCGGCCATCAGGTTGGCGTAGCCCCAGGCGTGGAACAGCGGCGGGGCGATGACCATGGTGGCGCGGGCCCGGTAGGGGATGCGCGACAGCAGCGACAGCGCCGAGGTGGCGGACGCCGCCAGGTCACGGGGGGCGCCCTTGGGCCGGCCGGTGGTCCCCGAGGTCAGGATCACCACCTGGCCCGGGCGGGCCGGGGCCGGCGGGTCGGTCCGGTCGGCGCCGGCCACCAGCTCGTCGAGGGTGGGCACACCCGCCGTCACCGCCCAGCCACCCGCGACGTCGTCGACGCCGCGGCCGGCTGCCCCGCCGGCAATGGCGGGGCGGGCTGCCTGGCCGGCAACGGCGGGGGCGGCTGCCTGGCCGGCAATGGCGGGTCCGGGTGCCGGGTCGGCGGCGGGCCAGGCCACCAGCCGCGGTAGCTCGGCGGCGGCGGCGACCTGGGCCAGATCGGCGTCGTGGACCAGCAGCTGCACCTGCTCGGCGTGGCAGACGTCGGCCAGCTGGGGGCCGGCGAAGCCGGTGTTGAGCAGCACGGCGTCGGCGCCGGCCTTGCTCAGGGCCAGGCACGTCTCCACGAAGCCGGTGTGGTTGCGGCACAGCACCCCGACCTTGGTTCCCGGGCCGACGGCGTAGCGCTGGCGCAGGCCACGGGCCAATGCGTTGGTCCGCCGGTGCAGCTGGCGGTAGGTGAGGGTGCCGCCGTCGTCGACCACGGCGATGGCGTCGGGGAAGCGGGCGGCGGACACGGCGCCGGCGGCGGCGGGCGTCGGCCCCCAGCGTTGCAGGGCACCGGCCGCCTGCAGCAGCCGGTCGGGGCGGACGGGGGTGACGGCGCCGGTGGAGAGGACCAGGGCGGCGCCGGCGGCGGCGTCGGACACCTGGGCCAGCGCGGAGCGGCGTCGGCCGGTGCCGCCGGGTCGGCCCTCCACCTCGGCCCGAAGGGCCTGCACGGTGTCGTCGACGATGCGCTGAACCATGGGGCCGGACACCTTGTCGGCCAGCAGGCCCAGCACCCCGCCGGGCGCCTGGTAGGCCAGCCGGAAGGTGACCCGGGTGGCGCCGCCGGGCACCTCACGCAGGCGCCAGCGGCCCCGGTGCTCCACGCCGGTGATGCTGCACCAGGCCAGGTCGCACGGCGGGTCGAGCTCGACCACCTCCACCAGCGCCCCCACCGGCGCCGAACCGACCTGCAGCCGGGCGATCCAGCGGCTGCCGAGGCGGGTGGGCCCGGCTGTCCGGCTCTCCCAGCGGGTGACGCCGGCCATGAAGCGGGGGTAGCGGGCGGTGTCGGCGATCACCGCCCACACCTGCTCGGGCCGGGCCTGCACGATCACGGTGCCGGAGACGCGCATCTCAGCGCCTCGGGAGCAGGCGGCGCTCGGCCACCAGCGAGTCGAGCGCTTCCTGCATGGTGTGCAGCACCAGGTCGTAGGCCTGGTCGACGTCGGGGTCCGGTCCGAGCTGGCGGCGCAGGTCGATGGGGGGAAGCACCTCGATGGTGAGGCGGGCCGGGAACGGCAGGCGAGGGAGCAGGTCGCCGACGGTCAGCCCCCACGGCCAGGTGATCGACACCGGCAGCACCTTCAGCCGCAGCCGCCGGTCCAGCCCCAGGCGCCGGGCCAGCGCCTCGCCGCGGGTGAGGACCAGCACCGTGTGCTGCCCGCCGAGCGACACCACCGGGACGATGGGCACGTCCTGCTCGAGGGCCAGGCGGATGAAGCCCTGGCGGCCGGCGAGGTCGACGGTGCCCGACTGCCAGCTGGGCCGGTGCACCTCCCAGTCCCCGCCGGGGTAGACGAGCACCGCCGCCCCGCGGCGCAACGCCCGCTCGGCGTTGGCCTGGCTGGCTCGGACGGTGCCGAACCTGCGCAGAAAGGCGCCGAGCACGGGGCTCGACACCACCAGGTTGTGGGCCAGCTGGAAGAACGGCCGCTCTACCCCGAAGTAGCTGGTGAAGGCCAAGGTGAAGACGTGGGTGTCAGGTGACAGGTTGCCCCCGGAGTGGTTGCCGACCAGCAGCACCGGCCCGTCCTCGGGGATGTTGGACAGGCCGCGGACCCGGGCCCGGTGCCACAGGCTGGCCAGGATCCAGGCCCCGGGCAGCACCTCGCGGATGTAGTCGGGGTCGCGCTGGTCGAAGTCGCCGTCGGCCAGCTCCTCGACAGGCGAAGCGGCGCCCGATGGGTTGCGGGCATCGTCGGTGCCGGCCGGCCGGTTGGCGTCCCCTGTGCCGGCCGGACCCCCGGCCCGAGGGGCGCGCCGGGCCCGGCCCGGCGGCGCCGGGTGCGCCTGCCTCGTCTGCGCCTCACCCGCCGTCGCTCGTCGCCTCACCATCTGCGCCCACGGTAGGCGACGAGGGCGGCGGCCGTGGCCGCCGTCGCGGCAAGGTCTGGTGAGCCTCAGGGACGACGGCCGTTGGGCATCAGCTGGGCCGCCCCCCACTGGCTGAGGGAGCTCAGCTGCACGTCGGAACCGGCCGCCTCCACCAGACGGCCACCGCCGACCACCATGGCCGTGTGGTACACGGTGGTCCAGGTGCCGGGGTCGGTGGCCCAGAACACCAGGTCGCCAGCCTGCAGGTCACCGAGGGGCACCGAGGTGCCGGCCGTGTGGTACTGGTCGTCGGACACCCGGGCGAAGCTGACGCCGGCGCCGTGCTCCCAGGCGGCGAGGGCCAGCCCCGAGCAGTCGAAGCCGGCCGGGCCCATCCCGCCCCACACGTAGGGCTTGCCCAGCTGGGCGAGAGCCCACAGCACCGCCTTGTCGCCGGGAGTGTCGGGCGAGAACAGCAGCCCCTGCACCGGCGGGGCGCCCGCCGCGTCGCCGTAGGGGTGGGCGGTGCCGTTCTGATCGACCACCCAGTAGCCATGGCCGTCGGCGGTGGGCACCACCCGCTCCGAAGGCTCGTGGGTGGTGCCGCCGGGCGAGCCGTAGAAGGCGGCGTCGCCGAAGGCGAAGACGCCACCATCTCGCGCCACCAGCCAGTAGCCCTTGCCGTCGGGGGTGGCAGCCATCCCCACCACCGGGGCGCTGAGCGGCTTGCCGCCCATGGAACCGTAGAAGCCGGCGTCACCGAAGGTGAAGATGCCGCCGTCCCTGGCCACCAGCCAGTAGCCCTTGCCGTCGGGGGTGGGCGCCAT
>JAJZNB010000060.1 GCA_021848085.1 Actinomycetes bacterium
GGGCGGCGGGCTGGGCGCCTCGGCGGCTCCGAAGACCGGGACAGGTGGCGGGCTCACCGATCGGGGCCAGCGATCTGCCATGTCCGGTGGTCGGCCGGGCCCGTCGAGCTGGTCGGCGGTGTCGAGGAAGACCACGAGGTGCAGCGCTCCGGCGATGAGCAGGTTGGTGGCCGCCAGCGGCAACCGTTCGGGGGCCTGCACGGCGTAGGAGGCGAGCCGGCGGAAGATCCCTTCGGACGAGTCGGCGTGGATGGTGCACATGGACCCCGAACGCCCCTGGCTCATGGCGTTGAGCATGGGGAGCACCTCGTCGCCGAGGACCTCACCCACCAGCACCCGATCGGCGTTCATCCGCAGCGCCCGGCGCACCAGCCGGGCCATGGAGACCTCCCCCACCCCTTCGGCGTTGGACTCCCGGGCTTCGAGCGCCACCAGGTCGGGATGGGCCTCCCGGTCGTGGTCGAGACCGAGCTCGAAGGCCTGCTCGATGGTCACGACCCGCTCGCGGCGGGGGATCTCGGCGGCCAGCGCCCGCATCAGCGTCGTCTTGCCCGAGTTCATGGCGCCGCCGATCACGATGTTCTTGCGGGCCCGCACGGCGGCGGCCAGCAGACTGGCCGTGGCGGCGTCGAGGGTGCCGAGCTGCACCAGGTCGTCCAGCGTTACCTGGACGAAGCGGTGGCGGCGGATGGAGACGGCCGGACGGGCGGTGACCCCCATCAGCGCCGACAGGCGGCTGCCGTCGGGCAGGCGCAGGTCGAGCTCCGGGTGGGCGTGGTCGAAGCGGCGCTCGCTGAGCCCGAAGCGAGCCGCGGCCGAGCGCAGCAGGCCGATCAGGTCGTCGTCGGAGTCGGCCACCGGGTCGACGGCGACCTTGGCGCCGTCGGCGTAGGTGACCCACACCTCGTCGCAGCCGTTGACATCGATGTTCTCCACGGTGTCGTCGTCGACCAGCGCCTGCAGCCGTCCCAGGCCGAACAGGGCGTCCACCACGGCGTGGGCCAGCTGCTGCTCGACCAGGGGGTCGAGCGGAGCCGCCCCGGCGGCGACCCGGTCGGCGGCGTGGCGCCGCAGCCGGACCATGGCCAGCTCGCGCGACAGCTCGCGACGGTCGGCCAGCGACAGCTGCCGATGTCCCTGCTGGGCGAGATCGTCGGCGACGTCGGCCCGCAGCCGGGCCAGGATCCGGGTGGTGTCGTCGCTCATGCCACGCTCTCCGGTTCGACCACGGTGCCCGGTTCGGCCCCACGCTCCGGTTGGGCCCCGCGCTCCGGTTGAACCCCGCGGCCCAGTTCGGCCCCGCGCTCCGGTTGGGCCCCACGCTCCGGTTGAGCCCCGCGGCCCGGTTCGGCCCCGGTGCCGGTTTCGGCCCCACGACCGGGTACGGCCGGACCGCCGCCGGGCGCGGCGGCAGGACCGCCCGCGATCGCGGCGGCGGCCGTTCCGGCAGCCGCGTCGGCACTCGGATCGGGCGCCCGCAACGCCAGGGACCGGTGGAGGGCAGCGACGGCCCGCACCAACGGCGACCGGCTGAACGACCGCCCCGAGCCGGCCGCGCCGCAGGCGACGGCGGCGGCAGCCGGATCGTCGGGCAGCAGCGCCAGCAGCGGCAGCTCAGCCATGGCGGCGGCCTCGGCCGCCCGCCTGTGGTCGCGGCCGCGCACCACCAGCCACAGACGCCCGCCGGCGGCGCTGCGCAGCTGCTCAGCGCCGGCGCGGACATGGCCCAGGCTGGCGACGGCGCCGTCGGCCACCACCAGCACGTCCTCGGCCTGCTGCAGCACCGACCGCTGCCCCGGCGCCTCCGCCGCCAGCCGTCCGCAGTCGGCCACCACGTCCCGGCTCTCGTCGGCCAGGGCGCCAGCCGCGCCGGCCAGCTCGGCGTCCACGGCGCGGGCGGCGTCGGACCCGAGTGGCCCGGCCAGCACGGCCAGGCCACCGGTGAGCTGCTGCAGGTGCTCGTCGACCGGGCTACGGGCGTGCCGCTGGGCGACGACGTAGCTGGCCATGCCGACCCGGGTCGACAACCCAAAGCGCACGGCCACGTCGCCTCCGCTGGGATCGCATTCGGCCAGCAGGGCCGGCCGGCCGGCGGGCCAGGTGGCGGCGAGCAGGCAGGCCGTGGTGGTGACGCCGGGGGCGCCCTTGCACGAGCAGACGGCCACCAGGGTCACGGCGCTGGGGCGACGACGACGAGGGCGGCCTGTCCGGCGGCCGAAGCCGCCACCACCGCCGGTGCCAACACGGAGGGGACGTCGAGCGACACCACCACAACGTTCGATCCCGAGCCGGCGGGCGGCTGCTGCACGCCCACCACGCGGACAGAGCCGGTCAGGGCCGTCGGCACCCCGGAGGAGCCGGGGGTGGTGCCGCTGCCGCCGGCGGCCGGGGTGGCGATCACCTCGACACGCGCCCCGGGCGCCACACCCTGTCCGGGCAGCTGGCCCGGTTTCAGCGACACCCCGACCATGGCCATGCCGGGGGCCAGCGGGGAGGCCGAGGTGACGTCGAGGGGGGTGAGCAGGCTGCCCGGCTCCAAGGCGACGGCGGCCCGTTGGCCGGCCACCGTCGACTCGTCGGTCTGAGGAACCAGCCGCAGGCCGCGGGCAGCGGCGACGCGCACCACGGTCAGGTCACTGGCCGTGACGCGCTGGCCTCGGGCCAGCGGCCGGACCACGGCCAGCACCGGCACCAGATGGCCGGCCCGCAGGTAGAGGGAGGTGAACACGGCGCCGCACAGGGCGACGAGCAGCACCGAGGCGACGGCCAGCTTCGGGCGGCGCACCCGGCGCGGCGGCTGCAGCCGCAGCTCGGTGACCGGCGCATCCATCTGGAGCGGTCGCGGCGCCGTCACCGTCGGGCTCCTGCTTCCACCACGGCCACCACCCGGCCCTCCGCGCTCATCGGCTCGTCCCCCTCCCCTGGTGGCTCCCCCGGGCGCGACCGCCCATGCCCACCCCGGCGCGACACCTCATGCCCACCCCGGCGCGACGCCTCATGCCCACCCCGGCGCGACGCCTCATGCCCACCCCGGCGCGACGCCTCATGCCCACCCCGGCGCGACGCCTCATGCCCACCCCGGCGCGACGCCTACGCCCAGCCGGGCGCGCCAAATCGTGCCCAGCCGGGCGCGCCGACACGGCCAGGGACTGGCCCCGATCCGCGCCCGCCGGCCCGCCCTGCATCCGCCGCACCGGGAAGTAGAAGCTCGGACCTGTCGGGTACTCACACAAATCTCCAGAAACCACGGGATGTCGATGGCAGAGGCACGGCGGCGGGACAACGCGAGGCTGCCAAGGATCTGCAGCCTGGCTGAGCTGGTCGGCCCGGCTGAGCTGGTCGGCCCGGCTGAGCCAGAGACGCTCTGCGGAGCTGCAGGCTGGCGCGCCGACCTTGTCGTCGACCTTGCCGAGAACCTTGCTGGCCCCCGCAGCCGGGTGCCGCCACGCGACGCGGCCGGCGCCGTCCTCGACGGACCCGGCGGTCGGACCCGCGCGGCCACCGCCGCGGCGACGCCCCGTAACCTGCCGCTCGGCTATCCGCCAGCAGGCCGGGCAGTCCCTATGCTCCAGACGTGTGCGGGCGCGTCACCCTCTACTCCGACCCGGACCGCCTGGCCCGGACGGTGCGCGCCCGACCCGACGCGTCGGTGGCCGAGCTCGGCGGGCCGCGGTGGAACGTGGCGCCGAGCCGACCGCTGCTCGTGGCCCTGACCCGGCGCCACCACAGCCACGCCGGTGACGACGTCGCACCCGAACGGGTCCTGACCGTGCTGCGCTGGGGTCTGGTGCCGCGCTGGGCCAAGGACCCGAGCATCGGGAACCGTCTCATCAACGCCCGGGCCGAGACGATGGCCGACAAGCCGGCCTTCCGGTCGCTGTTGGCCCGGCACCGCTGCCTGGTGGCCGTCGACGGCTTCTACGAGTGGCGCCGGCGGCCGCGGGGCGAAGCCGGCGCCGGCGGCAGCACCCCCTACTACTTCGCCCGGGCCGACGGCGAGCCGCTCCTGCTGGCCGGGCTGTGGGACGTCTGGCAGGTGCCCGGCCTCGACGGCGGGCCCGACAGCCGCTTGCCCACCTGCACCGTCATCACCACCGCCTCGGGTCCCGACGTGGCGGCCGTCCACGATCGCATGCCGGTGGTGGTCGCCGCCGGCGACGTCGACCGGTGGCTCGACCCGGGCGAGCACGAGCCGGGGCGCCTGGTGCCGCTGCTGCAGCCGGCGCCGGCCGGCACCCTGTTCGGGCGCCGGGTCGGTCGCGAGGTCAACGACCCCCGCCACGACGGCCCCGAGCTGCTCGAGACGGTCTCCGACGATGACGATGGCGGCCGCGCTGGCGACTCCAGGGCCGACGCCGCCAGCACCGGCCGCCGCGGCGCCACCCCCGCCGACACCGACCGCCGCCGGAAGCGGCCAGCCGTCCCCACCCTCTTCGACGACCATCCCCACTGATCGTCTTCGACGACCATCCCCACTGATCGCCCCTCGGCGACGTCGACGCCGAGGGGCGCGCCCCTCTGGTGCCACCGGCCCGATCGGCGGGTAGGTAGAGCTCATGAGCGACGTCGACGAGCCACAGGCACAGCCCTTCACGACCCGCAACGCCGCCGCCTACCACGAGGTCATCGTCACCGACGCCGAGCAGCAGCGGCACCGCTATCCAATGGCATCGGCGCCGGTCGAGGACGCCGGCCACAACCTCGACTTCACCGACGGGGCGGGCAACCCGGTCCACTGGGAGCTCGGCAGCTGGGACTCGTGGAGCATGACCGACCTGCCCCTCTGACGTCCCCCCCGCCCCTGAGAACGTGTTTGAGAGGCGCTGACCGCACACCTCGCACGATCCGCCACCTGGGCCGAGCTCGGTGCCATCCTTGCTATGAGCGGAGGATGCTGATGGTGTCTTCATGAGGG
>JAJZNB010000012.1 GCA_021848085.1 Actinomycetes bacterium
GGCCTCGCGGTGCAGGGGGGCCAGCACCGGCATCGCCACCATGGTGGTGCAGTTGGGGTTGGCGACGATCCCCTTGGGCACCTGGCCGAGGGCGTCGGCGTTCACCTCGGGGACCACCAGCGGCACGTCGGGATCCATGCGCCACGCCGAGGAGTTGTCGACCACCACGGCGCCGGCGGCGGCGATGCGCGGGGCGAGCAGACGCGAGGTGGCCGCACCGGCCGACATCAGGGCGATGTCGATCCCGCCGTAGTCGGCGCGAGAGGCGTCCTCGACCTCGACCGCGCCGTCACCCCAGGGCAGCCGCCGGCCGGCGGAGCGCGCCGAGGCGAGGAAGCGCACCTCGTCGGCCGGGTACGAACGCTGCGCCAAGATGGCCCGCATGACCCTGCCCACCTGACCGGTGGCTCCCACGACGGCGATCCGCATGGCCGCCATTGTACGGGCCCCTCCCCGAGCGCCTGCTGTGTCGCCGCTCCCCGAGCGCCTGCTGTGTCGCCGCTGGCCGAGCGCCTGCTGTGTCGCCGCTGGCCGCCGGGGCGGCGGTCGTCAGCTGTCGAGCTCGAAGGCGGCGTGGAGAGCCTGCACCGCCTCCTCCACCCGGTCGGAGCGCACCACGCAGGTGATCCGGATGGTGGACGTCGAGATCATCTCGATGTTGATGCCCCGGTCGGCCAGCGTCTGGAACATGGTGGCCGAGATCCCGGGGTAGCTGCGCATGCCGGCCCCGACCAGCGACACCTTGGCGATGGCGTCGTCGGCCGCGACCTCCCCGGCGCCGATCTCGCCGGCCAGGTCGCGGCAGACCTGCAGGCTGTTGCGCAGGTCGGTCTTGGGCACGGTGAACGAGATGTCGGTGGTGCCGTGCACCGACGTGTTCTGCACGATGGTGTCCACGTTGATCTGGGCGTCGGCCAGCGCCCGGAACAGGCGGGCGGCCAGCCCCGGCTTGTCGGGCACCCGCACCACCGTGACCTTGGCCTCGGAGGTGTCATGGGTGACAGCGGTGACGACGGCCTGCTCCATGGAGGGCTCCTCCTCGTCGACCCAGGTTCCCGGCTCCCAGGTGAAGCTGGAGCGCACGTGGAGGGGCACCTGGTGGTTCCGGGCGAATTCGACCGAGCGCAGCGCCAGCACCCGACCGCCGCTGGCGGCGATGTCGAGCATCTCCTCGAAGCTGACCCGGGGCAGGCGCCGCGCCCGGGGGACGATGCGGGGATCGGCGCTGAACACGCCGGTGACGTCGGTGTAGATCTCACAGGCGTCAGCACCGAGCGCAGCGGCCAGCGCCACGGCGGTGGTGTCGGAGCCGCCGCGGCCCAAGGTGGTGACGTCGCGCTCGGTCGACACCCCCTGGAAACCGGCCACCACCGGCACGCGTCCCTGCGCCAGCGCCTCACGGAGCCGGTCGCCGCGCACCTCGAGGATCTTGGCTCGGGTGTGGGAGGTGTCGGTGATGATGCCGGCCTGGCTGCCGGTGAACGACATCGCCTCCACGTCGAGCTCGGCCAGCGCCATGCACAGCACCGCCATCGAGACGCGCTCGCCGGCGGTGAGGAGCATGTCGAGCTCGCGGGGAGGCTGCACGCTGCTCACGTCCCCGGCCAGCCGCAGCAGGTCGTCGGTGGTCTTGCCCATGGCGCTCACCACCACCACCACGTCGTTGCCCTGCCGCCGGGTGCGGGCCACGTGGTCCGCCACGGCACGCATCCGCTCGGCGTCGCCGACCGACGTCCCCCCGTACTTCTGCACCACCAGCGGCATGGTGCTCGACGCTACCGGCTGCGGCGGCACCCGCCACCCCGGCCGGCCCACCCCGGCACCTCCGGCGTCCCGGCCCCGTCAGGCGAAGGCGCCGGCCTCGGAGCGGCGAGTAGGGTCTCGGGCCGTGCCCAGCGAGAAGAGAGCCCGCAAGCGCGCCGCGCGGGAGCAGAAGCTGGCCGCGCTGGCCCGCCAGCGCCGCCGGCGCCGCCTGATGCGCCGCGGCGCCCTGATCGCGGCGGCGGTGGCCGTCATCGCCGTCGTCATCGCCGTCACCACCTCCGGGGGCGGAGCCAAGTCGTCGACCACCGCCTCCAAGGCGTCGACCACCACCAAGGCCACCACCTCGGCGTCGACCACCACCACGCTGCTCGACTCGGCCGCGGCGCCCACCACCACCTCCACCACCAGCGTCAACCTGGCCGGCGTCACCACCTCGGCCCGCTGCCCGACGCCGTTCACGGCCACGACCAAGCTCGACAAGCCGTCGTGGCCGAGCCCGCCGCCGATGACCATCAACGTGGCCAAGACCTACACCGCCACCGTCACCACCGACGTGGGCAGCTTCGTCATCGCCCTCGACGCCAAGCAGGCGCCGGTGACGGTGAACAGCTTCGTGTTCCTGGCCGAGAACCACTTCTACGACTGCGTGGTGTTCCACCGGGTCATCCAGGGGTTCATGGACCAGACCGGCGATCCCACCGGCACCGGCACCGGCGGGCCCGGCTACCAGTTCAAGGACGAGAACCTGCCCAAGAGCTCTTCGGCCTACAAGAAGGGTGTGGTCGCCATGGCCAACTCGGGTCCCAACACCAACGGCAGCCAGTTCTTCATCATGGCGGCCAACTACCCCTTGCCCCCCAGCTACTCGATCTTCGGCCACGTCACCTCGGGGATGAGCGTCGTCAAGAAGATCAACCAGGGCGGATCCAACCCCAAGACCGACCCTTCGGGTACCGGGACCCCCACCGTCTTGCACCGGATCATCTCGGTCGCCATCCACGAGAGCTGACCGCCGGCGGACCCGGCGGGCTGACCGCCGGCGGCCCGCCACCCGTCCCCAACCAACACCAGATCGCCCGTCTCGACCAGCAGGAAGAGGAGCGCCCATGCCTGTCGAATGCCCCGCCGTCGACGGTTCGAGCCCCCAGCGCCGGACCTTCGACGCCGAACCGCCGATGTGCATCGATCCGAACCGGCGCTACGGCGCCGAGATGGTCACCTCCAAGGGGACGATGGTCATCGCCCTCGACCCGGTGGCGGCGCCGCGCACCGTCAACAACTTCGTGGTGCTGGCCCGCTACCACTACTTCGAGGGGATCGTCTTCCACCGGATCATCCCAGGCTTCGTGCTGCAGGGCGGGGATCCCACCGGCACCGGCACCGGCGGCCCCGGCTACCGCTTCGCCGACGAGCTGCCTCCGCCCGGGCGCTACGAGCTGGGCTCGCTGGCCATGGCCAACGCCGGACCGGACACCAACGGCAGCCAGTTCTTCGTGATCAGCGGGCCCGACGGCATGCGCCTGCCCCCCAGCTACTCGCTGTTCGGCAAGGTGGTGTCGGGTCTGGACGTGGTGGCGGCCATCGACGCCGTGGGCACCCGCTCGGGCAAGCCGACCGAGCAGGTCACCATCGAGTCGGTGACGATCACCGAGCCGGGCTGACCGCCGGCAGGGCGGCCAGGTCAGCCGGGGCACCGCCGACGAACACCTGCACCGGCCCGGCGCCGGCGGCCCGCCAGCTGCCGTCACCGGCGCGGATGAGGGCGGTGCGCTCGGGGATCCCCACCACCGCCAGCCCCGGCCCGGCCAGCGCCACCGACCGGTGCACCTTCTCGACGTTCTCGTGGCCGACGTGGGAGACCACGGTCATGCCGGTCACCAGCCCCAGACCGACGGTGAGGGCCCCGCCCCGGGGGTCGACCATCGGGTCGGTGAGGACCATGGCGCCCGCCCCCGAACCCGCCACCACCGCCCCTGACCGCCAGGCCTGCACCAGGGCGCCCCACACGGCGGAGCCCTTGAGCACCGACCGCAGGTGCATCGCCGACCCGTCGCTCAGGTAGACGAAGCGGGCCTCGCGCACCTCGCCGGCCAGCGCGTCGTCTTCGGCGTCGCGCCGCGACAGGACCGGCAGGCCGCGCACGGCGGCGCCGAGCCCTTCGAACCAGCGCCCGGCGCGGTCGAGGCGCTTGTGCGGGTTCTCGTAGGCCGCCGCCGTGGGCAGCACCACCACCGGCCCCCCGCCCGGAGCGCCGGCCAGCCCCGACGCCTGGAGCAGCTCGGCGTCGAAGTCGCAGCCCTCGGTCCACTCCTCACCGCCGACCAGGGCCAGCGGCCCGCAGGGTGCAGTCATGGGCGTCACTGTAGAAGACCCGCCGCCCGGCCTGGGCATTCGGGCTGACCCGCCGGTAACATGCCCCCATGTCGATCAAGCGTGTCGGAATCGTCGGGTCGGGGATCATGGGGTCGGGGATCGCCGAGGCGGCCGCCGTCCACGGGTTCGAGGTGGTGCTGCGGTCGCGCTCGCAGGCGTCGGCCGACGCCACGGTGGCCGGCATGGAGAGGTCGCTCAACCGCCAGGTCGACAAGCAGAAGCTGAGCGAGGCCGAGCGCGACGCCGCCCTGTCACGGGTGACGGCCGTCTCCGACCTGGGCGAGCTGGCCCGCTGCGACCTGGTCATCGAGTCGGTGGTGGAGGACCTGGCGGTCAAGAAGCACCTGTTCACCGAGCTCGACCGGATCTGCCCCGACGAGACCATCCTAGCCACCAACACCTCGACGCTGCCGGTGGTGGAGATGGCCATGGAGACCGGCCGTCCCGACAAGGTCTGCGGCATCCACTTCTTCAACCCGGCGCCGGTCATGACCTTGGTCGAGGTGGTGCGCCCGCTCACGGCCAGCGACGACACCGTGGCGGCGGCGCTGGCCTTCGCCGAGGCGTGCGGCAAGGCGCCGGTGGAGGTGAAGGACCGGGCCGGTTTCGTCGTCAACGCGCTGCTGTTCCCCTACCTCAACAACGCCGTGCGGCTCCTCGAGGCGGGGGTGGCGACCCGCGACGGCATCGACGAGGCCATGAAGGGCGGCTGCGGGTTCCCGATGGGCCCCTTCGCCCTGCTCGACC
>JAJZNB010000227.1 GCA_021848085.1 Actinomycetes bacterium
CCTGGCCGACCGCGGTGGGCAACCTGGTAGTAGACGAAGCAGCTGGCCACGGCGATGCCGGCATCGGCCAGAGCCACCGTGGCCAGGGCCACCGAGGCATGGGCGAAGGCCGAGCCGAACAGCACGTCGACCACCAGCCGCGGCACCAGCGCCATCACCCCGACCGCCCCCAGCCCCACCGCCGCCACCAGCCCGGTGACCCGGGCCAGCGCCTGGCGGGCCTCGGGGCCCCGCCCGCCGCTGGCGGCCAGGCGGGGAAAGTACACCATGGTGATGGCGCCGGGCAGGAACAGGGCGATGTTCCCGGCGGTGGCGGCGGCCACGAACAGCCCGGCGCTGTGGGCGGGGAGGAAGTGGCGGGCCAGCCAGGCGTCGAGGGTGGTGAGCACGGCGGCGCCGCCGATGGCCGCCGTGGAGAGCAGGGCGTCGCCGGCGCGGGGCACGAAGCGGCCGGTGGCCAGCAGCGCCCGGCGCAGCGCCCAGGCGTAGACGGCCACCACGACCATTCCGGAGGCCACGGTGGCGGCCATGCCACCGACGATGCCGAGGCCGACCTCGACCAGCACCACCCCGCTGGCCAGGCGCACCACGGTGGCCAGCAGCTGGCCGGCGCCGGCCACCCGGAAGCGGCGCTGGCCGAACAGCACCCCCTCGAGCACGGCGCCGGGCAGGGCCGGGATCAGCCACAGCCCGAGCACGACGGTGGCATCGGGGGTGTGGAGGTGGAAGAACCGGTCGATGGTCGGGGTGGCGGCCAGCCACAGGCCCACAGCGACCACCGACGCCACCAGCGACAGCTTCAACAGCCGGCCGAGCGGCGGGGTGTCGCTCGGGTCCGGACGCCGGGCGACGGACTGGGCCACCGTCACCGACACCGCGCCGAGCGGCACGCTCAGCACGCTCGTCACGTTCAGCAGCGCCCCGAGCGCCCCGTAGCCCTGGGGGCCGAGCAGACGGCTGAGGACCAGGTGGAAGACGAAGTTCGACAGGCCGGCGGCCAGGCTGGCGCCGACAAACACCAGGCCGCCGCGCGCCGCGGCGTGGGCCCACAGCCGACGGCCGAGGCGCCCGGCCGCGCCGCCAAGCCCCCGGCCGCTCCGCCCGGGAACCGTCATGTCGGGCCGGTCGGCCGGCGTGTCGGGCTCGTCGGGCGGCGGCACCTGGTCGGTGTCGCCTGACGCGGCGGCGCGGTGTCGCTTGGGCCCAGCCGCCATCGCCATCAGCCGGAAATCGTTGCACCCGCCTGGCCCACAGAGCCATCAATTGTTCCGCGACAAGATGTGCGAGGGAACAGGTCCGCTGGCACCACGGCGCACCACCGAGCGGCCGACCCGGTCCGGCTCGTCCGGCTCGTCCGGCTCGGCCGGCTCGGCCGGCTGCGGCCAGCCGCGGCCAGCCCCGGCCAGCCCCGGCGACGATGACGAACACCCCCGGCTCCCCGAGCCCGGCGGGCGCCGTGCAACAGTGGGCGCTGTGAGCGGCTCCGTCTCGTCGGCCCGGCCGGGGTGGCGGCGGGCCGTCGCCGCACCCGAGGCGGCCACCGCCGCCTTCGGGCTGGCCGTGGCTGTCGGCGTCTGCTGGCCGCTGCTCGGCAGCCGCCCGGTGTTCCTGCTCGACTGGGTGATCGGCCCGCACCCGCCGCTCGTCACCAGCTCGATGCTGGGCCTGCACGGCGGGCTGACCACCGGCACACCGGTCGGCTTGGCCACGTCGCTGGCCGTCCACGTGCTCGGCGAGGCCGTCACCTGGCTGGTGCTGTTCGCCTGCTTTCCGGTGGCGGCCGTCGCCGCCGGACGGCTCACCGGCGGGCGGCGCCGGGCTCAGGTGACAGCAGCTGCCGTCTACTGCGTCAACCCGTGGGTGCTCGACCGGGCCTACGCCGGCCAGCTGACCCTGCTGTTCGGCTACGCCCTGCTGCCCCTGGCGACACGGAGCGCTCTGCGCGCCGCCGGCCGGCTCGTCGCCGGAGGCCGCCATCCGCCCCGCCAGGCCCTGGGGGCGGTGGCCGGCCCCGCCCTGTGGTGGGGGGTGCTCAGCGCCTTGTCCCCCCACTACGCCTGGATCTACGGCCTGGTGCTGGTGGCCGTGGTGCTGGTCCACCTGCCCCGGCTGGGCCAGCCGGGCCGGCTGGCCCAGGTAGGCCGGCTGGTGGGGTGGCTGGCCGCCACCACCGCCGCGTTCGGGCTGCTCAGCCTGTACATCGTGGTGGCCCACGCCGCCTCGGGCCGCCCGGCCGGCGCCGGGGCCGGCAGCCTGGCCCTGTACCGCACCAGCGCCGACCCGCACCTGGGGCTGCTGGCCAACGTGGCCGCCCTCTACGGCTTCTGGCGCCAGGGGCCGCATCCGGTGCTGGTCAAGACGCTGGTCAGCGGCTGGCCGCTGCTGGCGCTGGCCCTGGTGGTGCTGGCCGCCGCCGGCCTCGTCCCCGCCCTGCGCCGCCATGCCGACACGGCCGGCAGCGCCGGGCGCCGCCGGCTGGCCTGGCTGCTGGCGGTGGTCGCCGCCGCCGGCTTGCTGCTGGCGCTCGGCACCCAGGGGCCGACCGGGCCGCTGTTCCGCCTCGCCTATCACCACGTGCCGTTCTTCGCCGTGATGCGCGAACCGCAGAAGTTCCTGATGCTGGTGGCCCTGGCCTACGCGGTGGGGACAGGCTGGGCCGTCGACCGGCTGACGGCTCGAACCGCCTCGACCGCCGGGCAGCTGGCTGTGGCCGGGCTGCTGGGGGTGGCCCTGCCGCTCAGCACCGCCTTCACCATCTTCGACGGCTTCGACGCCACGGTGGCCCCCAGCACCCTGCCCGCCGCCTACCCCCAAGCCGACGCCCTCATGGGCGTCGGCGCCGGCAAGATCCTCTACCTGCCCTGGCACCTCTACGAGCAGCAGCCGTTCACCGGCGGACGCGACGTGGCCAACCCCGGGCCGTCGCTGTTCCGCCGGCCGGTGCTCAGCGGCGACAACGTGCAGGCCGGCGGCATCAACACCCAGTCCACCTCGCCGCGCGCCGCCTTCGTCGCCCGGCTGGTGGCCGGCCCCCGCCCGGCCAACGTCGGGGCGGCGCTGGCTCCCCTCGGCGTGAAGTACGTGGTGCTGGCCCACTGCGCCGACTGGCGCCTCTACGGCTGGCTCAACCACCAGCCCGACCTGCACCCGGTGCTGGCCGACCCGGCGCTGCAGGTGTGGCAAAACACCGCCTACCACGGCGCCGGCCAGCGCCCCGGGCCGGCGCCGCACACCACCGTCGCCGTGCGCCAGCTGTCCCCGGTCGCCTACCAGGTGCCGGCGGGGCGGCCGGGGCTGGTAGCCATCGACGCCGCCTACCAGCCCGGCTGGGTCTTCGACGGCCGGCCCGGGCGGCCCGGTGCCGGCGGCACGGTGGTCTTCCGGGCCGGAGCGGCCGGCGGCGTCGCCACCTTCACCCCCTGGGGGATCACCCGCCTCGGCTACGTCCTGTCCGGCGCCATGGCGTTGGCCCTGGTCATCGGCCTGTGGTGGTCACGGCGTCGGCCCCGGACCGCTGGACGGGTCGGCGAGCACCGCCGGCGCCAGCCCGCTCCGACACCGGACCGGCCCAAGCCGGTGGCGACGCTGGGCACCCCCGGGGCCGGCCCGAGCCGGCCGTAGCGCCACCTGCGGCGGTGGGCGGAGGCAGGGCCGGGCGGCGGCAGTGTCTGGCAGCGGTGCCTGGCGGCGGCGGTGCCTGGCGGCGGTGTTGCCTGGCGGCGGGGCTGGGGGAACACCAGGTCGCCGTCCCCCCCGTGACGACCAGTTGTGTCCAGAAAAGCATGGACACGGCAACAACCGCGGCATACGGTGACGGCAGCCGGCAGAGGTGTCGGTCTGCCGCCGCATGGCCACGGTCGCCGGCGGGAGGGTGTCACCAGATCCGAGCGGGCACATCAGGTCGGGCGTGGCGACAGAAGGGACGGGCTGGTGGTCGACGAGGGAACGCAGAAGCGCCGGGTGTGGCGCTGGATCCGCGGCAACCCGGTGCAGAGCGCCGTGGCGCTGCTGGTGCTGGCCGGGGCTGGCGCCACAGCCGGCCTGTCGGCCGCGCCGGCCGCCTCCACCACCTGTACGGTGGGCTACGGCAGCTGCCCGGCCGCGCCGGCGCCGCCGGCTGGCGCCACCAGCTACGCCCAGGCGTCGTCGGGGACGCAGAGCGGCACGGCGGTGGCCACCAACGACGGCACCACCGTCGACGCCACCGGCATCGGCGGCATCACCGTGGCCCAGTACGCCGCCAACCCCGAGTCGACCGCGCCCCAGTTCGCCGCCAGCGGCGAGTACTTCGACATCCGCGCCTCGTCGGGCAACACCTTCACCTCCGTCGCCAGCCAGGACTGCAACCTGAACGGCGGCAACACGATCGAGTGGTTCGACCCGGCCACCAGCACCTGGAAGGTCGTCTCCCCGGAGAGCTACCGCGCCGGGCCGCCGGCCTGCGTGTCGTTCACGCTCAGCGCCACCAGCTCCCCGACCATCGCCGACCTGACCGGCACCACCTTCGCCGTGGTGACCACACCGCCTCAGGTGGCCGGCACCGGCTACTGGGAGGTCGCCGCCGACGGCGGCATCTTCACCTTCGGCAACGCCCAGTTCCACGGGTCGATGGGCGGCAAGCCGCTCAACAAGCCGGTGGTCGGCATGGCGGCAGATCCGGCCACCGGCGGCTACTGGGAGGTCGCCGCCGACGGCGGCATCTTCTCCTTCGACGCCCCGTTCTACGGGTCGATGGGCGGCAAGCCGCTCAACCAGCCGGTGGTCGGCATGAGCTGACCGGCGGCGTCTGGCACCGCTCGCCCCGAGCGGATGCCGGGGAAGAGACCCGGGTCTGCGACCCGGGTCTCTTCGCGTCACCGGCGGCCCGC
>JAJZNB010000180.1 GCA_021848085.1 Actinomycetes bacterium
CTCACCAGCTACCCGCGGGCCAACACCGGCTGGGCCGAGGAGATCTCCTTGGACCTCGACATGGCCACGGCCATCTGCCCCGACTGCAACATCACCTTGGTGGAGGCCGCCACCAGCAGCTTCTCCAACCTGCAGGCCGCCGTGGCCTACGCCAAGACGCTGAACCCCGCCGTCATCACCAACAGCTACGGCGGTTCCGAGTCCGGCGCCGAGACGTCGGACAACGCCACCTACTCGGCCACCGCGGCCTCGGGCGGTTCCGGCACGGCCATGACCGCCGCCACCGGCGACAGCGGCTACGGGGTGGAGTTCCCAGCCGCCTCCCCCGGGTTGACGGCGGTGGGCGGCACCTCCCTCACCTACACCGGCACCGGCACCGGCATCAGCTGGAGCCAGCGCGTGTGGTCGGGGGCGGGCGCCGGCTGCTCGGCCGACGAGCCGATGCCGTCGTGGCAGAAGAACAGCGCCTACAGCTCGTCGGGCTGCTCGGGCAGGCAGGTAGCTGACGTGTCGGCGGTGGCCGACCCCAACACCGGGGTGGCCGTCTACGACAGCTTCCGCGAGCCGGGCTGGATGGTGTTCGGCGGCACCAGCGCCTCCACCCAGATCGTCGGCGCCATCTACGCCTTGGCCGCCTTCGGCCAGGAGAGCCCGCTGCCCAGCGCCCTGTACCCCGACAGCGCCTCTACCTCCGCCACCGGCCCGACACCGGGCCTGACGCCGGTGACGTCGGGTTCCGACGGCAGCTGCGGCACCTACCTGTGCGACGCCGCCCACTCGCTGTCGAGCGGCTACAACGGTCCGGCCGGGCTCGGCACCCCCGACGGCGTCGGCGCCTTCTCCTCGACCACCGGCTAGCTCCACCGGGGCTCACCCAAGCTCCCCGGCGGCCGCTGTGGCATCGCCGAGGTGGCCGAGGCCCTCTGCGCTGTTGCCAGCTCTTGGCCATCTTGGCCACCTGGGGCGGTCCGGCAGGTTCCCCCGACGGCGGCCTCTGGGCGCTTCGGGCGGTGGCCTCGGACACGAAGGCGGCGTGGAAGGCGCTGTTCGCCACGAAGACCGGCACGCCGGCTCTCGTCGTCTGCGAGGGCTGGAACTGGCCGACCTGGCTGTCACGCCGGCCGTGAGCGAGAGCTTCTCTGGCGTGCCCGTGCCGCCGGACCGGGTGCTGGTGCGCGGCGTCACCAGGCCGAGGGCCGCATCCCCGCCGGCACGGGTGCGCGCCCCCGGGGAGAAGCCGGTGGTGGCCATCGCCCGACCGTTCCCCGGGGCCGACCTCCGCCCTGTGGAACGACCTCCGCCATCTGGAACGACCCAGACCTCGACGCCAGCGCCTGCTGGGGGCAGGTGCGTCGGCGCCGTCGAGGACACCGGCCTGGTCCGCGGCGGAGGACGGTGCCACGGCAGGACACCGGCGGCCGACCCGGGTCGACGGCCCGGGTCTCCGCGGCGTGCGTCAGCGGCCTCTTCGCCGCGTCGGGGTCGATGGGCCACGGCGACCCGCCGGCGTCGCCTGGCGCCGTGGCGTCACCAGCACCAGCAGCAGACCGCCGGCCAGGCCCAGGTTCTTGTCGAAGTGGATGCGCTGGCCGGCCCGCTGGGTCGGCTCGTCGAAGCTCCAGAAGGGATGGCCCCCGACGGTGGTCGCCGCCAGCGAGGCCAGCAGGGCGGCGGCGGCCAGCCGGGGTGCCTTCCCGAGGGCCAGCGCCGTCCCTGCCGCCACCTGGGCGGCGGCGTTGGCGCGCACCAAGGCGACGTCGTCGGGCAGGTCCACCGGAGCGGCGGAGCGGACGGCGCCCAGCAGACGGGCCGCGCTGGCTGCCCGAGGCTCGGGGTGGCGCATCACGTCGACGCCGGCGTGGACGAAGACCCAGGCCAAAGCGGCCTGGGCCAGGCGGACCGCCAGGCCGCGCTGGGCTCGCCTCGGCGGTTTCGACCCGGCCGGTCGCCTCCGTCGGGGCACGGGGGTCGATCGGGACACGGGGGTCGATCGGGTGGGGTTCGATCGGGACACGGGGCGGCTCCGGCTCACGTGGTGATGTCGGGATGGGGCAAGCTGCAGTGGGCCAGGCGCGCCGCGTAGCCGCGCTGCATGGCCAGCGGCTCGTCGGAGTCCTGCTCGAACAGGGCGATCCACAACGTCAGGGTCAGGAAGGGATGGGCGCCGAGCTCGAACAGCGCCACATGGTCTTGGGTGGCCAGCGCCCGGCGTTCCTCGTCGGTGAAGCCACACCAGGTGGACGCCTCGGCGGCGATCCCGTTGAGCATGGCGTTGGCGTGCTCGCGCTCCCACCACGCCACCGTGCTGGCGGGATCGGCCCGGTAGCGGGCCACCAGCTCCGGGTCGCGGTCCGCGGTGAACAGGAACTTGTCGACGACGTAACGGCTCACTGCGGCTGTCCCCCGGGATACCAGGTGAAGTAGGCCTCCATGGTGTGGAACAGGTCGAGGTGGCCCACGTGGTCGGCCTTGGCGTAGCCGGCCACGCCCATCATCAACATGAAGTCCATGAAGCCGTGGGTGGCGTTGCCCGGGGCGTGGAGGCTGTCGAGGGACACCTCGGCCAGGCACCCGTCGATGTCGCCGTTGGCGATCCACCCCACCGCCTTGGCGTCGAGCTCGGGGTCGGGGCCGTGCGGGCCGAGCTGGCGGGGACCGCCGAGCTCGAGGGAGAGGTGGCCGGTGCCGACGACCGCCACCCGCAACGTCGAGGGCCAGGCGTCGACCAGCTCACGGATGGTTCGGCCCAGCGCCACGAACCGCTCCGGGTGTGGCAGGGGAGGGGCGAAGATGTTGGTGTAGACGGGCACCACCGGCAGGTCGTTCTGCGGGCGCAGGGTCAAGATGGGGCAGGTGATCGAGTGGTCGGCCCGCAGCTGGTTGGAGAAGGCCAGTCCGAAGCCCTGGTCGATGCCGTGGCGCAGCATGTAGGCCGACAGCTCCTCGTGGCCGCGCAGCAGCATCCGAGGCAGCCCGAGCTCGCGCTCCTCGTTGTGGTAGGTGGCGTCGTAGAAGGGAGCCTCGCCCGCCAGGAACTGGGGCATGTTGTCGAGCCACAGCTGGTGGAGGTGGTCCGAGCCGACCATCACCAGCACGTCGGGCCGGGCCCGGGCCAGCGTCTGGCGGTAGGCCTCCACCTTGGCCACCCACGCCGGAGCGAACGGCGGAGCCTCCTCGGGAGGCAGGCGACTGGTCCGGTAGAAGATGCGTCGTCGCCAGGATCGCCACCAGCTTGGCCATCGCGTCGCGCCTTCCCCCTTCTGACTGCCGCCCGTTCTGACTGCCGCCCCATGGGACTGCCGTCGGTGATTGACGTACAGTTGTCCGTATAGCGGTCTGCCGAGGGACCTTAGAGGCGGGCCCGCGGCGCTGTCAACCGAGCACGGCGTCTGGCCGCTACCGGCGACGGAAGGCAGGCGAATGGCGAAACGAGGCACTGGCCCCGACTTCGTGGAGGCGCTGGCCCGAGGCCTCGACGTGCTGGGCTGCTTCGACGCCGCCCAGCCGGCCATGAGCCTGGCCGAGGTGGCCGCTGCCACCGGCCTGGCCCGCCCCACCGCCCGGCGGCTGCTGCTCACCTTGCAGCAGCTGGGCTACGTCCGAAGCGGTGCGGGCACCTACACCCTGACCCCGCAGGTGCTGCGTCTGGGCATGGCCTATGTCTCGTCGCTGGGGCTGTGGGACATCGCCCGGCCCCACCTGGCCGACCTGGTGGCCCACACCCACGAGCCGTCGTCGATGGCCCAGCTCGACGGCTCCGACATCGTCTACGTGGCCCGGGTGGCGGTCCCCAAGATCATCACCTTGCGGGTCGACATCGGCACCCGCTTCCCGGCGTTGCAGACCTCCCAGGGCAAGGTGCTGCTGGCCGCCCTGGCTCCCGACGAGCTGTCCGCGGTGCTGGCCCAACCGAGCCGTTCGGGGCTGCCGCCGTTCGTGCCCCGCCACCCCGACGACGTCGCCGCCGAGCTCATGACGGTGCGGGCCCGGGGCTGGGCCCTGGCCGACGAGGAGCTTGCCCCCGGCATCCGGTCGGTGGCCGTGCCGGTGCGCGACGGGGCCGGCACGGTGCGGGCCGCCATGAACGTCACCGTCCACTCCGCGGAGACCAGCGTCGACACCCTGGTCGAGGTCCACCTGCCGCGCCTGGTGCGAGCCGCCGCCGACGTGAGCGCCGAATGGGCGCTGTGGCAGGCGAGACCCAAGGCTGAGGTGTCCCCCGACGCCACCGGGGAGCCGGCGGCGGGGTGACAACCGGCGCTGTCGGCGTCCTTGACAGCCGGCGACAGCGGCGGCCAGCATGCGGACATGTGGCCGTCCAGCGTCGGAGACCGGGTTGGGTCGGGAGGCAACGGCGCCGGCCGATCTGGCGCCGGGGCGAGGGCGGGTGCCGGCGGTGATGTTGCTGGCCCGCTGCGAGGGGTGGTGGTGGCCGACTTCAGCCGGGTGCTGGCCGGCCCCTACTGCACCATGCTGCTGGCCGATCTCGGCGCCGAGGTGATCAAGGTGGAGTCGACGGCCGGCGACGACACCCGCCACTGGGTGCCGCCGGTGCGCGACGGGGTGGGCACCTACTACCTGGCCGTCAACCGCAACAAGCGCTCCATCGTCCTCGACCTCGGCGACGACGAGGACCTGGGCGTGGCCCACGCCCTGTCGGCCCGAGCCGACGTGATGATCCAGAACTTCAAGCCGGGGGGCCTGGCCCGATTCGGCCTCGACTACGAGGCGGTGCGCCGACGGCGACCCGACGCCGTCTACTGCTCCATCAGCGGCTTCGGCACCGAGGGGGGAGCGAGCCTCAGACCTCCGGTAGTAGGGCCTGGCGCCGAGATCAAGATCGAGCTGTGATCCGGTAGGT
>JAJZNB010000281.1 GCA_021848085.1 Actinomycetes bacterium
AGCTCCTCCTGCAGGTGCTCCACCGCCTCGGGGGAGGCCCCGGGAGCGGTGCCGGAAGACCGCTGCGGCACCTGGGCCGGCCCGGGCATCCCCGCCAGCCCGGGCGCCGGCCCGGGCATCCCCGCCGGCCCGGGCGCCGGCCCGGGCATCCCCACCGGCCCGGGCGCCGGCCCGGGCGGTGGCGGCCCCAGCTCCTCGATGGCGTCGAGGACCTCGTAGGACTCCTCGAGCAGGTGACGGGCGAGCGACTGGTGGGTCTGGCGCATGTCCCATGGGCAGCGGGCACGCAGCACCCGGACCAGCTCCTCGAGCCGGATCAGCTCAGCGCCGACCGGCGCGCTCAGCTGCCCCACCCACAGCGAGGTGAGGTGGTCGGCCGGCAGGCTGCGGTCGATGTCGGCCCAGGCGACGGGCAGCACCTGCTCGTCGGGCAGTCCCAGGTGGTGCAGGAGCACGGCCTGCGGCGCGCCGCCGTCGACGTCGTCGGGGCGGTCCACGGCCAGCTTCACCTCCGACAGCACCGAGCGGCTGTAGCACTGGGCCACCAGCAGCGGCCCGCGCTGGCCGGCGGCCTGGGCGGCGAAGTCGGTGGCGTCCACCAGCCGCACCCCTGCCGCCAGCGGGTCGACCCCGAGGCGCTCCCAGGCCAGGTCGAGGAACGACAGGGCCGGCACCACCTGCAGCTCGACCCGGTCGTCGGCCCGCAGCAGCTCCACGGTCCGCTCGGCCACCAACGGCGAGCCCGGCACGGCGTAGGCGACGGCGGACTCCGGGTCGGTGGCGGCGGCGACCACCGCGGCGTCGGCCACCTCGGCGGCGATGGCGGCGTAGACCGCCTCGAACGAGGGCTGCTCCTCGTAGTGACGGTCGAGCGGCTTCGCCTGGGCCAGCAGGGCACCGAGGTCAGAGCTGCCGTCCGCCGCGGCGGTCTGCACCGCCGGGTGGTGACGGGTCCGCACGAACCGGAGCTGGCACCGGCGCAGCGCCTGCAGGGAGGCGGGCGGCACCAGCTCGGGCCCGGCCGGCCCGAGCCCGACGGCCACCACCCGTCCCTTGGTCGGCACCGACACCGGGACGTCCCCGGGAGGCCTCAGCCGCCGGCGCCGGTCGGCGACGGCCCAGGTCCGCCCAGCGAGCCGAGCGAGCCGAGGGCTCCGCTCGATTGGGCCGTCGTGCAGGTGGGATCGGCCGAGGTGTTGAGCAGGTCGCTGCAGCGGGGGGAGGACGGCGGCAGGATCTGCTGCTTGAGGTGGTTCCAGCTGCCGTAGCGGGGGTCGATCCACACCGACGCCTGTGACAGGATCTTGGAGATGCCGGCGCTGGCCGCCTGGTTGCCCTGCTGCAGAAGGGCCAGGCGCAGCTGGCTCTGCAGGGTGCTGTCGAGCGGCACCAGGTGGCGCTGGCGCATCTGGGCGATCAGGTAGTAGGTCGCCGGGCCGGTGGGGCTGCTGCTCGACACCGGCACCGGATTGCTGACGCCCCCCACGGGCAGGTTGTCGAGGATCGACGCCGCGCTGGAGCCGAAGGTGCTGGTGATCTGGTTCGGGTAGACGCAGCGCAGCTGGCCGCCGGGCGGGGTGTTGGTGGGGTCGGCGGCCGGGTTCGACGCCGCCGCCGCGAACGACGTGCCCGAGGTGACCGCGCGGTGCAGCTTCTGGGCGTTGGCGGCGCTGTCGGCGACCAGCAGGTTCAGGCACACCTGGGTGAAGTTCGCCTTGTGGCTGGCGTAGTAGCGGCGCAGTCCGGCGAGGGTGACGTCGATGTGCCCGAAGAGCGACTGCAGCTTCTCCTGACGGGCCAGCATCTGGGTCTCCTGGGTGACGAAGGCCCGCGGCAGCTGGCTGATGATGGTGGGGAGCTGCACGTTGCTGCAGGCGGCCGACAGCGCTCCGCCGCTCTGCGACAGCTGCTGGTAAGCCTCTTGCAGCTCGGTGACGAAGTCCTGGCGGGCGGCGGTCAGGTCGGCGGCGGTCACCGTGATGTGGCGCGCCGCCAGCGCCTGCCCTTCGGCTTCGTTCTGGACCAGGGTGCCGAGCTCGCTGTCGACCAGCGCCACCGGCACGGTGCCCTGCCCGGCGCCGTAGGGCTGCACCTGGGTGCCGGTGAGGATCTCGATGGCGCAGCGGGCCGCCGGGTTCGACACGTCGGTCAGCGCCTGCAGCTGGCTCGAGAGGGCGGAGTGGGGGATCGCGACGCCGCCGACGCGGGCCGCAGGGTGCTGCAGGGTGCAGCTCGTGCCGGCGACAGCGAGGCCGGCCAGCACGGCCAAGACGAGGAGGCGCTTCACGGAACCGGCATGCTACCGGCGTGAGCCCCGCCCCACGATTCAGGCCCGCCTGGCCGGCCGTCGGGGCGTCCGGTCGGGCCCGGGCTCAGCGGGCGGCCGCCACCCGGTCGGGCCCGGGCTCAGCGGGCCGCCGCCACCCGGTCGGGCCCGCCGGCACGATCTGCTCGGGCCGGCTCCCGAGCCTCGGCGGCCGGCGGCCCGGCGGGGGGCACCAGCTGGCGCAGCAGGCCGGCCAGCTCCTGGGCGGGGTCGTCCCCGGCGGGTATGCCGATGATCAGCTGGCGGGCGTCCTCCTTGTACAGCGCGGCGGGATGCAGCCGCCGAAGCCGGACCTGGGCACTGACGGGCAGGTCGATCGGCGACAAGCGGGCCACCAGCATCTTCTGCCCGGGGCGGGCGCCGCGGACCACGGCGCCGCCCTGGCCAGGTCGGGCGACGGTGGCCGAGGCCTCGCCGACGCCGGTGCGGATGCACTCGGCGCGCAGCCGGGCTACTGCCAGCAGCCCCTCGGCCGGGGGTGGCAGCGGCCCAAAGCGGTCGAGCCACTCGGCCCGGATGTCGTCGACCTCGCCGAGCGACGCCACCGAGGCCAGCCGGCGGTAGGCCTCGAGGCGCAGGTCCTCGTGCTCGACGTAGCTGGCGGGCAGGTGGGCGTCGGTGGGCAGGTCGATGGTGACCTCCACGGCGCGACGCAGCGGCTCGCCCTTGAGCTCGGCCACCGCTTCGGCCACGAGCTGCACGTACAGGTCGTAGCCGACGGCGGCGATGTGGCCCGACTGGTCCTCTCCCAGGAGGTTGCCGGCCCCGCGGATCTCCAGGTCGCGCATGGCGATCTTGAACCCGCTGCCGAGCTCGGTCAGCTCGCCGATGGTCCGCAGGCGCTCGTAGGCGGTCTCGGGCAGCACCCGGTCGGCGGGGTGGAACAGGTAGGCGTAGGCCCGGGCGCCGGCCCGGCCGACCCGGCCTCGCAGCTGGTGGAGCTGACCCAGGCCGAGCCGGTCGGCCCGGTCCACCACCAGGGTGTTGACGGTGGGCATGTCGATGCCCGACTCGATGATGGTGGTGCACACCAGCACGTCGTACTGGCGGTCCCAGAACTCGTAGACGACCTTCTCGAGGGCGCCTTCGTCCATCTGGCCGTGGGCGACGGCCACCCGGGCCTCGGGGACCAGCTGGCGGATCCGGGCCGCCACCTGGTCGATGTCGCGCACCCAGTTGTGGACGAAGAAGACCTGCCCCTCGCGCAGCAGCTCCCGGCGGATGGCTTCTACCACCGCCGCTTCGTCGTACTCGCCGACATAGGTGTGGATGGGCTGGCGGGCCGCGGGCGGGGTGTTGATGAGCGACAGGTCGCGGATGCCGGTGAGGGCCATCTCGAGGGTGCGGGGGATGGGGCTGGCCGTGAGGGTCAGCACGTCGACCCCGTCGGTCATGGCCTTGATCGACTCCTTGTGGGTGACGCCGAAGCGCTGCTCCTCGTCGACGACCAGCAGACCCAGGTTCTTGAAGGTGATGTCCCCGCCGAGCAGGCGGTGGGTGCCCACCACCACGTCGACGGTCCCGTCGCGCACCCCCGCCACCACCTGGCGGGCCTGGGCCGAGGTCAGGAAGCGTGACAGCAGCTCCACCCGGATGGGGAAGCCGGCGAAGCGCTCGGCGAAGGTCTGGGCATGCTGGGAGGCGAGGAGGGTGGTGGGGACCAGCACCGCCGCCTGCTTGCCGTCTTGCACCGCCTTGAAAACGGCCCGCACCGCCACCTCGGTCTTGCCGAAGCCGACGTCGCCGCACACCAGCCGGTCCATGGGTGTGGGCGTCTCCATGTCGGCCTTGACCTCCTCCACGGCCCGCAGCTGGTCAGGGGTCTCGGTGTAGGGGAAAGACTCCTCGAGCTCGCGCTGCCAGGGGGTGTCGGGGGCGAAGGCGTGCCCCGAGACCTGCAGCCGACGCCGGTACAGCTGCACCAGCTGCTCGGCGATCTGGTGGACGGCGGCCCGGGCCTTGGCCCGGGTGCGCTGCCACTCGGATCCGCCTAGCCGGTTCACGGTGGGTGACTCGCCGCCGCTGTAGGGGGTGATGGCGTCGATCTGGTCGGAGGGCAGGTAGAGCTTGTCGTCACCGCGGTACTCGAGCAGCAGGTAGTCCCGTGAGGCTCCCCCGACGGTGCGGGTGACCATGCCCGCGTAGCGGGCCACCCCGTGCTGGCGATGGACCACGTAGTCGCCGGGGGCGAGGTCGTCGAAGAAGCCGTCGACGGGCCTGGCCCGGACCCGAGCTGCCCGATGCGGCCGGCGCCGGCCGGTCAGGTCCGCCTCGGCCAGCACCGCCACCTGCACGCCGGGCAGGACGAAGCCCCGCTCCAGGGAGGCCACCACCACCCGGACCCCGGGGGTTGACAGGTCGGGCGCCTCGGGCGCCGGGCCGGGAGCGCCGGCACCCGCCGCGCCAGCACCCGCCGCGCCAGCACCCGCCGCGCCAGCACCCGCCGCGCCAGCACCCGCCGCGCCAGCACCCGACGCGCCAGCACCCGCCGCG
>JAJZNB010000157.1 GCA_021848085.1 Actinomycetes bacterium
GGCGAAGCCGTGCCGGCCGCGGACCAGCTGGCCACCGACCACCAGCCCGGCGCCGATGCCGGTGCCGACGGCGACCAGCACCACGTCGCTGGCACCGGCGGCCGCGCCCACCTGCCATTCGGCCAGGGTGGCGCAGGTGGCGTCGTTGTCGACCACCACCGGCACACCGAGGCGGCCGGCCAGGGGGTGGGCCACGTCGTGGCCGACGCCACTGGGCAGGTTGGGGGCAAAGGCCAAGATCCCGTCGGTGAAGCGTCCCGGCAGGCCGAGCCCCACCGAGGTCGCCGAGAGCAGGGCACCGGCGGCTGGACCGGTAGCTGGGCCGGCAGCACCGGCGGCCGAGCCGGCGCGTGCTTCGAGGGTGCGCACCACGTCCTCGAGCAGCTCCACCAGGGCGGCGCTGCCCGCCGCCGTGGTGGAGGCCACCTTGTGCTCGGCAAGGACCCGGCCGACGGGGTCGAGGGCCACGCCGAGCACCTTGGTGCCCCCCACGTCGAGGCCGATGGCGAGCCCGACGTCGGATCCGGTGCCGGCGGCGGGCAGGGCCGTCAGCTGGTGACCGCCGACTCGACCCGGGCCTTCAGCTCCTCGAGCGCGGTGTGCATGATGCGGAACTGGGCCCGGCGCTTGATGAAGCCGGGCAGCGGCACCCGCAGCTCCACGTCGAGGACGTAGGTGACCTGGGTACCGCCGGAGCTGGTCGGCTCGAAGGTGTAGCTGCCGTCGAGCTTGGAGGTGAGGTCGCCGGCCGTCTGCTTCCAGGCCAGGGTGGCGGGGGCGTCGCGGTAGTCGTAGCTGAGGGTGTAGCTGGTGCTGCGCCCGAAGGCGGCGGCGCGGAAGGTGACGTCGAGCGGGCGGCCCTCGTCGTCGCGGCGGTCGACGGTCACCTGCTTGATGTCAGCGGCCCAGTCGGGGTAGCGCTCGAAGTCGCTGACCACGGCGAAGCACTGCTCTGGGGTGGCGGTCACCACCATCCGCTCGGTGGCTCGTTCGGCCACGGTTGACTCCTCCTGTCGTGCTCGGTCCGTCGCCGGCCAGGGGATACGGCACCGACAGGGCTCAGCCTGGCACGTCGCGCAGGGCCAAGGCCAGCTTCTGGGCCAGGTGGTCGTAGCTGAAGGACGTCTCCGCTCGGCGCCGGGCCCGCTGTCCCATGTCGTGGCGCAGCGCCGCGTCGCTCAGCAGGCGCCGCAGGGCGGCGGCCACCGCGTCGGAGCGGCGGGGGGTGTCGACCACCAGCCCGGTGTGGCCGTCGAGCACCGCCTCGTCGGCGCCGCCGCTGCGGCCGGCCAGCTGCGGCACCGCGCAGGCGGCGGCTTCGAGGAAGACGATGCCGAAGCCCTCCTGCTCCAGGCCGCCCCAGCGGTTGCGGCACACCATGGCGAACACGTCTGCGCAGCCGACCAGCTCGGGCAGGGTCTCGTCGGCGACGCGCCCCAGCAGCCGCACCGGCGCGCCGGTGGCGGCGGCGATGCGGGCCAGGCGTGGCGCGTCCCGTCCGGCGCCGCCGATGGCGAGGGTCAGCCCGGGGAACGACGGCTGCACGGCGGCGGCAGCGGCGATCAGCACGTCCATGCCCTTGCGGGGCACCAGCCGGCTGACGCTGACCACCAGCGGGCCGTCGCCAGGGAGCTCGAGCCGGAGCCGGGCTGTCCGCCGGGCCGTCGACGTCAGTGGCACGAACCGCTCCACGTCGACGCCGGGCGGGACCTGCACCACCGGCGGCATGGCGTCGGGCGCGACCCGCAGCGCCTCGGCGGCCGGGTAGCCGCCGGCGCAGACGGCCAGCGTGGCGTGGCGCAGCACCCGGGCCAGCGCCCGCCGGCTGATGGGGAGCCGGGCGGGAACGGTGACCTCGGCGCCGTGCAGCACCAGGCCGTAGGGCAGGCCGAGGTGCGGCCCGACCAGCCCCAGCGGCAGGGCTGGGTCGAGCAGCACCAGCTCGGCGCCGGTGCGTCGGGCCTGGTCGCGGATGCGTCGGACGAGGGTGGGGGTGGGCAGAAGCACCGGCTGGGCGACCCGCTCCACCCGGATGCCCACCGCGGCCTGCTTGGCGTCGAAGTCGGCCGCGTCGGGGTGTGACGAGGCGGTCAGGACGGTGAAGCTGGCGGGGTCCAGGCGGCGCCACAGCTCCCACAGGTAGACCTGGATGCCTCCGACCTTGGGGGGGAAGTCGTTGGTGACCAGCAGGTGCGTCATCGAAGCGCCGCCTGGACCTCGGCGCGCACCTGCGGATCGGGGTCGCCGCTCAGCGGGTGGAGCAGGTGCCGGCAGCCGAGGCGGCCGGCGGCCCAGGCGGCGTGGGCCCGCAGCAGCGGGTCGGGGTCGGCCAGGTGACGCCGGAGGGTGCGCTGCACCTCGGGGGCGCCCCCGTCGCCGACGTTGCCCAGCGCCACCAGGGCATTGCGCCGAAGGTAGCGTGCGTGGCGCCGGGGGATGTACCAGTGGCCGAAGCGGGCGAGCAGCTCGGCGTCGTCGGCGTCGAGCAGAGCCAGCAGGTCGACGGTCGCCTGGTCACCGGCGGCGGGCGGTGGCGGCGGCTGACGGCGGGCGGCCAGCCGGTTGGGGGGGCAGGCCACCTGGCAGTCGTCGCAGCCGTAGATCCGACCTCCGAGCGCCTGGCGGTGCTCCGCCGGGAAGCTGCCGGGGGCCTGCAGCAGCCAGGCCAGGCAGCGCCTGGCGTCGAGCACGCCGTCGGCGACGAGGGCGCCGGTGGGACAGGCTTGGCGGCAGCGGCGGCAGGTGCCGCAGCCTGAGCCCGGCTGGGCGACGGCGGCGGCCGCGGTGAGCGGGGCGTCGGTCAGCACCGAGCCGAGCAGGAACCACGAGCCGGCGCCGGGCAGCAGCAGCAGGGTGTTCTTGCCGATCCAGCCGAGACCGGCCCGTTGGGCGGCGGCTCGGTCCACCAGCCGGTTGTCGTCGCAGAGGATCTGGGTCTGCCAGCCGGCGCGCTGAAGCTCGTCGGCTATGGCCCGCAGGGCTCGGCGAAGCTCGGCGTACCGGTCGCGCCACGAGTAGCGGGCGACGGTGGCGGTGCCGGTGCCAGAAGGCGCGTCGGGGGCGGTGGCGGCGTAGGCAAGCGCTCCGACGATCAGCGACCGGGCGCCGGGCAGGCTCCGGGCCGGGTCGGTGGCACGTTCGGGGTTGCCGAAGGTGAAGTGCATGCCGGCGTGGAGCCCGGCAGCCCTGCGCTCCTGGAGGTGGCGCCTTGTGGCGTGGAACGGCTGGGCGCCGGCGATGCCGACTGCCGCCAGCCCCGCCTGCCGGCCGACGTCGACCAGCCGCTGCTCGAGCCGGCCGACGCCGGCACCGGCGCGCCGATCGGCGCCCGCCCCGGCAGAAGGCGCCCTGAGCGGAGCGTCGAGAGGTCGGACACGAGCGACGGGCTGCACCTGTCCATGCTGACATGGGAGCAGCCGTCGGCCGGCCCGCCGCAGCCGCTCACCGCCCGGCGCAGCCGCTCACCGCCCGGCGCAGCCGCTCACCGCCCGGCGCAGCCGCTCACCGCCCGGCGCAGCCGATGGCCCGGCCGGCGTAGCGCAGCTGCGGCACCAGGCCGTGACCGGCCAGCAGCCGCAGGGCGCGGGCTTCGGCGGCGTCGATGACGACGGCGTCGTCGGGTTCGCGGGCCAGCACGAAGCTGACCACGCAGTCCTCGCAGGCGTCACTGGCCTGGAGGCTGCAGTCGTCGCAGCTGATGGAGATGGTGCCGGGGCTGTTCATGGCGGAACCTCTTCGGGTGGGCCGTGGGTCGCCACCAGCATCGCCTGGGGGTGTGTCGCGCACCGCGCGCCGCGGTGCCGGCCCGCCGCGGTGCCGGCCCGCCGCGGTGTGGCTCGGGCACCGTGCGCGGGCGGGCGCGCCGCCTCGTGGCGCAGGGCCAGGCTCAGGTGACAGGCAGCACCCGTCGCAGGAAGTCGAGCGTCAACGGCCACGACCGTGCCGCCGCCTCGGGGTCGGAGAACTGGGCGGCGAAGGAGTTCTCGAAGGCGTGGCCGGCGTCGGGCTGCACGTGCACCTCCACGTCGGGCCGGGGTGCGAAGGCCGCCCGCACCTGGTCGGCCTCCTCGACCGGGATGTAGGGGTCGCGCCCGCCGAAGTGGAAGATGGCGGGGCAGCGGACCTGGTCGGCGACGTCGAGCCGGTGGGCGATGCCGGACCCGTAGTACGACACCAGGCAGTCGGGATCGCCGGCGACGGCCACCTCGTAGGCCAGTGCGCCGCCGAGGCAGTAGCCCATCACCCCAGCCGGGCGCCCGTCGACCTCGGGCAGGGCCCGGAGCCGGGCCAGGCCGGCCTGCAGGTCGCCGCTGGTGACCGCCGGGTCGAGAGCGGCGAAGCGCTCCATGTAGCCGAAGGCGGCCGCCAGCCCCTCGTCGGTGTGAGGCAGGCTGACGTTGCGCTCGATCCGGAAGAACACGTCGGGGCACAGCACCACGTAGCCCGCCTCGGCCAGCAGCTGGGCCCGTTCGAGGATGAACTCCCCGACGCCGTAGATCTCTTGCAGCAGCAGCAGCCCCGGCCCTCGGCCACGATCGGGGATCACCACCGTGGCGTCGCAGGCCACCCCGTCGAGTGCCTCCACGGTGTCGTTGCGGATCTGGGCCATGGGGCCTGAGGTTAGGCCCGCCGGCCGGCTGCGGGCAGGTGTCGGCCGGCTGCGGGGCAGGAGCCGGCCGGCCCGGGCGGCGTCGGCGCCGTGCCTACGCTGGGGGGGTGCTGCACGCCTTCGTCCTGATCCAGGCCGAGCCCGACGCCATCGCCCGGCTGTCCGCCG
>JAJZNB010000177.1 GCA_021848085.1 Actinomycetes bacterium
ACCGGTTCGCCCGGCCCGACCGGTTCGACCTGCCCGACCGGTTCGACCGGCCCGACCGGTTCGACCGGCCCGACCGGTTCGACCTGGCCGTGCTGGTCGCCTTCGGGGGCTTGTCGGTGTGGGTGCTCGCCATCCTGGCCGCGCGCTCGGGGCCCGACCACGTGTGGTTGGGCACCGACGGGCCGTTCATCGGCGACCAGATGCAGTACCTGGGCTTCATCGTCGACGCCGCCCGCCACGTGCTGGTGGCCGACCCGTTCCGCAGCGTGCGGCCGGCCGGCGTCTACCTGCACCCGGGGCTGGTGCTGTCGGGCCTGCTGGTGCGGGCCGGGGTGTCGCCGGCCGCCGCCTACCTGGCCTGGAAGCCTGTGGCCGTGGTGGGGCTGTTCGCCGCCGTGCGCGGCTACAGCCGCAGCCTGCTGGTGTCGCCGGCGGCCCGCCGGGTGGCCCTGGTGCTAGGCCTGTTCGCCATCTCCCCGACTGCCGTGCTGCTGCAGCACGCCGGCGGGCTGGCCGGTCCCGACCGGGTGTCGCTGCAGGCCATGGCCACCGACCTGTGGCCCGGGCTGTACCTGTGGGGCTATCCGTTCACCGCCCTGGCCGTCGCCGCCCTGCCCGCCGCCCTGCTCGCCTACGGGCGCGACCGGGCCGACGGACGGATCCGGGGCTGGGCGCCGACCGCCGGTCTGCTGTGCGCCTGGCTGCAGCCGTGGCAGGGCGCCACCTTGCTGGCGGTGCTGGTGGTGAGCGAGGCGGCGCTGTGGCGCAGCGGCCGACGCCCCTGGGGGCTGCTGGCCGCCAACGCCGCCGCGGTGGCCGCTCCCCTGCTCTACTACTTCGGGCTCAGCCGTCTCGACACCACCTGGGCCCACGCCGGGCGGGCCGATCTGGTGACCTTTCCGTGGCCGCCGCTGGCGCTGACCCTGGCGCCGCTGGTGCTGGCCGCCCTGTTCGCCTGCCGCCGCCGTCCCCGGAGCTTCGCCCAGACGGCCCTGCGGGTGTGGCCGGCGGCCGGGCTGGCCGTCTACGCCGCCATCACCGTCGGCCACGTGGGGACCTTTCCGCTGCACGCCCTGCAGGGGCTGGGCATCCCGCTGGCCGTGCTGTCGGTGGAGGGAGCCTGGTCGCTGCGGGCTCAGCTCGGCGGCCCCGGGCTCCTGTGGGGGGCGGTGGCGGCGGTGACGGCACTGGCCGTGGTGGCTGCCTTCGCCGTGCAGCTCGACAGCGCCCGCAGCATCGGCCGGGCCCAGCTGGGCCAGCCCGGCCCCTACTACCTCACCGCCGGGGAGCAGGCCGCCCTGGTGGCGCTGCGCCGCAACCCGATCCCGGGGGCGGTGCTGGCCCCGGTCGGCATCGGCGAGACGGTCCCCGAGGAGACCGGCCGCCAGACCTGGGTGGGCATCGCCTCGTGGACCCCGCACTTCGACCGGCGGGTGCTGCAGGCCGACCAGCTGTTCTCGGGCCGGCTGGCCCCGGCGGCGGCCCGCCGGCTGGTGCTGGGCAGCCGGGCCCGGTTCCTGCTGTCGGACTGCGCCCATCACGCCCCGCTGGCCGGCACCCTCGGACCGCTGGTGGCCCAGGTGCGCCACTTCGGCTGCGCCACCGTCTACCGGCTGAGGTCGGGCGGCCACCCGCTGAGGCCCGGCCGATGACCCCGGCTCGGTACCTGGTCGGCCTGGTGCTGGGGGTGGTGGTCCTCGGCCCGCTGGTGGCGGCGGCCCGGGGATGGCGGGCCCGGCTGGTGCCGGGCTGGGGCGGTGCGCCAGCCCGCCTGGTCGAAGCCGTCCTCGCCCTGTCGGCCGGGCTGGTGGCCATGGAGCTGCTCGGCGCCGCCCACCTGCTGCGCCTGTGGGCGGTGGTGCCGGGCCTGGCCGGGCTGGGGGCGGTCGGCTGGTGGTCGGCCGGACGTCGACGCCGGCTGCCGGGCGCGCCGGCTGCGCCGGAGCTGTCCGCCGCGATGCCGGCGGCCGACGCGGCGTCGCCGGCTGCGCCGGCCGCGCCGCGCTGGGCCGGCGCCACGGGGGTGGTGGTGGCCCTGGTGGCGGTGGCCGACTGGCTGCCGAGGACGGTGGGCTCCTACCGCCACGGCATCACCAGCATCGACAGCGTCTGGTACCACCTGCCCTTCGCCGCCCGCTTCGTGCAGCAGGGCACCGTGCTGCCGCTGCACTACGTCGACTCGGAGCCGGTGACGGTGTTCTTCCCGGCCACCTCGGAGCTGGTGCACGCCCTGGGCATGCTGCTGGTGGGCAGCGACCTGCTGTCCCCGCTGGTCAACCTGGGCTGGCTGGCCCTGGCCCTCGTGGCGGCGTGGTGCGTGGGCCGCCCGGCCGGGGTGGCGCCGGTGACGACCGCCGCGGTGACCGCCTTGCTGGTCACCCCGGGCCTGGTCGACACCCAGCCCGGCGGCGCCTACGACGACGTGACGGGCCTGGCCCTGCTGCTGGCCGCGGTGGCCCTGCTGGTGCTGCGGCCGGCGACCGGCCCGGTGCGCCACCGGGCTCTGGTGCTGGCCGGGCTGTCCGCCGGGCTGGCCGTCGGGACCAAGTACACCTTCCTGCCGGCGGTCGGGCTGCTGACGGTGGCCGTCGTCGTGGCTGCCGGGCCCGGCCGGCGGGTGGGCGACGCGCTGCGGTGGCTGGTAGCGCTGACCGTCACCGGCTCGTTCTGGTACCTGCGCAACCTGGCGGTGGCAGGCAACCCGCTGCCGTCGCTGCGCCTGCGGCTCGGTCCGCTGCACCTGCCGTCGCCGAAGGTGGTGACCCCCACCTCGGACGTGGCCCGGTTCCTGTTCGACGCGGCGGCCTGGCGCCAGTTCCTGCTGCCGGGGCTGCGGCTGTCGTTCGGGCCGGTGTGGTGGGCGCTCTTGGGCCTGAGCGCTGCCGGCCTGGTGCTGGCCGGCGTCGGCCCCGGCCGGCCGGCGCCGCTGGTGCGGCTGGTGGCGGCGGTGGGGGCGGCTTCGGCCGTCGCCTTCGTGCTCACCCCCCAGTACCTGACCATCCTGGGGGCGCCGGTCTACTTCGTCGACAACGTCCGCTACGCCGATCCGGCCATCGTGCTGGGGCTGGTGGTGCTGCCCCTGGCCCCGGCGGTCCGGCGGGGGCGGCGCCCGTGGTGGCTGCTGGGCGCGGCGGCGGCGGTGGTGGGCGCCACCCAGCTCGACGCCACCCTGTGGCCGCTGCCGGTGCTGCACGATCACTTCGGGCCGAGCCCCGCCGTGGTCGACTGCGCCGTGGGGGTCGCCGCCCTGGCCGTGGGGATCGGCGGCTGGTTGACCTGGCGGCGCCTCGGCCGGCGTCGGCGCCGCCCGGCGGCGGCGGCCACCCTGGCCGTGGTGGCGGCGGCGGGCGTGGCGGCCAGCGTCGGGGTGCAGCAGTACTACCTGCAGCACCGCTACGCGGCGCCCAGCAGCTCAATCCCCTACTTCCCCCAGGACCGCGCCATCCACCACGCCCGCATCGCCGTGGCCGGCACCTTCATGCAGCTGCAGTACCCGCTGTACGGCACCGGCCTGAGCAACGTGGTGCAGTACGTCGCCCAGCCTGAGCCCCACCACGGCTACGAGCCCATCACCAGCTGCCGCCGCTGGCGCCAGGCCGTCGACGCCGGGCGCTACCGCTACGTGCAGGTGTCGGGCAAGCTGCCGGTGTCGGGTCCGAAGACGCTGGCCCGGGCCTCGTCGTTCCTGGGCTGGACGGCGTCGGACCCCGCCGCCCAGCTGGTCGCCCAGGCCGGGGTGCGCCTGTCGCCGCCGCCGGCCTTCGTCTACGCCCTGTTCCGCCTACGCCGCCCGCTGAACCCCGCCGCCTGCGGCCCGCCGGCCGCGTCCAGGCCTGGGTGATGGGCCGGGCCCACGGGTACGCTTCGCCCAGCACGACGAGCGGACCGGGAGACGTGTGCTCACCACCACCATCGACATCGCCTTGCCGGTGCTCAACGAGGAGCGTGGTCTGCAGCGCAGCGTGGAGACGGTCAGCGACTGGCTGTCGCAGCACTGCCCCTACCGCTGGACGGTGTCGGTCGTCGACAACGGCAGCGTCGACCGCTCGTGGGAGCTGGCCGTGGCGGTGGCCGGCGCCCTGCCCAACGTGCGGGCCCTGCGGCTGCACCAGCGGGGCCGGGGACGGGCCCTGAAGGCAGCCTGGGCCACCAGCGGTGCCGACGTGCTCGCCTACATGGACATCGACCTGTCCACCGAGCTGCGCGCCTTGGGGCCGCTGCTCGAGACGGTGGCCGAGGGGCGAGCCGACGTGGCCATCGGCTCGCGGCTCAGCCGCCAGGCGCAGGTCACCCGCAGCCTCCAGCGCGAGATCATCTCCCACCTCTACAACCACATCGCCCGTGCCGCTCTGGGCTACCGGGTGCGAGACGCCCAGTGCGGCTTCAAGGCGGTGAGCGCCGAGGTGGCCCGGTGCATCGTGCCGCTGGTGGTCGACGACAGCTGGTTCTTCGACACCGAGCTGCTGGTGCTGGCCTGGCGCCAGGGGCTGCGGATCCAGGAGCTGCCGGTGCGCTGGGTGGAGGACGACGATTCGCGGGTGCGGATCCTCACCACCGCCATCGACGACCTGCGCGGCATCTGGCGGCTGCGGCGCTTCGGCCGCCGTGCCCCGACCGACAGCCCGTTCGACCCGGCCGCCCTCATCGTCGACCAGGTGCCGGCCGGTGCGAGCACCCCGGCCACGGCCGCCGGCTGCGACCCGGGGCCTTCGGGTCCGGCCGCTTCGAGCCCGCCGCCTGGGCCAGGCGCGGCGCACCGACCGGCGGC
>JAJZNB010000123.1 GCA_021848085.1 Actinomycetes bacterium
AGACCGCTCCGGCAGGGAAGGCTCCATCAAGGCGATCTTGGCAGACCGAGCCGGGCTGCTCGCCCCAGGGTGCCGAGGTTGTTACTATCGACATAGGAGAAATCCCCCGCCAGCAGCAATGACCCCCGACCGGTGTGGGCGGCTCAGCAACTCGGTTGCTGGGCCGGGCCGCACGCAGGAGCGACGCATGGCCACCATGGATCTCGATCTCGGTCGCTACAAGCTCGGATGGAGCGACGCCGAGGACTACGTCTTCAAGCCGCGCAAGGGACTGTCGGAGGACATCGTCCGGGAGATGTCGCGCATGAAGGGCGAACCAGACTGGATGCTGAACTTCCGGCTGCGGGCGCTGAAGCGCTTCCTGGCCAAGCCGATGGCGCCGTGGTTCGCGGTGAACATGCCTGACCTGGACTTCGACGACATCTACTACTACGTGAAGCCTACCGACAAGCAGGTGAAGGACTGGAACCAGCTTCCCGACTCCATCAAGCGGACCTACGAGAAGCTTGGCATCCCCGAGGCTGAGCGCAAGTACCTGGCGGGGGTGACCGCCCAGTACGAGAGCGAGGTGGTCTTCCACCGCAACCGTGAGGATCTCGAGCGCCAGGGTGTGCTCTTCACCGACATGGACACCGCCCTGCGCGAGCACCCCGACATCGTCCGTCGCTGGTTCGGCACCATCATCCCCCCCAACGACAACAAGTTCGCCGCTCTCAACTCGGCCGTCTGGTCGGGCGGATCGTTCATCTACGTGCCGCCGGGCGTCAACGTCGACATGCCGCTGCAGGCCTACTTCCGCATCAACGCCGAGAACATGGGCCAGTTCGAGCGGACCCTGATCATCGCCGATGAGGGTGCCCAGGTCCACTACGTGGAGGGCTGCTCGGCACCGGTGTACACCACCGACTCGCTGCACTCGGCCGTGGTGGAGCTGGTGGCCCTGCCCGGCAGCCGCATCACCTACACCACCATCCAGAACTGGTCCAACAACGTGTACAACCTGGTGACCAAGCGGGCTCGGGCCGAGGCGGAGGCCCACGTCGAGTGGATCGACGGCAACATCGGCTCGCGTCTCACCATGAAGTACCCGTCGGTGTACCTGGTGGGGCCCAAGGCGTCCGGCGAGGTGCTGTCGGTGGCCTATGCCGGTGAGGGCCAGCACCAGGACGCGGGAGCCAAGATGGTGCACGCCGCCCCCGAGACGACCTCCACCATCGTGTCCAAGTCCATCTCCAAAGACGGCGGCACCTCTACCTACCGAGGCCTGGTCCGGGTGGAAGAGGGTGCCAAGCACGCCAAGAGCTTCGTCCGCTGCGATGCCCTGATCCTCGACGAGGCGTCGGTGTCGGAGACCAAGCCTTACATGGAGGTGGAGGAGCGCGACGCCCAGATCGGCCACGAGGCCACCGTCTCCAAGGTGGGCGAGGACCAGCTCTTCTACCTGATGAGCCGGGGGCTGTCGGAGTCGCAGGCCATGGGCATGGTGGTCAACGGGTTCATCGAGCCGGTCACCCGCACCTTGCCGATGGAGTACGCCGTGGAGTGGAGCCGCCTCATCGAGCTGCAGATGGAGGGTGCCGTCGGCTGAGCGCGTCGGGGTTCGCCGAGCCGGCTGGCACGGCGGCAGCGGTGCGCCTGGCACACTGACGGTGTGGCTATGCGCGAGGAGTGCAAGCACTTCCAGAGCCGGACGTACGCCTCGGGCGAGGTGGCGCGGTTCTGCGCCCTCGACCTCGCCCCCGAGGCGCCCTGGCGGTGCCCGGCCGACTGCCCCCGCTACGAGCGCCGCATGGCCGACGCCGGCTGGGTGCACGGGTCGTTGGTGGAGCCGGCCGTCGAGGACGAGCCGGCAGACGGCGCCGACATCGCCGTCCTGCTCGACGCGGCGGAGGACGTCGTCAACGCCGTGGTTCCCGACGCCTTGGTCGAAGCCGAGCGGACCCGTCTCGAGAGCGAGCGTCGGCGTCGGCGCTGGCCCTGGCGTCGCCGCTGAACCTCCTCGAGGCCGGGCATGCCCCGGCGGGCTGTCGGTGGCCCGGGCGCCGCTCTGGGGAGCCGCTAGCGGCCCTGGAACCGTGGCGGGCGCTTCTCGAGGAAGGCGGTGGTGGCCTCGACCAGGTCGTCGGTCTGGAGCATGCCGGCGTTGTAGGTGGCGACGTATTCGAGCCCGTCGGCCACCGAACGGTCCTCGCAGGCGCTGAGCACCGCCTTGGTGCCCTGCACCACCAGCGGCGAGTTGGCGGCGATCTCGGCGGCCAGGGCCTGGGCGGCGGCGACGGTGCTGGCCGCGTCGGGATGCACGTGGTTGACCAGGCCGATGTCGAGCGCCCGGGCGGCGCCGATGTCGCGACCGGTGTACGCCAGCTCGGCCACGTGGCTCTTGCCGATGATGTGGGGCAGGCGCTGCAGGCTGCCGACGTCGGCCACGATGGCCATCTTCGTCTCGCGCACCGAGAAGACGGCGTCCTGGGCGGCGAGACGGATGTCACAGGCGCTGACGAGGTCGACGCCGCCGCCGATGCAGTAGCCGTGGACGGCGGCGATCACCGGCTTGGGGCATTCGGCCACCGCTGTCACCGAGGCCTGCAGCCGCAGGATCTCGCGCCGCAGCCGAAAGGCCCGGGCGCCTGGCGACAGCCGGCCGGCACCGTTCGCCTGGTCGGTCTCGGGCTGCTCACCGCCCGCCAGCACGGCACCCATCTCTTTCAGATCGAGGCCCACCGAGAAGTGCGGCCCGCGGGCGGCCACCACCACGGCCCGGCAGGAGTCGTCTCCGGCGAGCTCGGCCATCACCAGTGGCAGGTCGTGCCAGAAGGCGCGGCCCATGGCGTTGCGGGCCCGGGGGCGGTCGAGCCAGACGGTGGCGACGTGCCCGTCACGTTCGACGGTGAGCACCTCGGAGGCGACGGGGCTGGTCATGGCCCGCAGCCTAAAGCGGCCGGCGCGGGCCGGGCACACGAACGGTACCGAGCGCCGATCCGGCGCATGACCGAGCTCCGGCCTGGGGTGGAGGCACGGCCGGTGCCGAGCGCCGGTCGGGGGCATCACCGAGGGCCACTAGGATGGCATGACGCGCCCCTGCCTGGCGGCGGAGCGCCTCCGATCCGGTCCCGCCCGAGTGAGGTTTGCACCCTGAACACCTTCACTGCCGACGCGTCCGCCTCGCTGCCCGGCCCGTCGTGGCTGGTGCAGCGACGAAACGAGGCCTGGGAGCGGCTGCAGGCCGTGTCGCTGCCGGCGGAGTCCGAGGAGGTGTGGCGCTACAGCGGCATCGACGCCTTCGACCCCGACGCCTTCGAGCCGCCGGCTGCCACCGACGCGGCGGCGGCCGGGGATCTGGAGCTGGCTCGGAGCACCGCCGACGGCCTGGGGCGTCGCAGCTCCCTGGTCGTCACCCGCAACGGTTCACTGCTGGCCGTGGAGGGACCGGCCCCCGGCGTTCCGCTGGCTTCGGGGACGCTGACCGTTGCCGGTGTCGGGGAGGTCGGCTCGGAGCGCTGGGCGCAGCAGCTCGGAGCCCTGGCCGTTCCCCGCGACGCCTTCGGCCTGCTGCACCAGGCCTATCTGCCCGACGCCACCGTGGTGGCGGTGGCGGCGAAGGCAGCCCTCTCGGACCCAGTGGTGGTGGTCCACCTGGTCGACCCCGGCGCCGCCACCTCCGGCGCTGGCCGCCGCGGCCCGGCGGTGTTCCCCCACCTGCTGGTGGCGGTGGGCGCGCAAGCCCATGGCGGGGTGGTGGAGCTGCTGGTCACCCAGGCGGTGGCAGCCGACACCGCTGCCCGCCGAGAGCCGAACGCGGCGGCGCAGGGGCCGGCGCTGGTCGTGCCGGTGACCGAGCTGTTCGTGGCCGACGGCGCCACCTTGGACTACGCCAACCTGCAGGTGCTGGGATCCGGCTGCTGGCAGGTGGCGGCCCAGGCCAGCCAGGTTGGCCGCGACGCCACCTTGCGGTCGTTGACGGCCGGGCTCGGCGGCCACTACGCCCGGGTCCGCACCGACTCCGACCTGGTCGGCGAGGGTGGCAGCACCGCCCTGCTCGCCGCCTACCTCGGCACCGATCGGCAGGTGCACGACTTCCGCACCCTCCAGGACCACCATGCGCCCCGCACCTTCAGCGAGCTGCTGTTCAAAGGCGCGGTGGCCGACACCGCCCGATCCGTCTACAGCGGGCTGATCCGCATGCGCCACGGCGCGCGTCGGGCGGACGCCCGCCAGACCAACCACAACCTGGTGCTGTCGGAAGGGGCGCGCGCCGACTCGGTGCCGAACCTCGACATCCTCGAGAACGACGTTCGCTGCAGCCACGCCTCCACCGTCGGGCCGATCGACGAGGAGCAGCGCTACTACCTCGAGTCGCGCGGGATCCCGCCGGCGGTTGCCGAGCGACTGGTGGTGCTGGGCTTCTTCGCCGACCTGGCCGACCGCTCTCCGTTTCCCGGCGTCGCCCGCTGGGTGGAGCGGACCGTCGCCGAGCGTCTCGCCGGCCGGTTGGCAGCCGACGACGCCGACGTCGCGCCTGCCGGTCGGCTGTGACCGGTCGGGTGGTGCCCGGTCGGGCGGGTGGCGACGGCGACCTGAACGCGACGATCACCTCGAGGAGGAGTGCCGATGCCTGAGTCCGTGCGTCTGTGCGGGCCCGACGATCTGCAGCCGAACACCGCCCGGCGCTTCGACGTCGCGGGCCGGGCGCTGGCCCTGGTCCGCGTCGGCGACGAGTTCTACGCCCTCGACGACACCTGCAGCCACGAGGACTACTCCTTGTCGGAAGGCGAGGTGTTCGCCGACGAGTGCGAGATCGAGTGCACCAAGCACGGATCGACCTTCGACCTGCGCAGCGGCGAGCCCCGCTCCCTGCCGGCCACCAAGCCGGTGGCCGTCTACCCGGTGCGGGTCGACGGCGGCGACGTGGTGGTGGAGCTGCCATGACCTCCGCCCCCGATGCCCCCCTTGGCGATGGCGGCCACGAGCTGACCGTCACCGGCTTGCGGGCCGGCGTGGCCGGACGCGAGGTGCTGACCGGCATCGACCTCACCGTCCGAAGCGGCGAGGTCCACGCCATCATGGGACCCAACGGATCGGGCAAGAGCACCCTGTCCCACGTCCTGATGGGCAAGCCCGGCTACGAGGTGCTCGGCGGCTCGGTCCGGCTCGACGGGGTGGAGCTGCTCGGCCTGCCCACCTGGCGTCGGGCCCGGCTCGGCCTGTTCCTGGCGCCGCAATACCCGACAGAGGTTCCCGGGGTGCGCCTGCAGGAGGCGTTGGCCGAGGCGTTGGCCGGCCGTCGTGACCCAGCGGCGCCCGTCGCCCTCGCCGCCGCCGTGGCCGCTGCCGCCGCCGAGGCGGAGCGGGTCGGGCTGGGCGCCCCGCTGCTCGAACGGGCCCTCAACGTCGACCTGTCCGGCGGGGAGCGCAAGCGCAGCGAGACGCTGCAGCTCGGTGTGCTGCGGCCGGCCATCGCCGTCCTCGACGAGCTCGACTCCGGTCTCGATGTCGACGGGCTTCGGGCCGTGGCTCGCCGGGTCCGAGCCGGCGTCGACGAGTGGGGGCTCGGCGTGCTGGCCATCACCCACTACGCCCGGCTGCTCAAAGAGCTGCGGCCCGACAAGGTCCACGTCTTGGTGCGCGGCCGCATCGTGGCCTCGGGTGGCCCCGACCTGGCCAACCAGCTCGAGCGCACCGGCTACGCCCGTTCCGCCGACGCCGATCCGGCGGACGGGGATGCCGGCGACGGCGGCGCCGACGGATCGGGCCACTCGGCGTCCGACGAACCCTTTCCCCGCTGACGGGATCATCCCCGCCGGCCGGCTCCGCCGGGCCGCCGGCGGCACCCCCCGTCGTCCCTTCCTGCGGCCCGAGGCTGTGCTGCGCGCCGGGTGGCCCGCTCAGCCGCCGAGCTCGGCCTCGTCGAGGCACTGGGCCAGGGTGTTCCACGACAAGGTGGCGCACTTGATCCGCACCGGGAACTTCACCACTCCCTGCAGGGCGGCCAGCTCCCCCAGGGAGTCCACGTCGAGCGGCTCGGGCTCGGCGGCAGCGGCCTCGGTCCCCGCCTTGCCCGCGGCGTCCTGGCCGGACCCCGCACCGTCGCCGTCCGCGTCGCCGAGACGGGCCTCGTGGATCGACATCATCGACTTGAAGGTGCGGATCAGCTCCCGGGCCTCCGCCACCGACTTGCCCTTCACCGCCGCCGACATCAGCGACGCCGAGGACTGGCTGATGGAGCAGCCCTGTCCGCCGATGCGGATGTCGGAGACGACCCCGTCAACGACCTGCAGCGACACCACCACCTCGTCGCCGCACAGCGGGTTGAAGCCCTCGGCCCGGTGGGCGGGAGGCGAAGGGAGCTCGCCACGGTTGCGGGGGCTGCGGTAGTGATCGAGGATGATCTCGCGGTAGAGGTCTTCGAGGCCAGGCATGGGGCTCCTCGGATGATGGGCGGGGGCGAAGCCGGCCGGAGCGGCGTCTAGGCGAACAGGCTACCGGCCTCGGCCAGCGCGTCGGCCAGAGCGTCGACGTCGGCTTCGTCGTTGTAGAGGTACAGCGAGGCGCGGGCGGTGGCGGTCACCCCGAGATGCCGCATCAGCGGCTTGGCGCAGTGGTGCCCGGCCCGTACGCACACCCCGGCCTGGTCGAGCACCTGGGCCAGGTCGTGGGGATGGACGTCACGAAAGGCGATCGACAGCACCCCGCCGCGCTCGTCGGTGCCGTCGGGGCCGAAGATGGTGACGTCACCGCCGAAGCGGTTGGCCAGCACCGCCTGGGCGTAGCTGGTGAGCTCCACCTCATGGCGGCGCACCTGCAGCATCCCCAGCTGCTGCAGGTAGCGGACCGCTTCGGCCAGCCCGATCGCCTCGGCGATGGGTGGGGTGCCGGCCTCGAATTTCCAGGGCAGGTCGTTGGGGGTGAACCCGTCGAGGCGGACATCGCGGATCATGCCGCCGCCGCCGAGGAACGGCGGCATGGCGTCGAGCAGGTCGCGCCGGCCCCACAGCACCCCGATGCCGGTGGGACCGAGCATCTTGTGGCCGCTGAAGGCCAGGAAGTCGCAGCCCAGCTCCTCGACGTCGGTGGGCTGGTGGGGGACCGACTGGGCGCCGTCGGCGAGCACCACCGCCCCCGCGGCGTGCGCCGCGTCGGCGATCCGGCGGAAGGGGGGCAAGGTCCCCAGCACGTTCGACATCACGGTGAGACCCACCAGCTTCACCCCGTCCACCAGCCGGTCGAGCTCGTCGAGGTCGAGCCGGTATGCGTCGTCGACCCGCAGCCAGCGCAGCTGCAGCTGGCGCTCTTGGGCCAGCATGAGCCATGGCACCAGGTTGGCGTGGTGCTCCATCTCGGTGAGCAGCACGGCGTCGCCGGGCTGCAGGTTGGCTCGACCCCAGGTGGCCGCCACCAGGTTGATCGACTCGGTGGCGTTCTTGGTGAACACCACCTCCTCGCCAGGGTGGGGAGCGCCGATGAAGCGGCCGACGGTGGTGCGGGCGTCCTCGTAGAGCCGGTCCGCCTCCTCGGCCATCAGGTAGACGCCGCGGTGGACGTTGGCGTGGGTGGTCTCGTAGTAGCGGTCCATGGCGGCCAGCACCGAGGCGGGGTGCTGCGAGGAGGCGGCCGAATCGAGGTAGACCAGCCGCCGGCCGTGGACCGGACGGGCCAGCACCGGGAAGTCGCCTTTGATGGTGGCGACGTCGAGGCCGGCCGGTTCCGGCGCCGGGCTGGCGGCACCGCTAGGCGCGGCAGTCGGGGCGGGCGCCGCCGACACGGCGGCGTTCAGCTCTTCCACGGGTCGAACCCTTCCTCTTCGAGACGGTCCGCCAGCTCGGGGCCGCCGCTGTCCACCAACCGGCCGTCGACCAGCACGTGGACCCGGTCGGGCTGGAGCAGCTGCAGGATGCGGGTGTAATGGGTCACCAGCAGCACGCCGAGCTGGGGTCGCTCCGCTCGCACCGCCTGCACCCCTTCGGCCACGATCCGCAAGGCGTCGATGTCGAGACCGGAGTCGGTCTCGTCCAAGATGGCCACCTCCGGCTGCAGCAGCGCCATCTGCAGGATCTCGTTGCGCTTCTTCTCCCCGCCGGAGAAGCCCTGGTTGAGGTGGCGCTCGCCGAAGGCGGGATCCATGGTCAGCTTCTTCATCCACTCCAGCATGGCCATGCGCACCTCGAGCACCGACCGGTCCTCACCGGCCCGGGCCGACATGGCCTGGCGCAGGAACTGGATGACGGGGACCCCGGTGATCTCCTCGGGGTACTGGAAGGCCAGGAACATCCCTGCCTTGGCCCGTACGTCAGTGGGCCACTGGGTGACGTCTTCGCCGCGGAAGCGGACGGCGCCACCGGTCACCTGGTAGGTGGGGTTGCCGAGCAGGGTGTTGGCCAGGGTCGACTTGCCCGACCCGTTGGGACCCATGAGGGCGTGGACCTCGCCCTCCCCGACGGTCAGGTCCACCCCACGCAGGATGGGGACGCCCTCCACGGCGACATGGAGCGCCTCGATCTGCAGCAGGGGTGTGGTCACCGCCCCAGTCTATCCCCACCCCCGCATTTGCCCTACGGCCGTAGGGGAAAATCCGAGCGGGGCGGCCGGCACCGGTGGCGGGCAGGGCTAGCGTCGACGGCGATGACCGGCCCCTGGACCTTCGCCGACCAGCCCGTCACCGTCGACGACGGGGCGGGCAGCGTCACCTTGGTCGACGAGTCGACGTTCACCATCAGCGGCCGTACCGGCGACATCGTGCCCGGTGGAGCCCAGGGGCTGTTCGTCCGCGACACCCGCATCCTGTCGCGCCTGGAGCTGGTGGTGAACGGGTCGCACCCGCAGCCGCTTTCGGCGGTCCACGACACGCCCTTCTCGGCGACCTTCGTCTCCCGCAACCCGCCGCCGCCCGGCCGGGCCGACTCCACCTTGATGGTCTTTCGCTCGCGCTACGTGGGGCAGGGGCTGCGCGAGGACCTGACCGTCCGCAACTTCGGCGACGAGCCCACCTTCTGCTCGGTGGAGCTGCTCGTCGACGCCGACTTCGCCGACCTGTTCGCCGTCAAAGAGGGCCGCCCACCCGAGCCGGGCGGCGAGGTGGAGCGGCGGGTCGACGACCGCGAGCTGGTGCTGCGCTACCACCGGGGGGCGCACCGCCGAGGGTGCCGGGTCCGGTTCCACCCCGAACCGGGGTCGTTGAGCGCCGATCTCGTCCGCTGGGAGGTGATCGTGCCACCCCGCGGCGAGTGGCGGGGCTGTGTGGAGGTGCTGGCCGCCATCGACCGGCGGGTCATCGAGCCGCGCTATCGCTGCGGGCAGCCGGTGGAGCGGGCCGCGCCGGCGGAGCGGCTGGCCAAGTGGCGCCGGCAGATGCCCCAGGTCGACACCGACCACGCCGGGCTGCAGGCGGCCATCGTCCGCAGCTCCGAGGACCTGGGAGCGCTGCGGATCTTCGACCCGGACTTCCCCGAGCGGATGGTGGTGGCGGCCGGGGCGCCGTGGTTCATGACGGTGTTCGGCCGCGACTCGCTGCTCACCTCGTGGATGGCACTGCTGGTGGACCCCGACCTGGCTCTGGGCGTGCTGCAGACCCTGGGCCGCTTCCAGGGGAGCGACGTCCGTCCCGCCACCGAGGAGCAGCCCGGTCGCATCCTGCACGAGATGCGCTTTGGGGACGCGCCGTCGCTGTCGCTGGGCGGGGGCAGCATCTACTACGGCACGGCCGACGCCACGCCGCTGTTCGTGATGCTGCTGGGCGAGCTGCGCCGCTGGGGTCTGGCCCGCCAAGCGGTCGAGGAGCTGCTGCCCAACGCCGAGCGAGCCCTGGCCTGGATCGACGAGTTCGGCGACGCCGACGGCGACGGCTACGTCGAGTACCGCCGAGCCACCGACCGGGGCCTGGCCAACCAGGGGTGGAAGGACTCGTGGGACGGGGTCCGCTACGCCGATGGCCGGGTGGCCGCCGCCCCCATCGCCTTGTGCGAGGTCCAGGCCTACGTGTACGGCGCCTACCTGGCCCGGGCCCACTTCGCCCACGAGCAGGGCGACCAGGCCGCCTACGACCGCTACCGGGACAAGGCCACCCGGCTGAAGCAGGCCTTCAACCGGGACTTCTGGCTCGAGGACCGGGGCTGGTTCGCCATCGGCCTGGACCAGGACAAGCGGCCCATCGACTCGCTGACCTCCAACATCGGCCACTGCCTGTGGACCGGCATCGTCGACGAGGACAAGGCGGAGGTGGTGGCCGAACGGCTGGTGTCTCCGCAGCTGTTCAGCGGCTGGGGCGTGCGCACCCTGGCCACGACCATGGGCGGCTACAACCCCATCAGCTACCACTGCGGGTCGGTGTGGCCCCACGACACGGCCATCGTCGCCGCCGGGCTGGCCCGCTACGGCAAGATCGACGGGGCCCTGCGCCTGGTCGACGGGCTGCTCGCCGCCGCGGCGCAGATGGGCGGCCGTCTCCCCGAGCTGTTCAGCGGCCTCGACCGAGCCGAGCTGGGCGTGCCGGTGACCTATCCCACCTCCTGCTCGCCGCAGGCGTGGGCGGCGGCTTCGCCGCTGCTGTGCCTGCGGACGATCTTGCGCATCGACCCGTGGGTCCCCTACGGCAAGACCTGGCTGGCCCCGGTGCTGCCCGAGGGGATGAGCCGGCTGCGGGTGGAGGGCATCCCGCTGGGGGGATCGCGGGTGACGGTGACCGTGGACCGCGACTCGGTGGAGGTGGAGGGTCTGCCTCCCGAGCTCGAGCTGGTCGGTTCGCCGCGCCAGCCGTCGACCGGGGTGGGGGCCGATGCCGACACCTGAGCGCCTGGTGCGCCGGCTGCGCGACGCCGACGCCGCTGCCGTGGTGGAGCTGGTGCAGACCTGCTGGTCGGAGTACGAGGGCTGCGTCTACGACGAGGACGAGATGCGGCACCTGCGCCGACCGGCGTCGCACTACGCCGCGCTGGGCGGCGACGCCTGGGTGGCGGTGCACGGCGAGCGGCTGCTGGGATCGGTGGCGTGCCGGCCCGGAGCGGCCCCCGACGTGCTGGAGCTGCAGCTGCTCTACGTGTGGCCCCAGGCGCGGCGCCGGGGGGTGGCGTCGATGCTGGTGGGCCGGGTGGAGGGCGAGGCTCGACGCCGCCGGGCGAAGCGGGTGGAGCTGTGGTCCGACAGCCGCTTCAGCGCGGCCCACCGGATGTACGAGGCGCTCGGCTACCGCCGCCAGCCCGGCGCCCGGCACCTCGACGACGTGTCGGCCAGCGTCGAATGGCCCTTCCGCAAGGAGCTGGTCGGGCACTGAGGGGTGCTCACGGTGCTGGCGGCGGCCACGGCGGCACCGGCACCGGCCGCCACTCGGCGGGAGCCTGCGCTTCGGGGGTCGCCTGCGCTTTGGGGGGAGCCGGCCCCTCCGCGTCGGCCGCCGCTTCCTCGTCGTCGGGAGTCGACGTCCCGCCGTCGTCGGGTCCGGCAGGCCCAGTGGCGGCCGGGGAAGGCCGCCGCACCAGGTGGCCATGGCGCTGCTGGACATCCAGACCGAGCCACACCAGCCAGCCGATCGGCACCAGCACCCAGAACGTCAGCAGCCGGTACAGGATGGTGGTGGCCAGCGCCGCGCCGGTGTGGACGCCGTAGGCGCTGAGCAGCCCGGCCAGGCTGCCGGCCACCACCCCGAGCCCCCCCGGGGTGATGTTCACCGCAGCGCCGATCTGGGTGAAGCCGTAGACGACCAGGATGTCGTCCCACGGCACCGGCACGTGCAGCGCCAGCAGCCCGACCACCACCACCCCGCAGTCGGTGAGCCAGTTGGCCAGGCCCAGAGCCAGCAGCTCCAGCCAGCCGAGGGGCCCGAGCCGGACCGACTCGAAACGCTGGACCAGCTGCGTGCTGGCGCCGAGGAGCCGCTCACCGCCAGGCATCCGGCCCAACTGCCGCCGCAGGCCCGCCACCGTCGCCCGCACCGGCCGAGTCCGGCGGGCGACGACACCGACGACGGTCACCGCCGCCAAGCCCAGCAGCAGCGTCACCAGCCACCGCAGCGGAGCCAGGGGCCCGGAGCCGCCGGCGCTCAGCACCCCCCACGCCAACAGCACGAACAGGGTGAAGCTCGACACCGCCCCGGCCACCACGAACGCCCACACTCGGATGAGGCGGCGGATGCCGTGGCGCTCCAGCTGCTCGAACTCCCAGGCGGCGGCGAACGCCACCCCTCCGGGCAAGGTGCTGCTGATGGAGTTGGCGGCGGTGGTCAGCGCCAGCAGGTAGGGCATGCGCAGGCGACCCCCTCCGGCGGTCAGCAGCCGGCCCTGGAGCCGGGCGAAGGTCACCATCGACAGCGCCTCGAGCACCACGGCGGCGGCCAGCCACCGCCAGTCGACCCGGCGGAGATGGGCCACGGCGCTGCCGATCTCATCACGGTGCTGGGTGACCAGCACCACGGCGACGACCAGCACCACCATCGTCACCACCGGCCGCACCCGCTTCCAGATGCCGGCCTGCAGGAGCCGGCGGGCCCACGGTGGCATCGTGTGGGGGCCGGAGGCCGGCTCGGCCACGGGAGGGTGGCCGGGCGGGGGGGTGGGGGAGGAGCCTGTCATGGCTGCGTACCCAGCCGACGGCGCGGCGCGTCCGGTGTCAGGGCAGCTGGCCGGCGGCCGGCCGGGGGTCGTCCCACCACCACGACAGGCCCACCACGCCGGGTCCGGTGTGGGCCAGCATGACCGGACCGAGCTCGCAGACCAGGGCGGTAGCCGGCTTGATCTCGCGGCCGATGGCGTCGAGCAGCGCCGCTCCCTCCTCGGGCCGCAGAGCGTGCAGCGCCGCCACGTGCAGCTCGGCGTCAGGGACGATGGTGCGCCGCCACTGGCTGAGCAGCTGCTCGAAGGCGGCCTCGGCGCCGACCACGGGCCGCAGCGGCCGCGGGCCGCTGCGGCGCAGCTCGAACAGGACCCGCACCCCGAGTCGGTTGCCGAGGCGGGCGGCCGACGCCTGTACCCGCCCGCCGCGCACCAGGTAGGTGAGCCGATCGACCGCCGCCACCAGCCGCACCCTGCTGCCGGCCAGCTCGGCGCGAGCCACCACCTGGTCGAGGCCGGCACCAGCCCGGGCCGCCTCGGCGGCGGCCAGCACCACCAGGCCCTCGCCTCCGGCCGCGGTGCCGGTGTCGACGACCCGCACCGGGACGCCGTCGCCGATCAGGGCGGCCGCGGCGCGAGCCGCTTGGAAGGTGCTGCTGAAGCGGGACGCCACCGTCAGCACCACCACCCCGTCGGGACCGGCCACCGCGGCGATGGCCTCGGCGAACGCTCCGGGGGCCGGCCCGCTGGTCTGCACCCCGTCCTCGAGGCGGGCCACCACCTGGTCAGGCGTCAGCTCCTCCTCGGAGATCCGCTCGCCGGCGATCGACAGCTCCATCGGGACCATGGCGATGCGGTGCAGCGCCACCAGCTCGCTGTCCAGCGCGGCGGCGCTGTCACACACGATGCGCACCGTCACGTGGGCCAGGGTACCTGCGGTCTTCGCCGCACATGCCGGTTGGTGGTGGTCGGGAGGTGCCCGTCACGGCGACCACCGGTTCGACAGCCGTTCAGCCGTCGCGGTCGAACAGCAGGCGGCGAACCAGGGCGCTCGGCAGAGGCCCAGATGGCGGCCAGCGGTTACCGGCCAGGCGCTTCAGCACGATGGGCACGGTGAGCCCGACGCCGAGCACGGGGCCGAAGCCGGGACGGGTGCGTCGTAGCAGCGGGTTGACGGCAGCGACGGCGGCGAGGAAGAAGAGGCCGGTCTGGCGGGCCAGGCGGCCCGCGGCCAGGCCGACGGCGAACAGCGCCGTGGCTTCGGGAGCCAGGGCCGCCGTCGCGCCGAGGGCGGTCGACACGCCGCGTCCGCCCGCACCGTGCAGCCACGGCGACCAGTTGTGGGCGCAGAGCGTGGTGGCGGCGGCGACCGCGCCCAACCGGGGCCGGTGCCGTCCGGCCAACAGCGGCCCGGCGGCACCGCAGACCATGTCGAGCGCGCCGGCCACCACCAGAGGACCCATCCCGGCCACCTCGTAGAGACCGGTGCCCGACACGGTGCCGGACCCGTATCGACGCAGGTCGACGCCGGCCACCAGCCGGGCGGCCAGGCCTGTCCACGGCACCGATCCGACGGCGAACGCCGCGCCCACCACGGCCGGGGCCGGAAGCGCGGCCATCTGCTGGCGCCATCGCTTCGAGGTCGGCCGGCCTGTGGCAGGCTCGCCGGCTGTGGGCTGGTCACCGGGCCCGCCCGGTGCGATCGCCGGCGCTTCAGGGGAAGCGGGTGCAGCTGCGGCCGGCGGCCGGAGGGACGAGGAGCCCGAAGGCGGAACCGTCACGCTCCGAGGTTCACTGGCCGCTTGAGTCGACGGGGGGCGCCAGGACGGCGCTGGTACCCGGCGGCGGGCCGTCGAAGGCAGCACGCCGCTCGGAGCCACCTCCGTCGGCGGCGAGAGCCGGGACCCCGCCGAAGCGGACGGTGATGCCCGCCCGCTTCAGGGTGCGGACGAACCACAGCGTCGACAGCACGATGCCACCGCCCATCAGCGCCCAGGTCACCATGGTCCGCTCCCACACGAAGGCGGCCAGCGAGGTCCGTACCAGCAGCCACAGCACGAATCCGGCGTTGACGAGCAGGATCGTTCCCCACAGCAACGAGACCCGCAGGAAGAAGCGGCGGACCACGGCGCTGCCCATCACGTCGGGGTCGAGCGGGCAGAAGTCGTGGGCCAGGCGCTCCACCACCGGCCGGCGGATGAAGGCCGAGGCCATGAAGACCAAGGCCACGCCGACAGTGGCCGCCGTGGGCTGGGCGAAGTAGATGAAGGCGCTGCCGGTGACGAATGACACGGCGGTCCGCAAGACGAGCAGGCCAAGCCCCAGCACCAGCACCGCCGGGACCCGCTCCCGGCGCAGCAGGCGGCGCACGGTGGCCAGGCACGACCAGGCCAGGGCGGCGACGAGGGCGCCTTTGAAGCCGGCCAGGCGCAGCACCACCCAGAAGATGGCGGCCGGGGCCAGTGACGCGTCGACCACCGACGGCAGGGCATGGCGGGCGAACGCCCGAGGTGACGGCAGGTGCAGGATGCTCGAGATGGTTCCCCTCCCCAGGCGGGCCGACCCTGCAGGTCGGCGGGCTGTGGGCCGGTCGTCTACGGGCAGGTGCTCAGCGGATGGGCTATCCCCAGCAGGCAGAGGACCTGCTTGCGCTCCCATCGAAAGGATGCCGCACCACTGTAGCAATGGACCCGTGGCGATGGGCGGCCTACCCCGACAACGAGGACGGTACGTCTGCGGCTGGGCTGCGGGCCGGCTGGCTGGCCGCTGGCCGCTGGCCGGCTGGTGTCGGAGGCGGCAGCGGGACCCGCCGGTGCGGTAGGCCATGGTCCATGGACCAGCTCACATCCGCTGACGCGCCCGAACCCGTCGAGGAGTCCGGCAGAGCGGTCGGAGCAAGGCTCTCCTGGGCTGGCGCGGCCGGGGCCGGGATGGTGGCGGTGATCACCGGGGCCAGCCGGGGGCTGGGAGCCGGCATGGCGCAGCGGCTGGCCCAGCGGGGTCTGCGCCTCGGGCTGTGCGCCCGGGCGATGCCGCCCCGTCCAGCTGGGACCGATCCGGCTGCCGTGGTCGTGGCCGAGCTCGACGTGACCGACCCGGAGGCCGTCGACGCCTTCGCCGCCACCGTCGTCGAGCGGCTCGGCCCGATCGGGCTGTGGATCAACAATGCGGGGGTGCTCGGGCCCATCGGTCCGCTGGTCGAGGCCGACCCGGCCGAGGTGGCCCGGCATCTGGCCGTCAACGTCCTCGGCGTGGTGCACGGCACGCGCACCTACGCCCGCCACGTCCGGTCGCGGCCCGGCGGTGGGGTGCTGGTCACCATCACCTCCGGAGCAGCTCGCACCCCCTACGAGGGCTGGGCCCCCTACTGCGCCTCGAAGGCGGCCGTCGACCAGCTGAGCCGGGTGGTGGCCGCCGAGGAGCGAGGCTCCGGTCTGCGGGTCCTGGCGCTGGCGCCCGGCCTGGTCGACACCGACATGCAGGCGCTCATCCGCTCCACCGAGGAGCGGCGGTTCCCCGCAGTGGAGCGGTTCCGGGCCGCCAAGGCCAGGGGGGCGTTCAACAGTCCGGCTTGGGTGGCCGACCAGCTGCTGGAGCTGGCCTTCGGCACGGCCGGCGCGGGCCAGGGGCTGCCCGACGGCTCGGCCCTGCCCGACGGATCGGCCGTCGTGGTGCGGATCCCCGACGAGCCGCGTCGGGGTGGCGCCGGCACCGAGGGGTCGGGTCGGCACCGGTAAGGTCTGGCCTGTGAGCCCTTCGCGCAAGACCACCTCGTTGGCGGCAGCCTTCGGGGCCCTCGGCACCATCGCCAGCATCTGGTGGTTCGCGCTGCGTCCCCGCCGCAAGAAGCGCTCGGCCACCTGACCGCTCCCGCCGGCGAGGTCCGGGGCGCGTGCCGCCAGCTGGGAGGTACCCTCGCCGGGCCGAGCCGAGGCAGGCCAGGTGTCTGGCGGCCGGTCAGGCCGCGCCGGCGGGGTTGGCACCGACGACGGCGGGCAGCACCTCGCTGATGGAGCCGCGGACCACGGCGTCGGCCAGCACGTCGTGCTCGGTGGGTTCGCCGTTGACGATCACGATCCTCGCTCCGGCCAGGTGAGTGGTCGGCACCAGCCCGGCGACGGGATGGACGGACAAGGTGGTGCCCACCGCCAGCAGCAGGTCGCAGCTGCGGGCCGCGGCGTCAGCCCGGGCCAGGTCGGCGGCCACCAGGCTCTGCCCGAAGCTGATGGTGGCCGACTTCAAGATGCCTTCACAGGCCCGGCCGCCAGGCCCCACCGGCTCCTCGCACGACGGGTCGCTGTCGCCGGCACGGACGCGGTCGAGGACCCGCTCGGTCGGCTGTCGGTGACCGCAGGTCAGGCAGACCACCTCGTGGGCGGTGCCGTGGATCTCCACCACCAGGGTGGGATCGTTGCCCGCCTGCTGGTGCAGACCGTCGATGTTCTGGGTGACGAGCAGCTGCAGCCGGCCCTGGCGTTGCAGCTCCACCAGCGCCCGGTGCCCGGCGTTGGGTTGCGCCTGCCAGGTTGGTGACGCCAGCCGGGCCTGCCATGCTCGGCGCCGGACGTCGGGCTCGACCAGGTAGTGCTGCAGGGTCGAGAGCTTCTCGGCCTCGGGGTCTTTCGTCCACACTCCCTGCGGCCCACGGAAGTCGGGGATGCCGGAGTCGGTGGAGATGCCGGCGCCGGTCAGGACCAGCACCCGCCGGCTGGCGCCGATCAGGCGGGTGGCCTCGTCGAGGGCCTTGCCGAACGCCGCGGCGCCTGGCGCCGGCTCGCTGGGGCCTCGGGGGGCGGCGTCGGGCGCAGAGCCGACAGAGGTTCCCGGCGCGTCGACGGGCCTGGTGGGGCTCGAGGGCTTCACGACCCCAGTGTCGCGTCAAAGACGCGCCGCCGGCAGCCCGCGCCGGTGCCGGGAGGCCAGGAGTGTTCTGGTGCCGGGGGGGGGTTCTGGTGCCGGGCGGTGACAGCTCAACACGGTGCCTCCGGTGCGTTGGGGTCACCGGGCGGCTGAGCGTGAGCCAGCGCCGGCAGGTCCTCGGGACCACCGGCGTCCTCGACCGCACCGGATCCCTTGGCGGAGGGCGGCGGCTCCGGCCGGTCACCGTCGATGGCAGGTGCGGGCCTACGGCGACCAGGGGCGGGAACGGTAGCGTCAGGCCGTGGTCCTCTCCTCTCTGCGGCCGTTGCGATCGCGCAACTTCGCCCTCATCTGGTCGGCGGCCCTGGTCTCCAACATCGGCACCTGGATGCAGACGGTGGCACTCGGCTACCTGGTGACGGCCGGCACCCGCAACCCCCTGTGGACCGGGGCGGTGGCGGCTGCCGCCTTCGTCCCCAACGGGCTGCTCGCCCCGGTCGGCGGAGCTCTGGCCGACCGCTTCGACCGGCGTCGCTGGCTCATCGTCACCACCGTGGCGGAGGCGGTGCTCGCCCTCGGAATGGCTGGGCTGGCAGCCGATGGTGCCGGACCGGGCACGCTCACCGCCGTCGCCTTCGCCGGCGGGGTCGCCTCCGCCATCGGGTTCCCCACCTACCAGGCCATGCTGCCCGACCTCGTCCCCCGCCAGGACGTGCTGGGGGCGGTGTCGCTCTCCTCGGCGCAGTTCAACCTGGGACGGGTCATCGGCCCGGCACTGGCCGGGGTGGTGCTGGTAGTCGGCTCGGCCGCCTGGGTCTTCGCCGCCAACGCCGCCTCGTTCGCCGCCGTGGTCGTGGCGCTGGTGCTGGTCCGGCTCCGGCGCCGTGAGACCGTCCGCAGCGGGCCGGGCATCGTCCGCCGGATGGCCGAGGGGGCGCGCCTCGCCGCCGCCATCCCCGGCTGCCGCAGCGCCATCGTCCTCATCTCGGTGGTGGCTTTGGTCGGATCGCCGTTCATCGGCTTGATCCCGGCGGTGGCGGTGGTCGGCCTCCACGGTGCCCAAGGCGGTTCCCACGGCGCCGGTGCCACCTCGGTGCTGGTCACCGGGCAAGGGATCGGTGCCGTTGCCGGCGCGCTTGCCATCGCTCCGGTTGCCGCCGCCCTGGGCCGGCGGCGGATGGTCACCGCCGCCCTTGTGGCGTTCCCCGGCGCCCTGGTGCTCTATGGCATCGCCCCCGGGCTGTGGGGCACGGCGGCGGCCATCGTGGTGGTCGGCGGCTGCTACATCGGGGTGCTGTCGGGGCTCAACACGGTGATCCAGCTGCACGCCCCGGAAGCCGCCCGGGGTCGGATCCTGGGGCTCTACATGATGGCCCTGGGTACGATCTACCCGATCGGGCTGCTGGTGCAGGGTGCTGTGGCCGGTGCGGTGGGCATCCGCCTCGTCACCGTCGCTTCGGGGGTGGCGCTGCTGGTCGTGGTGGCCGCTGTCGGCCTGGGGCGGCCTCGGATCCTGCAGGCTCTCGACGACCCGGCCGGCCCGGCTGGTGTCGGGGATGCCGCCGTGGGCGGACCGGCCGGAGCTGTGGCATGAGCCCATCGGCCGTGGCTTCGGCACCGGTGACCGTGGAGGTGCTGCAGCCTGCCGCCGCCGAAGACGCCCAACGGCGGGTGGCGGGGGCGTTGGCGGTGGCCGGGCTGCGGGCCGGGGATCGGGTGGCGTTCAGCCTCGGCTCGTCGGCCGCCCTGCTGGTGTGCGTCCTCGGGGCGCTGCGCAGCGGCATCATCCCGGTGTTGCTCAACGCCATGTTGCTGCCCGCCGAGCGGGATCTGCTGATCGCCGATGCCGAGCCGGCGTTGGTGGTGGGTGACGCCGCCGGTCTCGAGCGGCTGCTGCAGGGTCCGGCGGGCGAGCTGGCCGAGGTGCCGCTGGGCCGGCCCATCCACTACACCTCGGGCACCACCGGCCGACCCAAGGGGGTGTGGTCCGGGGTGCTGTCCGAGGAGCAGGCCCGACGTCAGTTCGACGACGAGGCCGACCTGTGGGGGTTCGACGCCGCCGACACGCACCTGGTGTGCTCGCCGATGTACCACTCGGTGTCGGTGCGCTTCGCCAGCGGCACCTTGCTGCGCGGGGGACGGCTGGTCATCCTGTCGCGCTTCGAGGCGGGGGTCGCCCTGCGAGCCCTGCGCGACCACCGGCCCACCACCACCTTCATGGCCCCCACCGCCCTGCAGCGGCTGCTGCACCAGCGGGATCTCCCCGAGCGGTTCGAGTCGCTGCGGCTGCTGGTCCATGCCGGATCGCCGTGCCCCCCGGCCGTGAAGCGGGCGGCGATGGCCCGGGTTCGGCCCGGGGCGCTGTGGGAGTTCTACGGCTCCACCGAAGGGCAGTTCACGGTGTGCTCCCCCGAGGAGTGGCTCCAGCGCCCCGGCACCGTCGGCCGGGCCCGGCCCGGACGGCGTCTGCACGTCGACGATCGGGGGGTCATCTGGTGTCGCCCGCCGGACTTCGCCAGGTTCTCGTACTGGCACGATCCCGAGGCCACCGCCACCGCCTGGGACGACGGGGCCTTCACCGTTGGCGACCTGGGCCGGCTCGACGACGACGGCTACCTCTTCATCGACGGACGTCGCGACGACCTGGTCATCAGCGGTGGCGTCAACGTCTATCCGGCCGAGGTCGAAGCGGCGTTGACCGAGGTGAGAGGGGTGCGGGCCGTGGCCGTGTTCGGCCTGCCGCACCCCGACTGGGGGCAGGAGGTCTGCGCGGCGGTCGTCGGGGCGGCCAGCGAGGAGGAGCTGCGCGCTCAGGCCCGCCGGATGCTGGCCCCCCACAAGCGGCCCAAGCGCTACTTCACCGTGGCCGACCTGCCGCGCACCACGACCGGCAAGGTGCAGCGCACCGTGCTGGCCGATGCCGTGGCGGCCGATGCCGTGCGGGATTCGAGGCGGCGATAGAAGGGAAGGTGCGGGTTGATGACAGCCCGAGCCCGCCTGCGCACCTATGGCGAGATCGGCAGGCTGCTGGTCGCCAACCGCGAACTGTTCGACACCGGCCCTGCGGCGTCCCGGTCCGTCGGCGACGCCGCCGCCGCCAGCCGGCTGGCCAGCCGGCTCGAAGCGGCCGGGCCCACCTTCGTGAAGCTCGGGCAGATGCTCTCCACCCGCACCGATCTGCTGCCGCCGGCCTACACCCTGGCGCTGGGTCGGCTCCAGGACGGCGTCGTCCCCTTCGACGGCGCCACCGCCCGGGCGGTGTTCGCCGAGGACGTCGGCGTCGAGGCACGCCGGGCCCTGGGCAGCTTCGATGAGCGGCCCCTCGGCTCGGCGTCGTTGGGTCAGGTGCATCGGGCCACGTTGCGCGACGGCCGGCCGGTCGTGGTGAAGGTGCAGCGTCCCGGGGTGCAGCAGCGGGTCGAGGAGGACATGGAGGTGCTCGGGGAGCTCGCCGCCTTCCTCGACACCCACAGCGACGCCGGGCGCCGCTACGGCTTCGCCGACTTCTTCGACCAGTTCCGCCGGTCGCTGATCGACGAGCTCGACTACCGCCGAGAGGCCGGCAACCTGACGGTGCTGGGTGCGATCACCGAGGAGCAGAAGGTGATCGTGGTACCCCAACCGATCCCGGACTTCACCGGCAGGCGGGTGCTCACCATGGAGCGGGTGGATGGCACCAACCTCGGCCACCTGAGCGGGGTGGTGCGGGCCGACCTCGACGGGAACTGGCTGGCCGACCAGCTGCTGCGGGCCTACCTGGAGCAGATCTTCCGGCACGGCTTTTTCCACGCCGATCCGCATCCCGGCAACATCATGCTGACCACCGACCACCGTCTGGGCGTGGTGGACCTGGGCATGGTGGGCTACCTGCACAGCGATGTGCGGGGTCAGCTGCTGCGTCTCGTCATCGCCGTCCACGACGGTCGCGGCGAGCTGGCGGCCGACGTCATGGCCCGCCTCGGACGCCGTTTCGACGAGTTCGACGACCAGCGGCTGCGGCGTGACGTGGCCGAGGTGGTGGCCCGCAGCCGCACCCCGCTGGCCAGGTCGCGGCGGTCGGCGCTCTCTGCCGGTGAGGCCATGATGGAGGTCGCCCGGGCCTGCGGGGAGGCCGGACTGCGTCCTCCCCCGGAGCTCGGTCTGCTGGGCCGGGCCCTGGTCGACCTCGACATGGTGGTGCACATCCTCGACCCCGGCTTCGACCTGGCCGAGGCGGTGGGGCGTCACGCTCCGCAGATCGTTGCGGGTGAGAGCGAGCCGACGGCCGCCTCCGTGGTGGGGGCGCTGCTCGAGGCGCGGGACTTCGTCGAGGAGCTGCCCCGCCGGGCCAACAAGGTGGCCGAGGCGTTGGCCCAGGGGGACCTGCGCGTCAAGGTCCACGCCTTCGACGAGGCGGAGATGCTCCGCAGCCTCCAGAAGCTGGCCAACCGCATGGCCATGGGACTGGTGGTGGCGGCGCTGGTCGTCGGCTCGGCCATCTTCAGCCTGGCGCCCAGCGCCGGTGAGGTCGTCGACCTGCATCTGGTCGGCCTCGTCTGCTTCATGGTGGCGGTTGTCGCCGGCCTCACCCTGCTGGGCAGCATCGTGGTCGCCGACCGCGAGGTGAGGGTCCGCACCCGTCGCCACCGGCGTTGAGCCGTTGGGCGCCAGCGGGCTGGCTTCGGCGCCGGGGGTGTGCCCGGCACCAGACGGTGGGATGATCTTCTCATGGCCATCGGCACGGTGAACCCGACCACAGGACAGACAGAGCAGACCTTCGAACCGCACGCCGAGGCAGCGGTGGAAGAGCGCCTGTCCCGGGCTCACACGTTGTTCCCCGAGTACCGGGCCACCACCTTCGCCCAGCGGGCCCGCTGGATGGTGACAGCGGCGGAGCTCCTCGAAGGTGAGCTTCCCGAGGTGGCGCGGGTCCTCACCACCGAGATGGGCAAGACCTTCGCCGCCGCCAAGGGTGAGACGGCCAAGTGCGCCAACGCCATGCGGTGGATGGCGGAGCATGCCGAAGCCCTGCTGGCCGACCAGCCGGCGCAGACGGCGGCGGCGGACAGCCGGGTGGTGTTCGAACCGATGGGGCCGGTGCTGGCCGTCATGCCGTGGAACTTCCCGTTGTGGCAGGTGGTGCGCTTCGCCGCCCCAGCCCTCATGGCCGGCAACCTCGGGCTGCTCAAGCACGCCTCCAACGTGCCGCAGACGGCGCTGCTACTCGAGGGTCTGTTCCGCCGGGCCGGGTTCCCCGAAGGGGCGTTCCAGACGCTGCTGATCGGTTCGGGTCAGGTGGCCGACGTCATCGCCGACGACCGCGTCCGGGCGGTCACCTTGACCGGGTCCGAAGGAGCAGGGCGCTCGGTGGCAGAAGCTGCCGGCCGGGCCCTCAAGAAGTCGGTGCTCGAGCTCGGCGGCAGCGATCCGTTCGTGGTGCTGCCCTCGGCTGATCTGGAGCGGGCGGTGGCCGTCGGGGTCGAGGCCCGCGTGCAGAACAACGGGCAGAGCTGCATCGCCGCCAAGCGCTTCATCGTCCACGCCGATGTCTACGACGAATACCTGGCTGCCTTCACCAAGGCGATGGCGGAGCTCACCGTCGGCGACCCGTTCGACAACGCCACTGCGGTTGGCCCGCTGGCCACCGCCCAAGGTCGCGCCGACGTCGCGGCCCAGGTCGACGACGCCCGCCGGCAAGGAGCCGACATCCTCTGCGGTGGTGAGGTGCCCGACGGGCCCGGTTTCTTCTATCCACCCACCGTCGTCACCGGCATCACGCCCAGCATGCGGGTGGCGACTGAGGAGGTGTTCGGGCCCGTCGCCTTGGTGTTCCGAGCTGACGACTCCGAGGATGCCCTGCGCATCGCCAACGACACCCGGTTTGGTCTCGGTTCGAGCGTCTGGACCAACGATGAGGCCGAGCGGCGCCTGTTCGTCGACGGTCTGCAGGCCGGCATGGTCTACGTCAATGCCATGGTGGCGTCGCAGCCCGAGCTGCCCTTCGGGGGGACCAAGGCGTCGGGTTACGGCCGGGAGCTGGCGGGGTTCGGCATCCGCGAGTTCTGCGAGGTGAAGACGGTGTACGTGGCGGCCGGCGCCCACGACTCCGGCGCCATCGCCGGCGACTGATCGCGGCCTCGAGCTGTCGGCCGGCTACTGCGGCCAGCCGGTGGACCAGTTGGGCTCGGGCGACTGGCCTGCCGTGTCGGCCAGCAGCGTCAGGTAGCGTCGCAGCCCGCTGCGCTGGTCACGCGGGATGGCCTCCAGAAGGCTCTGGACCTTCACCCGCCGTCGGTCGATGACCTCTTGGACCAGGGCGTGCCCGCTGGCCGTCAGGGCCAGGTTGACCTCCCGCCGGTCGATCAGATCGCGGGTGCGGTCGATCAGCCCTTTGCGGACCAGCCGGTCGCACATCCGGGTGGCCGTCGAGGGGCTGACGGCCAGCGCGGCGGCCAGGTCGGCCAGGCGCTGAGGGCCCTGCGCCGACAGCACGACCAGCGTTCGGTACTGCGGCAGCGTCACGTCGCTGGCGGATTCGTCGAGCGATTCGGCGGCGATGGCGATCATGGCTCGACAGACACGGATGATCGCGTCGACCAGCTCGTCGCTTTCGGGCGCAGCCAAGGTTGCTGTTGTGGTCGCACGTGCGGCCATGCCCCCGCTCCTTTTTCTGCACCCACGGTGGCCGTGGGCGGCCACGCCAAGTATTGCTCAATTCGGGCCCCGACGGTGGCGGCTGGGCTAGGTCCTTTGGTCCCCTTCGTTGGACTCTGCCCGACGCGAGCGGTTGGGGCGGACAGCCCATGGGCCCACCTGGTGGCCGGGCGGCCAGGAGCGACGAGTGACCACCGTGGAATCCGGGGGGTCGAGATGCGGATCCTTCGGTGTTCGGCGCCGGCGGGCCGGTTCACGCTGGGTACGTGGTTGACGTGCTTCGGGTGGTGGGTGGCATCGTGATCGTGGCATCGTTGCTGGTGACCGTGTGCTACGCCGTGTGTTGCGTCGGCGTGGCGCTGTGGAGCGTGGTGCAGCGGCGTCCGGCCGCCGACCCGATGGCCGAGGAGCTCGACCGGGTCCTCGACGACATCCTGGGCCGCTCCCCGACGGGCTGAGCGACCCTGTCGTCAGCCGCGCCGCCGGCTGCCGGACCTGGCCGGGGCCCGCCCTCGGAGCGCGACGCGTCGTCGCCAGATGACGGTCACGAGCTGTTCTGGCGGCCGAGGCGTCCCGTGTTGCACCCTCAAGGCATGAACGGCGAGCAGACCGGGACCGCCACCGGCGTGGCCGCGCCGGCCGACGGCGGCGCCCGGCCGGTGGTGGTGGCGCTGCACGAGGTGGCGGTGGTGCGCGACCGGCGGGCGATCCTGGCCGGCATCGACTGGGAGGTGCGCACCGGGCAGCGGTGGGTGGTGCTCGGCCCCAACGGCTCGGGAAAGAGCACCTTGTTGAAGGTGGCCGGCATGCAGCTGCTCCCGACTCGAGGGACGGTGACGGTGCTGGGCGGGACCTACGGCCAGGCCGACGTGCGGTCCTTGCGGCGCCGCATCGCCTTCGTCAGTCAGACGCTGCTGCGCAGCCTGCGTCCCGAGCTGTCGACTCACGATCTGGTCCTCACCGGCCGGTTCGCCGCCCTCGAACCGTGGTGGCACCAGTATTCGGCCGACGATCACCGCCGGGCGAAGCAGCTGCTGGCCGCCGCCGGCCTGGGCGGGGTAGAGGACCAGCCCTTGGGCGTGCTGTCGGAAGGTGAGCGCCAGCGGGCCCTGCTGGTCAGGGCCCTGATGGGTGAAGCGGAGGTGCTCTTGCTCGACGAACCGGCGGCTGGGCTCGACCTGGGCGCGCGTGAGCAGCTGGTGGGCCGGCTGGCCGCACTCGCCGCCGACCCCGCCGCCGCCCCGCTGGTGCTGGTGACCCACCATCTCGAGGAGGTCCCTCCAGGCACCACCCATGCCGCCCTGCTGCGCGCCGGGAGGATGGTGGGCTGCGGGCCGGCGGCTGAGGTCCTGACCTCCGAGGCGGTCTCGGCCTGCTTCGGGTGCGACCTCGTCGTGAGCGCCGTCGACGGCCGCTGGTCGGCTCGGGCGCGCTGACACCAGGCGCGCTGACGCCAGGCGCCTCCCCCGCCCCACCTGCACCGATGCCGGACCGGTTGCGCGCCGCTCTCGGCTTGGCTAGAACCTGGGCCGGCCCGAGGGCGAACGGGGGCATCGGACGGTTCCCGACCATCCACCAATTGGCACAGACCACTTCGTAGGGTTTTGAGCATCGGAAGGCAGGTCGAGAGGCTTTGACGATCGTGATCCTCGTGTTCATCGCGGCTATCTGGTTGGCAGTGCTGGGGCCGGGCATGTGGCGTCGGCGGGCCGAGAAGCACTCGGTCGACTCGATCGGGAAGTTCCACCGACAGCTCGGGGTGTTGCAACGAACCGGCCCGTCCGGCCGGCGCGGGGCTCCCCGGCTGCAGGCCCTGCGGGCCGGTGAGCCGATGCCGTCGGGCCTGCCGTTGGTGAGCAGCCGCTCCGGTCTGCTGATGGCACGGTCGCATCCAGACGACATGCTGCTCGACGGGGAGGGCCAGGTGCGCCGCCCCGACCCGTACTTCCGTCCCGACGCGTGCCGGCGTCGCCGCGACGTGCTGACGGCTCTGGTGGCCAGCACGCTCGGCTCGGCGCTGGTGGGGATGGCGGTCTCGGCGCTGCTGCTCCTGGCGCTGCTGCTGGGCCTGGTGTCGGTCGGCTACGTGGTGCTGCTGGTGCATTCCCGGCGTCTGGCCCTCGAGCGCGAGGCCAAGCTGCGCTTCCTGCCGCATCGGGCACCTGAGCACAGCGTGCCGCCCGCTCGGGTCGCCGCCCGCTGACCCTGTGGAGAACGTCAGGCCGGGCCAGGGCGCGTCGGTGGCGGTCGGCGACGCACTGGCCAGGTTCGGTGACGAGGCCCTGGCCGTGCTGCAGCGGGTTCACCAGGCCCGTGAGGAGGCGCTGGCCTCCTGCCGGGTGACCATCCGGTCCTGCGGGCTGAGCATCCGGGCCGTTCACCGTCTGCAGCCCGAAGTTGCCCGTCAGCGCGCGGCGGAGGCCGAGGAGGCGCTACGCCGGGCCCAGCAGGCACTGGCGCCGCATCCGCCGCTGGCGGCAGCCGGGTTCCTCCACGACGCGGAGAAGGAGTACGCCGAAGCCCGCCTGACCGCCGCTCTGGTGGCCGCCGAGCCGGTGCCGGGCCCCGGTGAGCTGCAGGTCGGCCTGCCCGCCTGGCTCAACGGGCTAGCCGAGGCGGCCTCGGAACTGCGGCGCTCGCTGCTCGACCGGCTGCGCGGTGGCGACCTGGTCACGGCCGAGCAGCTGCTGTCGGCCATGGAAGAGGTCTACGACCTGCTCGTCACCGTCGAGTTCCCCGATGCCATCACCGGCGGGTTGCGCCGCACCGCCGACTCATTGCGGGCTGTGCTCGAGCGCAGCCGATCGGACCTGACCACCACCGTGCTGCAGGCCCGGTTGCAACGGGCCCTGCAGGTCTCCGCCGTGTCGGAGACGGAACGCTCCGGCGCCTAGACCGTCCGTTGAGCCGAAGCCGACGTCTTCGGCCGGTGAGCGGCAGCGGCCCGGCCGAGCGTGCCAGGTCCCGGCGGACGGGCGCTATCCTGAAGCCGCTGGGGGTGTAGCTCAGTCGGTAGAGCGCGACGTTCGCAATGTCGAGGCCGTGGGTTCGATTCCCATCACCTCCACCCTGTGCTTTGAATCTTCGCGCCTTTCGGGCTGACTGTCCTGGGCTTTCGTGCTGTTTCGTGGCATTCCCACCGGGTTATCCACAGG